>CAZQPF010000042.1:0-5298 GCA_964595165.1 uncultured Desulfohalobiaceae bacterium
GAAACTCCGGAGCTGCTCCCCTTCCCAAGGGGAGCTCCCGGCACTCAGCTTCGTAATCAGTAGCTGAAGCTTTTGTCATAGACCCGTATGTGCTTCCATGGACATCCTGAGATCATTTCATGAGCTGAGTGCCGGGTGAGGGGTTGGAGAGCGGAGTTTCATACGAGCGCAGCCGCTGGCCAGGCTGACTTAAGCACTATTTGCCCGGGCCGATGAGCGGAAGCTCCTTTTCCAGGGCGAAGAACACCAGGAACTTGCTTTCGGCGCGGGCGGTTTCGTCGTCGGGATAGGTTCTCCGGCGCAGCTCCTGGATCCGATCCGTATCCTGCTCTTCCTTGATTTTTTTCAGGAACAGCCGCTTGCCTTTGTATCCCTGCCCCTCTTCCTTGAACAGGTAAGCCGCCTTGGGATTGGATTGCAGATTTTTGTGCGACAGGCGGTCGCGCATAATGAGTGCCAGGCTGCCGTCTTCCATAACGTGGGGCCGGGAGTAGATCGCGACGTCCACATTGCCTTCGCTGTCCGAGGTGGCCAGAACGCCTAATCCTTTTGTGCCTTCAAAGTACTCCTGCAGGGACATGATGCCTCTCCTTCCAAGTTGTCGTTTATCGATTGCCTGGACCTGCTTCCTGCAGGGAGCAGGTCCCAGGAGGAGGTCCGGAAGGCCATCCGGGCCATCGCCCCGGGAAGCGGCTATGAGCCCTCCGCTTCCAGCTCCATCCATCCCGAATGGAAGCCCTAAAGCCTGGTGGCCATGCTCAGCACGGCCAAGCGGAACGGCCGCTATCCCATCGGCGCATGAGCCCGGCTCCCAATAAGGCGGCCGTCTTATGAGGCTCCGGAGTCGACTTCCTTATCCACGCCGATTTTGGCGAAGATCTTCTTTTTTATCTGGGCATCAAAGGTGCTCCATTTGAGCTCCAGAAACTCGGAATCGGCATTTCCGGCCAAAAAGCCGATGGGGATGGCAAAGCCTCCGGCCGAGACCTTGCCGCCGCCGAAGTAGTTGCCGGCGGCGTCTTTGCCCAGCACCTCCTTGATGAACTCGTCCGGGTCGATGGTCAGCTTCGTGGTGCGCATGGAACCGATAAGGGACTCTTCCCAGCTCTCCCCCCGGACGATGCCGTAGACTATGGCGGTGTGGATATTTTCTTCGGTAACCAGGAAGTCCGCTGCCTGCGGAATGCAATCCCGGTCTTCGGTCCGCAGGTACCCGATGCCGGAAACCGTGAAGCTCTCGGCGCTGACCCGGTTTTCCAGGGCGTGATAGATAATCTCCATAGCCCGCCTGGAACGGGCCTGGTTCATGATCTTCTCCAGAAGCTCGGCATCGGCGATGCCGCGCAGGAAGGCCGCGGCCAGGAAGTCTTCCCTCCCGGCTCGGACAAAGCATTGGGTGTCGCTCATGATGCCGTGCAGCAAGGCGGTGGCCACCCGGACATGGGCTTCCTGCGCCGCATCCAGGTCCAGGAGCCCGCCCTCCAAATACTGGGCGTAGATGGTGGCTGTGGCCCCGATGTGACGGATGTCCGAGAACTCCGGCTCGAGCCTTTTTTGCGGCTCATGGTGGTCCACCACGAAAACCGCCGGAATATTCAGTTTTTGAACCGCCTTGCCCGCCTCGCTGGAAGAGGTCCCCTGGTTGTCCACGTAGACGGCCCCGCTATAGGGGCTCAGATCCACCGATTTCTCGTAGCGGACAAGGTTGATCTGCAGCAGCTTGACCAGGGCGATATTCTGTTGGTGGCTGATCCGGCCGCTGTAGAGGATCTCGGAGTGAATGCCGTACTCTTCGCTGATGAGGCTGTGCGCCAGGGCGGAAGAGATAGCGTCCGGATCGGGGAAATCCTGCAGCACGATGATGTGCCTTTCTCCCTGGTGCGACTGCAGAACCTCGCGCAGGCGGCCGATTCCAGGCGGTGATGCCTTGGCCTCCTTCCTGGACTGTGCTTGGGGCTCTTGTCCCATGATGCCCTTCTCCGGTATGTCCTAAGCCCAGGCTGAGCAACCAGCCGAACAGCCGAGCCCGGGTGGGTTTAGGTTCGCAGCTCCACTACGTCGCCGTCATGGAGCTGGTGGTCGCGGCCCGCCATTTGCCCGTCAAAAACCCCCTTGCCCCACACCCTGGCCGATTTGAACCTGGTCAGGAAATCCTTGTGCAGTGAGATCTTTTCCCGGTTCGACTTGGCGGCCCGAAGCTGGGCCTCCTTTTCGAAGTATTCCGGAGGCAGGTTGGTGGGCATGCGTCGAGCTGGCTTTAAGTTGCCGCAAAAGGGCTTATTCATCGGAAACCACTGACACGTCGGATAGGGAGTAGGGAGGGGAGCAGGAGCAAAGCAGCTTGAGCGGTTCCCAGCCGGTGCTTTCCAAGCGATGGGCTCTGCCGGGATGGACGCAGATGCAGTCGCCTGGAACCACCTCCTGCGTCTCCTGGCCTACGGTTATAATCCCCCGGCCCTGCAGGATGTAATAGACCTCCTCCCCCTGCTGGTGCCTGTGGAGCTCTGTCCTGGCCCCCGGAGGGAGCTCGGCCATGGCCAGGCTCTGGTTTTCGTTGCCGTGCAGCTTGGGATGGACCAGGGTGCGGACGATGGCCCCATCCCTGGAGGTGGTCAGCTTGGCGGTCTCGACATTGGTGACTATCATTGCGCAACTCCGTTCCCATTATAGCCGCCGCTCCGGTTCCCCGGCTCCAGCATCCATCCCGGGCGGTCGGCTTGGTTTGTGAAAAGCGATTGTTTCAAACAGTATACCCTAAGGCGGGGTCGGCTGTCACCAGCAATCGGCCCGGGAAAATTTCCTTTTTCCAGGGACTAAGACTCGGATGGGGCCTTAGGGTATATCCAGCAGGCTGCGTTGTATGCCGCCGGGCGCGGCAGGAGGCTTCGAGCCGTGTTTCGCCGGCCGCGCCCCGCAGGTCTGTCCGGACAGATCCGGGTTTTTGCATCCGCAGACCAGAACCTGCACCCCGTAGCCCTTGGCGATGGAGTGGAGCCGCTCGTATCCACGTTGAGGCATATACGATGAGGGAAAGGTTTGCTATTTTGGTGGAGCTGCAGCCTGTATCCCATCCTGCAGGATGCCTATGAATCAACAGTCAGCAACATCGCCGTTTGCATTGGCCCATCCTTCCAGCCTGCCGGTGGATTCCCTCAGGGAAGACTTTGAGGAGGCCCTGGAGCGGGGTCCAGTCGTGGTGGAGGCTCCTCCGGGGAGCGGCAAGTCCACCCGCCTTCCTCTGTGGTGTGCCTCCAAGGGCCGGGTACTCGTTGTGGAGCCCAGGCGTCTGGCCTGCCTTTCCCTGGCCCGCTTCCTGGCCCGCTCCGAAGGCGTGGCCCTCGGCCGGGAGCTCGGGTACGCCATTCGCTTCGACTCCAGCTTCAGCGAGACCAGCCGGGTGGTTTTCGTCACCCCGGGCATCGCCTTGCGCTGGTACGCTGCCGATGGCCTGAGAACGTTCGATGCGGTGGTTCTGGACGAGTTCCATGAACGAGGCTGGGATACGGATCTTTTGGCCGCCATGCTTCGCTGCTCGCACAGGAAATTGGTCCTCACCTCGGCCACAGTGGAAGGCTCCCGGCTGGCCGACTACCTGGGGGCCACACGCCTGGAGGCCGAGGGGAAGCTGCACCCTGTGGATATCTCCTATGCCGACAGGGATGAGCTTCCCCGGGTCAAGGGATTGGAAAAGCGGGTGGCGGATGCGCTGCTCCCCTTGCTGCAGGATATGGAACGCGGCGATGTGCTGGTCTTTTTGCCGGGCCGGGGAGAGATTCAAGCCGCCAAGTCAATGCTGGAGAAGAAAAAGCCGGACGCGGAGATCATACCGCTTCATGCCTCGGTGGAGTCCCAAACCCAGGACCGGGCCCTGGTTCAGGCCGATAGGCCGAGGATCATCCTGGCCACCAATGTGGCTGAAACCTCGATCACCCTCCCGGGAGTCAAGGCGGTGGTGGACAGCGGCCTGGAGCGGAGAACCCATCACCGCAACGGCCGCACTGTGCT
The DNA here is from genome assembly GCA_964595165.1 of uncultured Desulfohalobiaceae bacterium. GTDB lineage: Bacteria > Desulfobacterota > Desulfovibrionia > Desulfovibrionales > Desulfothermaceae > CAZQPF01. Next base: position 4,006 of record CAZQPF010000042.1, read on the forward strand.
CGGCCTGTGCTCCATCTCCCAGGCAGCTGCGGACCAGAGAGCCGGACGGGCCGGCAGGCTGGGGCCGGGACGCTGCATTCGGCTTTGGGGCCGGGCTGCCAAGCTGGAGCCCTACACCCCTCCGGAGGTGGTCCGGGAGGACCCGGCAGAGCTCATTTTGGCCGCAGCGGCCTGCGGCCATCCGGTGGAGCAGCTTTCCTGCCCGGACCCCATTCCGGAGCACGGGCTTTCTCGCGCCCTGTCCAGGCTCCGCTCCATGGGTGCCCTGGACGCAGAGGGCAGGATCACCGCCTACGGGGAACGCCTTTTTATCCTGCCCCTGGATTCCCTTCTGGCCCATCTCATTGCGGCCATGCCCGATGAAGCCACCCGGCTGGCCATGGTTCATCTGGCCGGGGCTCTCTCGGCCAGCGGCCGGATCCTGGCCGGCAGTCAGCCGGAGGAGGCCTGGGAAGCACTTCGGGAATGGGCCCCGGAGCCCTGCGACGCCTGCACGCTCATTCGTCTTCTGCAGCGCGATCCGCCAGACAAGGTGAAGCTCAATCGCGGCAACCTGGCGGAAGCAAGGAGGATTGCGGAACAGATCCGCAGCGAAACGGGGCTGTCCAAAAAGAAGCTCCCGTCCTCTCCGCCGCGGGAGGGGCTCATCCGGTCCATTCTGAACAGCGCCCCGGAGCTCGTCTTCGTCCGCCGCTTTAAAAGGCGCTGGGCCATGGGCAACGAGCAGGAGGAGGTCCAGGTGGGCAGCGGAACGAGGTTTCCGGAGGACAGCGAAGCGGCCGTGGTTCTCGATACGCACAGCATTCCGGGCCAGGGAACGACCCGGACCGTGACCGTGGCCACCTGTCTGGCTCCAGTGTCTTTTGCCGAGATGAGCGCCCAGGGCCTGGGCCGGATCTCCCTGGAGAATCCGGATTGGGACGGGGAGACGGTCACGGCCGAGACCAAACGGCGTTTTGCCGGCCGGGTCATCGAGACGAAACGGCAAGCGCTTCAGGGAAAGGAGCTCTGCCGGGCGGCAGCCGAGCTCATGGAGCAGGACAGGCTCTGGCCGGAGGTCGCTGAGCCCCTGCGACGGGATGTGGAGGCCTGGAACCTGTATGTCCGTCTGGGCATGGGGCAGGGCAAGGAGGTGGGCTTTGCGGACTGGCTCGCCTCGCGCCTGGAAGCCCTCGGGGCGGAGAGCTCTTCGGATCTTCATCTCCTGGAGCCGGGCGACCTCGCGTTTGACGGCGTGCCGGAATGGGAGCGGGAACGGTTCGACCGGAGCTATCCCCGCAGGCTCCGCTTGGA
>CAZQPF010000042.1:5308-25446 GCA_964595165.1 uncultured Desulfohalobiaceae bacterium
AATATGAGCCGTCCCTAAAGCGGATAACCCTGGTCAAGACCGGGGGCATAAGGCGCTCGCCCCCTTCCCGATGGGAGCTTCCGGCCTGGGGGAGGAACTGGCGGATTCGCTTCCGCGACGGCAGCCGAGTGGTGCCTGTGGATTGAGGGGGCGCATAGCGCATGGCGCATGGCGCATGGCGCAGAGCGAAGAGAGAAGAAGCTGAAAGCTCACAGCTGATAGCTGATAGCAAGAGAAAGAGATGTATGTTGGACAGAATCAACCGAAGAGCGAAGAGCGAAGAAAGAAGAGCGAACTTGAGAGTTCAGTTCACGGTTCACAGTTTGAGATAGCAAGAGCGTGCTTTTCAAGCAACTACACTGAGGATACGGATATGCTGCACCGGAAAAAGCGCGTTTCCTCCGGCCTGCCGGAGCTGGATCGGCTGCTGGGATCCCTGTTCATAGGCGACAATGTGATCTGGTACGACCAAGCCGGCAGCCTGGCCCGCCTCTTCTGCTATCACCTCATTCGGGAGGCGGTGGAGCAGAAGAAGCCGGTGATCTATGTGAGCTTTGATCACTCCCCCAAGAGCATCCTGGAAAGGCTCGGCCCTCTGGCCGAGAATCAGCAGCTGATCATTCTGGACTGTTTCACCAACGGCAAGGGCGACGCATCCGAGGTCTTCTCCCAGTTCTATGAGAATCGGGGGGCCCAATGGCCCCATCAGGTCATCCAGGTGATGGAGCCCACAGATCCGGATCAGGTGAGCCAGGCGGTCTACGGGCTGCATCAAGCTATGACCGGAGAGGTGCGCTTCATTTTCGAAAGCCTGACCGGAATGCAGGATATCTGGAACGGAGAGGAGGCGGTCCAAAAGTTCTACACCCATTCCTGCCCCAGGCTCTACGAGCTGGACACCATCGCCTACTGGATCATGGAAAAGGGTGCCCATTCCGATCGCTTCAAGGCGACCGTGAACCAGATCGCCCAAGTGGCCGCCGAGCTTTCCATGGAGCGGGGAAAATCCACGCTCACCCTGCTCAAGGCGGAAAAGCGGGACATAGATACGCTGAACAAGCCGTTCGCCTTTTGGAGCGACGATGTTAAGCTCAGCTTCGAAACCAAGCGCCCGCAGCTCGGAGAGCTCAATCTGGGCAGGCGGATCAAGGAGCTGCGGACAAGGCAGGGGCTGTCCCAGAAGGAGCTGGCTCGGCTGGTGGGCCTCACCCCGAGCACGATTTCCCAGGTCGAGAGCAACTCGGTCTATCCTTCCCTGCCGGCTTTGCTGCGCATCGCCGAGGTCCTGGCTGTTGACGTGAGCACCTTTTTCCTGGGCCTCAGGCAGGAGGCCAGGTGTCCGGTATGCAAGGGGGAGGACAGGCGGGAGATATCCCTGGATCGTCTTACCAGGGAGGGAGTGTCCGGTTATCAGCTCACACCCCTGGATTGGGAGGTCAAGGCCGAGCCCTATCGCATCGACATCGCGCCCGGAAAGAGCCTAAGCCAGCACTTCTTCGCGCATAAAGGGGAGGAGATGGGCTACCTCCTCTCGGGCCGGCTGCAGGCCTCCATCGACCCGATGGTCTATGAGCTGGAGCCCGGAGACGTGGTCTACCTGACCAAGGAGACCCCCGGGGAATGGAAGAACCCCGGTCCGGAAACGGCGAGCCTCCTGTGGCTGAAGATCCATTGAAAAAGCCCGCTCTGGGCAGGGCCCTGTCCGGAGCGGGCTTTTTGCTTTAGGAGCAGAGTATCTTGCGCGCGCTCTCGTCGTTGGCGTCGCTCACATGAGGGATGCCGGTTTCCTGAGCTGTTTCCCGGTTGGCGGAGAAGAGATCGCCGCGGCTGATGGCCTCTATCCTGAACTTGCGGGCACCGGCCATGAGCTGCTGCAGGCCGCAGGATAGCTTGTCCGAGAGGGTCCACAGCCCGATGGCGCCCAGCGGGATGTTCTTCATCTCCTCCCGGCCCACCTTGTTCTGGACCTCATAGTAATGGCTGAATATCTCCTCCTCCGTGGTCCCCAGGCTTCTGATTGCTTTGGGCAGGCTGTCCCAGTTGCCGTTGACCTGGGTCCTTCTTTCCGGATAGAGGACGCCTTCGACGTTGGCTCCTAGAAAGCCGGGAATCATCAGGGCCCGCCCCATGCAGATCTGCTTGACGAAGGGCGCGCCCAGAGCCAGCCCTTTGAATATGCTGTCCTCCAGGGCGAAGCCGCCGGCGTAGGAGAGGTCCACGGCCTTTTCGCCCCGGGAGGCCAGAAGGCTGGCGTATTCATACGCCTTGGAGTGGAGGAGGACGGACGGTACGCCCCAGCTTTGCATCATGTTCCAGGGGCTCATGCCCGTTCCTCCGCCGGAGCCGTCGATGGTCAGCAGATCCAATCCGGCTTCGGAGGCGAACTTGATGGCCATGGCCAGCTCCTCCATGCCGTAGGCACCCGTCTTGAGCGAAATGCGCTTGAAGCCGAGGCTGCGGAGGTAGTCCACCGCTTTATGGAAGTCCTCCCGGACGAGATCCACGGAGCTGAGGTTCGTCGCACCCAGCCGGCTGTGCCGGGCAAAGGAGGAGATGGATCCGTGGTAAAAGGCCTCCTGGACTTCGGGTAGCTCGGGATTGGGATCGACTACATAGCCCCGCCGTTTGAGGAACAGGGCATAATCGAGGCTTTTTACCTGGATCTCGCCGCCGATGTCCTTGGCCCCCTGGCCCCATTTGAGCTCGATAATGCACTTATCGCCGTAGTTCTCCGCAATGTACTGGGCTACGCCGTTGCGGGTGTCTTCAACATTGAGCTGCACGATGATCGCACCAAAGCCGTCGAAGTAGCGGAGGTAGGTCTGAATGCGGCGGTCGAGCTCCGGGGCCTTGAGCACCCGGCCTTTGTCGATCTCGGCCTCCTTGTCCACGCCCACGACGTTTTCGCCCACCACAATGGGAATGCCGATCAGGGCTCCGCCTATGGCGAAGGAGTCCCAGTACTTGGAGGCGATGAACGTCGAGCCCAGGGCTCCGGTCATGAGCGGAATCCGGGACCGGGTTTTGATCTCCTGACCGAACTCCGTGCTGAGGTCGACATTGGGAAAGATGCAGTCATCCGGGTCGTTGCTCATTTGGGGGGCCAGCCCTTGGGCTCCGTAGGCGTAGCCCTGGATGCGCAGGGAGTTGTAGGAGACCCCTGTATGCGTCGTGTTGTTCGCTCCAGCGGTGACTATGCCGTAGTCTCTGGGATAGAGGAGGTCTCGTCCTACAAGGCTGGACATCCAGGTTTCGCATTTGCCCCGGCAATCGGACCGGCAAAGGGTGCACAGGCTTGATTCGGCCGGATTGCCTCGATTGGTGGTTCCCAGGACGTCGTTGTGCTTTTCAAAGCGCATATGTTCGTTCTCCTCTGCAAGGGAAGTTTGGCGGAGCCCGCTTGAAGCGTCTCCCAGTCAAAAAATAAAGGCGCCCATATCCGCACCAGGCGCGGCATATGGACGCCTTTGTCCAAAACCGAAACCGCAATCATTGCAGCGCACCCCATTGTGCGCTGCAGCGGTAAAATGCAATTAATTTTTGGTAAAAAAGTTAACTACACTTAAGGCAAGGTTTTTGTCAAGTGAGCTTTGCGGGATGAGTTGAGCTCTACTAAAACCCGGTGCCACCGGGGCGGGACGAGGCAGAGGGCCTATGCTCTAGTCATGCTGGAGATCTTCGGAGATGAGGACGGCTTCGGCGATTTGTCGCATGGAGGTGCGGGAGTCCATGCTCTTTTTTTGCATCCAGCGGAAGGCCTGCTCTCCGGACATGTTGCGGCGCTGCATGAGCACCTCTTTGGCCCGTTCAATGCGCTTTCGCGATTCCAGCTCTTCCTGGATGACCTTTCGCTGCACCATGAGCTCGGTGTTCATAATGGCCACCGCGGCCTGGTTGGCCACGGTGGTCAGCAGGTTGATCTCGGTCTGGGAAAAGGTGTGCGGGTTGGAGGTGAAGCAGTTCAGGACCCCGATGGTCCGTCCGTCCTTTACCTGGAGAGGAACGCCGAGCATGGAGGCCAGGCCGAGGCGCCTGGCCATCTCCTTCTCCTTGAAGCGCCGGCTGCGCAGGACGTTCTTGAGGACCAGCGGCTTGCGGTGGGTGGCCACATGCCCCACCACGCCCTCATTCATGTTCAGGCTCCGATCCTTCACATACTCCGGGGCGATGGCCTGGGTCGCCTTGAGGCGAATGACAGGGGACTCATCCTCGTTTTCTATGAGCCACAAGGAGCAGATGTCCACGTCCATCACCTTGGCCGTGACCATCACGATGAGCTTGAGCAGGTCCTCCAGGAATAGATCCGAGGTAATGGCCCGGCTGATATCCATGAGGGCCTTGATGTATTTCCCGGCGGAATCGTTGTCCATACGTTCCATAGGAGCAAGATAGCCAAATCGGCTGCTGGTTTCAATCTCCGCCTGCCTCCTCTGCGGAGAAATCCGGTTGCGCAGGGGTTCGATTTTTTTGTAGCGTGCTGCTGCACTGTTTTTTGCTGTATGGGTACCGGCTTGAGAGCTCCCAGTTTGCAGTCGCATCGTAGCAGGGAGATGATAATGGCGGATTGGAAAGGCTGGTTGCGGCGGATATGGGGTGTTCAGAGGCAGGAACAGGAGGCCGGGGTGCAGACCATGGATATCGCTCTGCTCGCCCTGGCCGTGGGTATCGGGCTGTTGGCCGCTCTCGGGGCCCTGGCCTTCCGGTCGCTCATCGAGCTCTTCCAGTTCCTGTTCTGGTCCCCGGGGTTGAGCTTCACCGAGCAGGTTCTCGCTTCTCCCTGGTGGCTCAGGCTCGGCGTACCGGTCCTCGGGGGGCTCATCGCCGGGCCGGTGATTACCTTCCTCGTTCCGGAGGCCAAGGGTCCGGGAGTTCCCGAGGTGATCGTCTCGGTGACCAGCCAGCAGAGCACCATCCGGCATCGGGTGACCTTCCTCAAGGGCCTGGTCACGAGCTTGCTTTTGGGCACCGGAGCCTCGGTGGGCCGGGAAGGCCCTATTGTCCAGATCGGGGCTTCGGTGGGGTCTTCGCTGGCCCAGCTGTTCCGCATGCGGCCCGAGCTGCGCCGCCTATGCCTGGCCTGCGGCGCGGCGGCCGGAATTTCCGCCACCTTCAACGCTCCCATCGCCGGCTCCCTGTTCGCTATGGAAATCATCCTCATGAACATCGAGGTCTCCTTTATCAGCCATATTGTGGTGGCTTCCATCACCGGGTCTGTCCTGGCCCGCATATTCTGGGGGCATTTTCCGGTGTTCAAGGTAATGCCCTTTTTTCTCCTGGGTCACTGGGAGCTGGTTGTCTACCTGCTCCTGGGCCTGATCTCCGGATTGGCAGCCATCTGTTTTGTGCGGCTCATTTTCGGCCTGGACACCGCCTTCTCCAGGCTGCCGCTGCCGGAATGGATCAAGCCGGCCCTGGGAGGGCTGGGATTGGGGCTGGTGGCCCTTGGGCTTCCGGAGGTGCTCGGGGTGGGCTATGAGACGGTCAACGCAGCCTTGACCGAGAGCCTGGGCCTCTCCATGGCCCTCGTTCTTCTGGGGGCCAAGCTTTTTGCCACCTCCCTGTGCATCGGCTCCGGCATGAGCGGCGGCATCTTCGCCCCCTCGCTGTTTCTGGGGGCCATGCTGGGCACGGCAGTTGGGCTCGGCGTGACGCACTTGGCCCCGGATCTTGCCGTGAGCCCGGCCTTTTTCGCCCTGGCCGGAATGGGGGCCATGGTTTCGGGCACCACCCTGGCTCCGATTACGGCCATTGTGACCATCTTCGAGCTGACCTTGCAGTATCAGGTGGTCCTCCCCCTGATGCTGGCCTGCATCAGCTCCACCGTGGTGGTTCGCTTCCTGTTCGGATACTCGGCCTATGAGATGAAGCTCCTGCGCAAGGGGATCAATATCGTTCGGGGGCACGATATCGGCATCCTGCGCAACCTAATGGTGGGCGATTTCATGCGGCGGGACTATACCGTGGTACGGGTGGACACGCCTCTGCAGGAGCTCTACTCTCTCCTCCTGGAATCGGCCTATCCCCATTTCGTGGTCCTCGACCATTCCGGGGGGCTGGCCGGAGTGGTCTCCTTGCGCGATCTGCGCAAGGTGCTTCCCAGCTACGAGGAGCTCAAGGACAGCCTTACCGCAGGGGAGCTCATGACCAGGGAAGTGGTCACCCTCAAGGAGCGCGACCATCTGGAGACCGCGCTGCACGTCTTTGAAAGGAGCCGCTTCTCTTTTGTGCCCGTGCTCCGCAACGGCGGGTCCAGGCGGGTACAGGGCATCATGACCAAGGACGATCTGCTCACCGCCTACGATCAAAAGGTGCTCAAGGATCGCGTTCTCTCCTGCCCGGTGCCCGGAGGGAGGCTCTAGTTCCGGCCGGCCCCTGCTTGCGAAAAAATTCCACAATCCCCCGGATGACCTCGCTTTCGGCCTCCAGATGGGGGATGTGGCCCCGGCCGGGAATAATGAGCGGCTCCGCTGGACCCGAGGAGGTGTCCACGATGCTTTCCACCTGCTCCAGGCTGCCGTATTCATCCTTTTCCCCTTGAATGACCAGCAAGGGGCAGCGAATGCTCGGCAGCTCGGATTCGATGTTCCAGGAGTGGTACTCCGGGGAGAGCCAGGTGTCGGCCCAGGCGGAAAAGATGGTCCGGGTCTTGTTCCCGTGGTACTTGGCCAGCTTGTCCGGCAGATTCGTGGTTTCAAAGGCCTGCTTGGCTTGGCGGATGCCCTGCACTGTGACCTCCTCCACAAAGACGTGGGCCGCTTCGGTGACCACGCAGACCGGCCAGTCCGGGAACCTGGCAGCGAAGATCAGGGCTATGGTTCCTCCGTCGCTGTGGCCGATGAGCACGGGGCGCTGGATGTTCAGTCGCCGCAGGACCTGGGGGAGAAAGTCCAGGGCCTCCTCGTGCTGGTACTCCGGGGTCCGGGTTTCGGTCAGCGGAGAAGACCGGCCGTGCCCCTGACGGTCGTAGATCAGCCCGGGCAGGCCGGTGGCCTCACAGAGGCGCTCCGGGAAGGTCTTCCACATTTCCACGCAGCCCAGGCCTTCGTGGAGGAAGACGAGACAGGTGGAGGCGGCCTGTTCCCAGGAGCCGCCGGGAGCGAGGCGCCGGACCCGGAGATGCTTGCTGCGGACGCTTACCCAGGTGTCCCTGGGATCTTCGGACCAGTTGCCAGTGTGGGGGCTGGTCTGGGTGGAGGGCATATGGGCCTATCCTGTCGGGATATTTTTATGTATTCCGGCTTGCCGCAAAAATCAGCCAGCCTGTCAGCTTTGCTCCATTAATTCCTGGATAAAGCGGTTCATCGCACCGACCCTTTGAAGCTCCTTCTTGTAGACCAGCGAGTAGGTCACCTTCTGGATGACCAGATAAAGCAGGATGATGACTCCAAACAGGCTGATAACGCCCCAGGCAGTCTTTTGGGCCGCCAGATCGATGATCAAGGGCGTAAGGGTGATACCCAGGGCGATAACGATAACAAAGTCCAGCAAGGCCAGGCCGAAGCTTTTGTTCGGCTTGGGAAAGAGCCGCTTTTCCTCCATGGTCTTTTGGTCCTCATTGAACAGATAGTGGAGGAGCTTCTCTTCCTCCTGGCCCTCAGGCGTGGAGTAGACCGCGCTGACCCGTTCGCCTTTTTGGACGTTGGCATGCCAGGGGGCCTCGATCTCTATGGGCTCGCCGTCGGATCTAAGCTCGATCGTCAGTCGCCCCGGTGCCTTCTCCACGGCTGTCAGCTTCCCCTGTACCCGCCGGACGATGTATTTGCTATTCTGCACCGAAAAGGTTTTCTCCACTTTGCCTTTGGCCATGCCTCCTCCTAGCGGTCGATGATTGTTTGCCCTGCTCAGCAGCAGGCTTTCGCTGCTCCATAAGCCCTGGCCGGTGAGTCGGCCTGGGGGCTTCACTGATCGGCCTTATCCTTCCCTGAGTCAAAAATCCGGATCCAAGACCCTTGTCAATCGATACGGTATGCGAGATTAAACCAAATCGCGCGGGATCCGCTCGTCCCAGCTGCGGCTGAACACCCGGCTATCGCCCTCGTAAGCGTCAAGCTCGGCCCGGATATGGAAATGGGTCGGGCTCGAGGTGAGCAGGGTGCGGGCGTTGGTCCTCACCTCCCAGGCCCCGCGCTTGAACCGCCGCACCCACTTGGTTTCCCCGCGCAGGGAATCGTAGTCGTCGTCCCGGAAGATGTAGTTCTCCGTGGCCTTGGTCTCGATCTCCAGATCGATGTCCTTGATGCGGTAGACCCCTTCGTCGTTGATGACCTCCAGCCGGGACTCGTCCTCAGCCAGATCGCGAATGACCGTCCATGACTGCCGTGTGGGCTGGATGAGGGTCTTATCCAGGGGAGGGGCCGCTGCTACAGGATCGAAGGGCCGAATCTCTCTGTCCTTGGGATGCTCCGGCCGCACCGGCAAGATGAGGCGGCTCGTTTTGCGGTGGATCGTCAGCCGGACAGGGGCTGGAGACGGCCAGGCCAGAGGCCAGTAGACGGTGGAGATGGCCAGGCGGATGCGGTTGCCGGCTGGGAAGCGTTGCGCGATGTCGTTCAACTGGATTCTGACCCGGTAGCGTTTTCCCGGCTCCAATGGTTCCGGATTTTCGTGGCTGTTGCGGTGGGTCAGGTTGAGCAGGCCGTAGGTTACCCGGGTCGCCTTGTCGTCCGGCAGAATGTCCGAGAGCCGCACGGCGATCATGGCCACCGGCTGATTGGAAGCAAGATCGAGCTCCACCACCGGCGGGCCTAGTATTTCCAGATCCTCTTCCAGGGCGTCGGAGTCAAAGGTCAATGCGCCCCCGTCCTCGTCCCGCTGGTCGTGAGGCAGATCCGGCGGCGCGCTGTAGGAACACCATTTGCCGGCAAAGAGGCCGACGCTCAAGGGGGATTGGATAGTCAGCCCCCCCTGGTCTTGGACTTCGCTTTCCGGGCCCAGCCAGGCAAATCCCAGATGATAGGGCCGATGCTCTGTGCTCCTCGTGGGCCATTCCTCCTCCACCACCCAGCGGCCCGGGCGGTGATCGTAGCTGGTGGTCGGGGGAACTCTTTCCTGCATCCAGACCCGGAGCATCGGCTCATCCATGATTCCGGTGTCGGCATCCTTGAGCCAATGCTCCCACCAGCGAAGGGCTTCCTGCAGAAAGCCGATAGCCGGCCCGGGACGGCCCAGGTGGGGATAGAGATGGCTCCAGGGCCCGATGAGGCCCTTTCGCGGAACCCGGAGGTTGGCCATAAGCCGAAGCACCGCGTTGGAGTATCCGTCGGCCCAGCCGCTGACAGCCATGACCGGGCACTGGATGCGGCCGAAGTCTTCGCAGACCGAGCCGTGCTTCCAGTACTCGTCGCGTCTCTGATGCCGGAGCCATTTGGCCAGCCAGAGCCCGCTTCCCTCCAGGCGCTGCATCCACATCTCGCGCCAGGAATCGCCGACGATGCGCGGATCCGGAGGACAGCTATTGTGGCTGAACATGGTGGAAGCCCAGGACAGATTGTCCCCCAGGAGGCAGCCGCCCATGTGATGGATGTCGTCGCTATAGCGGTCGTCGGTGGAGCAGAGGGTGATCACGGCCCTAAGCGCAGGCGGCTGGAACGAGGCGAGCTGCAGGCCGTTGAAGCCGCCCCAGGAGATGCCGATCATCCCCACCCGGCCGGAGCACCAGGGCTGCTCCGCCAGCCAGCGGATGACCTCCAGGCCGTCGTCAAGCTCCTGCTGGAGGTACTCGTCCTCCAGAACGCCCTCGGATTCCCCGCTGCCGCGAAGGTCGACCCGGACGCAGGCATAGCCGTGGCCGGCGATGTAGGGGTGGTGCTGCACGTCCCGCTCTGCGGTGAGATCGTTCTTGCGGTAGGGGATATACTCCAGAATGGCCGGCACCGGATGCTGCTCTGCGTCCTCCGGAAGCCAGATGCGCGCTGCAAGCCGGCAGCCGTCGGACATGGGAATCCATTGGTTGAAGATCTCCCGCACCGGACGTGGAAAAGAGTGGATTATTTTCAAGGCCAAGGTCTCCAGTCAGCTTTGCCGGAGGCAAAGCTGACTAATTGGCAATTTATTGAAGAAGAAATCATATTTTTGTTCATGCAACATCAATGTGTCCAGCAAAGCCTAAGAGTCCGGAGGGGGCAGGGCTCCCCCATGAGCGAGTCTTAAAAACCGAGAGCCGGAAGCTTCTAAGCGCAAGAGATCCCTGTGCCCGGTTCGCAATAATGGGCTCCTAACTTTCAGTATCAACCCCCAAGGGGCTTGAATTCAAAGGGGAGCATCTCCTGGCACTGGACGTACTTGTCCAGAAGATCCTTCTGGTGCTCCCCGCCGATGAACAGGTGGCAGATGGCGTAGCTGTAGCTGTCCTGCTCCAGGAGATCGGAGAGCTTCATTCCGGTCTCGATCTGCGGCCGAACTATGGTGCCCGGAAAGCGCGCCTCCACCTCGGCGATCTCTTGCCGGGTGGGGACCCGGGTCACCTCGGCGTCTCCGCTGAAGATCCGCCAGAAGAACTTGGCCGCACAGGGAAACAGCCCCTGGCCCTTTGGAAAATCCGGTTTTTCCCCGCAGGCCACCTGTACCGTGATCTGTTGGTTGGACTGGCCGTCCACCTTCTCGAATATGTCGCTGTGGGATTGGGAAACCCGGGTGTTGATCTCCAGGAGCCAGACCCTGTCCTGCTCCCGGTTCCAGTAGAACTCAATGTTGAAGGCGGAGTTGTCAAACCCTGTATGGGGGATGATCTTCTTGGTGATGTCGATCATTTGGCCTTGAATCAGATCCGGCAGGGTGGAGGGGTACTCGTAGCGGAAGAAGCTGACGCCGTTTTCGTAGCGGATGGAATCGATGATGCCGATGGGCTGGACCTCGCCCTCAAAGGAGTATCCCTCCAGAGTGCACTGCCGGCCTCCGATGATGCTTTCTGCCAGGCAGAAATGCCCCGGGACCTCGGCTGCTTCTTGGGGAAGGTCGGCCTGCTGGAGAATGAAATTGAAAGGCTCAGAGATGAGATGGATCAGCTTTTGGATCTGGGAAACGGCCCGTTCAAAGTCCTCACGGCTCTCGATGCGGAAGCCGAGCAGCGAGCCCGAGGCCTTGATCGGCTTGATCCAGAAAGGAAGCCCAAGCTCCAGGCGCTCGAAAGCGTTCTCCTCGAACGGATCAAAGGGCTGGAATTGAGGGATGTGCTCCGGAATGACCTCGCGCTGTACCAGACGGCTCCAGTACTTGTGCTCGCATTTGAGGAGCCCCTCCAGACTCGGAGAGCGCTTGCCGAGCTTGCCGCAGAGCAAGGGCAGCATGGTGCTCACCGGGAAGTCCATATAGGCCCCGATGCCGTCGATGCTGCCCCCGGTATCCTGCTGCCATTGGCGCAGCTGCTCCTCGGCCCTGGCCAGCATGTCCGCAACCGGAAACTCATAGGTTTCGTAGATCTCGGCCGGGTCGAGGAGACCGTGAAAGGCGTAGCGCTCAGCCCGGCGTATGGATTTGAGCTTGGCCAGATTGAACTCGTTGAGACCGATGAAGAATACGTTTTTAGGGGCCATGCAAAGTCTCCTCTCAGCCCGAGGTTCGTTAAGCCTGGAGCAGATGTTCCTGCCAGTGGGTCTTGGGCAAGGCGTCTTCGGCCAGCTCCAGGAGCTTGGCGTGATGGGTGAAAAAGAGCACCTGGGTGCTCTGGGCAGTTTGGGCCAGGACGTTCAGCGCGGCCTTGGATCGCTGGTCGTCGAAACGGATAAGGAGGTCGTCGGCGATCAAGGGCAGGGGCTCGTTAACCGAGAGGTGCTGCTCCAGGCTGGCCAGCCGCAGGGACAGGTAGAGCTGGTCTCTGGTTCCGTCGCTCATGCCCTCCACAGCTACGAGCTGGCCGTTAAAGCGCTCGGCCATGATGACCAGCTCGTCGTTCTTGTCAAAGCCGGGCAGGAGCCGATGGAATGACTCCAAGGTAATGCGGCGGAAGATCTCCCCGGCCCGTTGCAGGATGGGGCCCTGATGCTCCCTGCGGTAGCGCTCCATTTGCTGCTGCAGAACGACCTCGGCCATTTTGTACCGGGCGTACTCTCGAACAAGCCGATCAATCCGGGCGAGCGCAGACTGAGCCTCAGCCTCGGCCTCGGCTGCCTGGCCGGCTCCTTCCATGTCCCGCTGCCTCTGCTCCAGCTCCTTAATGCGGTCTTTCAGCCGCTCGCGTTTCGCTTCCAGCTCTTCCAGGCGTTCACCGGCTTCGGTCAAGGCGGCCGGCAGCTCATCCGGGTGGTGCTGTGCCGCCTCTCGGTGCAAGGCCTCCAGATCGAGCCCTTCCCGGCTCAGGGTGGCTTCCAGAGTGGATAGCTCCTGCTGCAGGGCCCTCTTGCGCTCCGATTGCTCCTCCACCCGGGGAAGATCCACCAAGTCCCGGCACCCAGCGGCTTGACGGAGCGATTCCAGAGCCTGTTTGGCCTCCTCGATCTCCTGGAGGCGCTCCTCCTGCTCGGACTGGATCTCGGTTTGCCGCTGCCTGAGCTTATGGCTGAGGCTTTTGTTGTGCGCCGCCTGGTCGCAGCGCTTTTTCAGCTCCGGCACCGCTTCCAGGGGAGAAAGGTCTTCCAGGTCCGAGGCGATCCGAGCGGTGAGGCGCCTTACCTCCTCCGCAAACTGGGATTGCTTGTCCTTGATCTCCCGGAGCCGGTTTCTGGTTTCAAAAAGCTCGTCCCATTTCTTGAGCAGCTTATTCAGGGTCTCCAGCTTGGAGGAGGCCTCCTCGGGACCGGCTTCGCCGCTCAGCTCCAAGACAGAGACCGCCTCTTCCCATTGAGCTCGCCACTCCTGGTACTCCCGCTCTTTGTCCCTTACCAGCCCGGCCTGCTCCTTCAGCTGGGCGCTGCTTTCCAGCAGCTGCTCCTCCAGGCTTTGGCGCGAGGATTCCAGCCGGGAGATCTCCTCAACAGCGGATTCTGCGTAGTCCAAGATCTCCGGGAGGCTGTCTCCCTGGCTGGCTTCCAGGCGGTCCAAATCCTTGAGCCTGGAAACAAGGGATGATTTGAGCTCCTGGATATCCTGCTGCAGCTGGCGTTCCTCAGCCCGGGCTTGCTCCCAGGCATCTATGTCCGTGAGGCACTGTCTGAAGCCGCTGCTCCAATCGGCCATCTCCCGCGGGGAAAGAGGGGTCAATCCGCTTTTGGCCCAAGCTTGACTCCATTGCTCCTCCAGGACGCGTTGCCGGTCCTCGGTCTCCTGTTTCTTATCCTGCTGGTTCTCGATTCGCTGCCTTAGCGCGGCATCGCGGGCACTCAGCTGCATGAGCTCCGCAACGGCGCGAGCCTTGCTCCGCAGCTCGTCGGAGATGCCGTCCGCGTTCCGTATAGCCTCCTCCAGCTCCCGGGCCATCTGTTCAGGGCGGCGTCCTTGCGGTTCCGAGCCCTGCAGCCAGGCCTTCTTTATCTCCTCCCACAGCCGGTCGCGCCCTTCCCTGGCTTGGAGAAGCTCCTCTTCGGAAGGGATCTTTTCTTCCTGCCGCAGCTGCTCCAGGCGGCCCTGCACCTCAAAGAGCTCTTGCTCCAGATCCTCGAGCCTGCTGCGTATTTCGGCCCGCCTGGCAGTGATCTCCTCCTCTCGCTGCACAAAGCTTTCAACTGTTTTCTCCCCGGGAACCGGAAGGCTCCGGACGGCAGGAAAGGAGGCGGCATGCAGCTCCAGGGCCTGCAGCTGCAGGACTATTCTCTGCTCCAGCTCCTCTCTCTTCCGGCCGGCGGCCTGCAGCTTGCCCTCGAGGTCCCCGTGCTGACGGGCCCTCTTGATCAGGCTTTTGATCCGGCTTATGTCCCGTTGCGGCCCATATGCTTCCAGGGAGCGCTGCAGCCTCTCCAGGCGCAGCTGGATCTGATTCTGGTTGTGCCTGGCATTGCTGAGCTCGGCCTGGATTCCGGAGGCCTCATTGGACAGCTTGCGGATGCGGGATTCCGCAGTGCTGCTCAGCCGAAAGGCTGCAATGCGGGGCTCGTCGTTTTCCGTGAGGCCGAACTCCTTGAGCAGGCCTTTGATTTCCTGCTGCAGCAGCTCCTCCCTGTGGCCCAGGCTGGATCGGGTCCGGAGATCCTCCTTCAGGACCGGGGCTTGTTCGGCCAGGTCTTGGATGTCGCTCTGTTGCTGCAATATCTCTTCCGGTATGTGCAGCGCCTGCAGCTCCCGGCTGTTTCGCTCCAGCTCTTCGTTGAGCTTGGACAGGGCCTTTTGCGCGTCTTGAACGGTTTTTTCCGCCGCCTGCCGCTGCCGGGGGGCGTCCACGGGCAGCACAGGTATGTTCCGCAGCTCTTCCAGGGCCTCGAGAAGCTCCGAGCGCCGGTTCAAGCTGGGTTTGGTCCGCTTGATCCGCTGCAGCTGATCCCTGGACTGCTGCAGCCGGTGACGCTCGCTATCCGCCTGGCTCAGATCGCGGCGCAGCTCCTCGAGCTCCTTGTCGATCTCGGTCCATTCCTTGGGCCGAACCGCTGCCTCCCGGCTTTTCTTCTTCCAGGCCTGATACTCGCTAATGGCCTCGTTGATCGGACGCTTGGGGGCTCGAGGGGTGAACAGCTTGTCCGCGGTGCCGCTGAGGCTGCTCAAGAGTCGATGCAGGCTCCCCAAGCCGACTCCGGCTCCAAACAGGCTTTGGCCCAGACTGCCCCTGCCCCGCAACAGGTCCTGGCCCCCTTCGCTCAAGCGGTCATGGCTCAGCCCGAAGAGGTTTTGGAAGAACTCTCGGCTCATGCCCGGGAAAAACCGGGAGAGCCTCTCTTCCGGTATGGGCTGCTCCTCGGAGTCCAGCAGGGTGTTCTTGCGGCCCTTCCTCCTTCTGACGCAAAATGCCCGCCCGTTTTCCGGCAGGATGGTTGCGCCGATGCGCAGCTCTTGCGGAGAATGGACGTGGTCGTCAAGGGTTCGTTCCGGGATCCCGAAAAGCAGTCCGGTAACTGCGCGCAGGGCGGTGCTCTTGCCGGCTTCGTTGGGGCCGAAGATGATGTGCAGCCCCTGCGTCCGGGAGGAGAAGTCGAGCCAGCGGTCGGTGAAGGGGCCGAACTTGAGAAGCTCCAGCCGGAGCAGCTTCATGGCTCGCCCTCCGAGTCCTGGAAAAAGGAGATAAGCAGGTCCTCCACCTCGGGCGCAAGGCTCAGCAGGCAATCGGTATCCTCAAGCTGAAGCCCATCTGGGAGCTGCCTATACTCGCTGGGAAGCTTTCTGGCCAAGCTGCTCAAGGCCTGCTTGATGGCCTGCAGGCTTTCCTCATCCTGGGACAGGCGGGTCAGCCCACGCAGCAGCTCGCCAACGGCGTCCTCGCGTGAGGCAAGAGCGGCAGCATCCCTTGGCGGCCTGGTCCGGGCCAGAACCTTTTCAACCCAGACCGGTGTATAGAGCTCGGATGCGGCGGCACGGATCTCCTGGGCCATGCATTCCGGGTCCGCCAGGATGCGGTGGTGCAGCGGGGACTCTCCATGAAGCACAAGCCGCGCGGCCAGGATTTGATCTCCCAGATCGCCGCAGCTGGATTGCAGAGCGGTCAAGGAGGCTTCAGCCACATCCTGAAAGCTTTCCAGGCCGGAGACGTCCACTTCGACAAGCTCCCAGCGCACTGTTTCCAGGGGCTTGAAGTCCAGCCGAGCCAGCTCCCCGTCTTCGACCTCCACGAGGTAGGCCCCCTTGGGGCCGGTCTCTTTGCTGTGCCTGCCCTGCAGATTGCCCGGAAAGACCACCGGAGGGTCCTGGCAGGGAATCTCCCTGCGATGGATGTGTCCCAGGGCCCAGTAGTCGTAGCCCTTGTGCCTGAGGTCGCTGAGGCTGCAAGGGGCGTAGACATCGTGTCCCTCCCTGCCGTCGAGGGAAGTGTGAAGCAGGCCGATGTTGAACCGCCCCGGCGCGGGCTCGGGAAGCGACATAGCCAGATTGGCGGTTACTTCCCGTTTGGAGAAGCCCTGACCGTGAACGGCGACTTCGAGATGATCGAAAAGAACGGTCTCCGGCTTGCGGGTGGGCAAGTCGTATACCCCCTGGGGAAGCCGCAAGCGGCGGGTGATCTGGCTTGCCGCATCATGGTTGCCCCGGGCCATAACCACCCGGATCCCTTTCCGGGTCAGCCTGGCTACCTGGTGGATGAAAAAAAGGCCGGTATTGTAGTCCTTCCAGTCGGAATCGTAGAGGTCGCCGGCAAGGAGGAGAAAGTCGATCTCTTCCTCAAGACAGAAATCAATGAGGTTCTCGAAGGCCTTTCGCGTCGCTCCCCTTATGTCCTCCACCGGGGCCCCTTCATACTGCTCCAGGCCTCTAAGCGGGCTGTCCAGGTGAATGTCTGCGGCATGGATGAACTTCATGGGAAAATCCTGAGAAGTATTGCCAATTCCTCAATACTGCCGGATAGTTTTTGATAACACCCAGCCGGGTTGCTGGCAAGCCGATCCTCGAAGTTGGCACCGCTGACGGCGCGGCCTTATTAGGAATAAAAATTATTTAAGCCTAAATAATTTTTATTTGTACTATATAGACCCAAATTGTGTTGACATAAACAAAAAACACAGTGTATGGTTGCCATAACAATTAACCAGGAGGTGGCTCATGCAAAGCCTGAACATGAAAGAGAAAAAACTGGCCGAGGGTCTTCAGGAGCTGAGCGATCAGGCCGGCTCGCATTCCCCGAGCATCCATACCATCGCAGAGAAACTGCCGGATTTGAATATCGAGATCGATGCCTGCTTTTTGTCCAATCCCCACGCCACGGATCTCTTTACTCGCGAGATGCGCAACGACCTGATCAAAACCGGCGACCTGAGAAAGGTTCTGGAGTTCTATCCCTCACAGAACCAGGTTATCGGGGAGATTCTCGCGCCCTGCCTCGGGGTTCCCAAGGAGAAGATCTTTGTCGGCAACGGGGCCACGGAGATCATTCAGGCGGTGGTCCATTACTTCACCCACCGCAAGATCATTATCAATCTTCCGACTTTTTCGCCCTATTACGAGTTTGTGGGGCCCGATGTCCAGGTGGTGTACAACTATTTCGATCAGGAGAAGGATTTCGCCTTCGATCTCGAGCACTACATCGATCTCGTGGAGCGAGAGCGTCCGGATACCATCGTCCTCATCAACCCCAACAACCCCACAGGGGGCTATGTCAATCTCAGCGATATCCATAAGCTCGTAGAGCGCCTGGATTTTGTGGACAACATCGTCATTGATGAGAGCTTTATCCATTTCGCCTTCGAGGACGAGACCTACCCCTTGAAAACAGCTACCAACCTGGTGAACAGCTATGACAACGTCATCATCATCAAGAGCATGTCCAAGGACTTCGGCATTGCCGGCATCCGAGCCGGCTATGGGGTAATGCATGAGGACAAGGTCGCCGACCTTCTGGAAAACGGCTACCTGTGGAATCTTTCCGGCTTGGCAGAGTACTTCTTCAGGCTGTATGCCGATGAGGAGTTTCTGAGGCAGTATGAAGAGGTGAGAGTGCGCTATATCAAGGATACGCAGCGCTTCTTCGCCGAGCTGGCCGAGCTGCCCGGCTTGAAGGTCTATCCCAGCAAGGCGAACTTCGTCCTGGCCGAGATAACCAATGGCCTGAGCGCCTTTGACTTCATGTCCCGGATGCTCATAAAGCACGGGGTCTACGTTCGGGACTGCAACGACAAGATGGGTCTCGACGGCGAATTCGTGCGCATCGCCTCCAGAACCGATGAGGAAAACCGGGTCATTCTGGAGTCGGCGCGGCAAGTGCTCCAATCTCAAGAAGAAAAGGAGCTCACAGAGGTTTCCTGAAGGCCTTGCTGTAGAAGAAGCTGATAGCTCACAGCTCATAGCTGATGGCAAGAGTGAAGAGAAAACAGCTCCCAGCAGACAGCGAGTGCAGTTCGTGGTTTAAAGTTAATATCAGCAATGTTGATAAAATGTTATTGAAAATGAAATCTAACATGAGCCCTTCACGCCTGACTTTTTGCAGGTGCGTCTCCCCAGAACGGGAGCTCTGAATCCGGCTGCTTCCCATCAGGTCTTAGCCGAGTAGTTTTTGTTCCTCCCACAGCCATCTTTTGCTTCCGGCTAGGGACAGCAAGCAAATACTTGCGTCCAAGCGGCGGGTTGTTCAGGTCTTGCCACTGAATTCCAGCTAGACAAGGGGTGATTTTTTCCCTAGGCTCAAGCCTTGGACGATGAGTAGAAATGACCAGTACAAGAGTAAGGAGGTTAGTACATGACGATTCGCTATGAACATGCGGATCTTCTCAGTCAGGGCAAGTTTGGACTCAATGTCCTCAGCCCTGATGATATTGAGCAGATCCACCAGTCCACACTGGACGTCCTCTGGAATATCGGGCTCAAGGTGATGAGCTCCAATGCCAGGGCGATTTTCGCTGACAACGGCTGTCCGGTTGACGAGGAGAGCAATATTGTCAAGATACCGGCTCACCTCGTGGAGGACGCTATCCAGTCCACTCCCGCCACCTATCGGGCCCATGCTCTCGATCCGAAAAACGATTACGTGCCCGGCGGCAAGAAGACCGGTTTTGTCAATTTCGGAGAAGCCTCGTCCCTGATGGACCCCAAGACCCGGAAGATCAGGGAGGCGACCAAAAAGGACGTTGATGATTCAGTTCGCTTCATAGACGCACTGGACAACAGCGTGGGTTGGGAACGGCCGTTGACCCCGCTGGACCTGGACGAGGACATGTCCAGCATCTACAACACCTACTCCTTTTACTCCAACTCCTCGAAGCACGGCTTTTTGGGCATCTATTCGGTGGAGCATTTCGAGGCCGCGGTCAAGATGGGTGCGGTCATGGCCGGAGGCGAGGACA
Organism: uncultured Desulfohalobiaceae bacterium; assembly: GCA_964595165.1. Taxonomy (GTDB): domain Bacteria; phylum Desulfobacterota; class Desulfovibrionia; order Desulfovibrionales; family Desulfothermaceae; genus CAZQPF01. The sequence goes on from CAZQPF010000042.1 coordinate 24,088, forward strand.
AGCTGGCCCAGAATCCGACCTTTACCTGCTCAGCGGATCCGGTCAGCCCTCTCGTTCTCTCCCAGGAGGCCACCGATGTCCTGATCGAGGCCTGCAAGTTCGGCATTCCCATCAAGATCAACGCCCTGGGCATGTGCGGCGCCACCACCTGCGTGGAGCTGGCCAGCACCCTGGTGACCCACAACTGCGAGGTCCTGGGCTCCATCGTCCTCGGGCAGCTGGTTCGCAAGGGCGCGCCCATGGTCTACGGCAGCTCCACAAGCATCATGGACATGAGGACCACCCTGGCCTCCATGGGAGCGCCGGAGATGGCCATGTTCAGCGCAGCTGTGGCCAAGCTGGCCCTGCACTACAAGATCCCCTCCTGGGTAGGCGGTGGTTAGGTAGACAGCAAGAAGCTTGACGCCCAGTCCGGCCACGAATTCACCCTGACTGCCCTAGTACCAGCGTTGGCAGGGGCCAACATGATTTACGGCATCGGGATGATCGACAGCGCGCTGGCCTGGGACTACGCCTCGGCCCTTCTGCAGAACGAGTTCCTGGATATGGTTCTCAAGGTTGTGAACGGTATTCAGGTAACAGAGGAAAACATCGCCTATGATGTGATCAAAGAGGTGGGGCCGGCTGGCGAGTTCATTACCCATGAGCATACCCTGAAGAACTTTAACAAGATGTCCCAGACTACCCTCATGGACCGCAGAAGCCGGGATCAGTGGGAAGCTTCCGGATCCCCCGACATAGTCGAGAAGGCCTATGAGAAGTCCCTGGACATTCTGGAGAATGCCAAACCGGAGCCCCGCCCGGAAAAGGTCCAGAAGGAGCTGGACTCTATCTACGCCGAGTTTGAAAAGCGGATAGAGGAACGCAAGGCTCGGGAGGCTTCCGAGAAGAAGTAATCGGCTGTTGTCCCCTGGTTCCTGTCCGGGGAGGAAGAAAAATGCCGCAGCTGTAAAAAAGCTCCCTTCCAAAAGGCAATCTTTTGGAAGGGAGCTTTTTTTTGCAGGCGCATCTTAGAAGCTTTAGAGTTCAAAGACAGCGCGGCCTCCGCGCTGTCTTATTGGGTTTAATTTAAAAGAATGCAATCTGTTGATTTTCAATGAATATATACGGAGCATCGTTATGCCCGGATTGACCCGGCACTCAGTTTCGTGATGAATAGCTGGAGCTATTGCCATAAACAAAGTAGGTGCTTCTTGTATACCCTGAGATAATTGCTTCAAAACTGAGTGCCGGGTGAGGGGTTGGAAAGAGAAGTTTCATACGAGTTCACGGTTCACAGTTAAGACAAAGAAAGCAAAGAGATGAGTCAAAAGCATTCACAGTCAAATCAACTCGTCAATATCAGCAATCAAAGCAATA
>CAZQPF010000043.1:0-24524 GCA_964595165.1 uncultured Desulfohalobiaceae bacterium
GCTTGATACGTTCCAAAACGGCGCGCAGCACTGCGTCGCCCTCTCCCAGGCCGCCGCCGACAAAGACCCGGTCCGGGGCGGGGAGCTCAGCCAGGCATTCCGGCATGCTGCCCTGGACAACCTCGACGCAAAGGGCCCCGCTGCGGCGGACATTCTCCCGGATCTGCTCCGCCCGCTGCGGATCCTTCTCCAGGGCGAGAATCCGGCCCCCACGGGTCAGGAGAGAAGCCTCCAGGGCCACGGAGCCGCTTCCGGAGCCAAGATCCCAGACGACCTGCTCGGGAAGAAGGTTCAGCGCTGCCAGACCGGCAACCCGGATCTCCTTCTTGGTGATCATGCCCCGGGAGTGGAGGAAGCAGCTCTCCTCGGTCCCCAGAGCCAGCTGCACCTGCGGCCCGGCTATCCTTTCCAAAACAACGAAATTGAGCTCTGCAAAAGCCTCCCCGGCCGCTGCGGACAGGGAAAGCGAGCTGACCCGCTCCTCCGGCAGACCCAGGTTCTCCAGGACGTGAACCGCAAAGGCATCCCCGGCCCGGGACTGTACTGAGGCTGCAATGGTGGCCGGGGTGTTGCTTTTATCGGTGTAGACCCCGACATAGCGATGTCTGGACAGGGCCTGAAAAAGGGGAGCGGGATCGCTGCGGCCGTGCAGAGAGACCGTCTGGACCTCGTCCCAGGAGAGCTTGAGCCTGGCGGCGGCAGCTTGGGGAACAGTGATATTGGGATAGAGGAGCACCTTGTCCGCTCCAAAGGTGCGGATCATGCGCTTGCCAATTCCGAAGTAGCCGGGGTCCCCGTCGGCCAGGAACACCACCCGCTTCCCGTTTTGTCTGCAGCGCTCCGCCTCCTGCAGCACCTCTTCCAACGGCGGCTTGAGGATTATTTTCTCCCCCGCCGCCTCTGCAAAAGGCCGCAGAAGGCGACGGCCCCCGACCAGCACGTCGGCCTCCTGGATGATACGCCTGTAGGAGGGGATGAGCTCCTCGGGCTGTATTCCCGCGCCCAGGACATGGAAGGGATTGGCTTGCGGAGGCATAGCTTCAGAGATCTTCTCCCTGCTTTTCACAGCGGGGTTTCAGGGGGCCAAGGCCATTGCTGGCTTCCTGGCTCTTGCTTCTGTCCAAGTCCCCGGCCTGATGGATGAGCTGGCCGGAAAAGTGGAACAGGGAACAGGAAAGCTTTGTCCTGCAGTCCAGGAATTGCTGCGCCGTGCGCAAAGCCCTGTCGGCCAGGAAAGCGATAAGGGTCTTGAACTGGGGATCCGGAGTGATGCGCTCCAGAACCTCCCTGGCGGTATTGGCTGTTTCGATGCCCGGAGGCACATCCCTAGCGAGGTTGCAGGATGCCGCCCACTTTGCCAGCAGCTGAAAATCGATGCGCGAGGATTTGGCGTGGGTGTAGGGATGTCCCTGAGCCATCTTGATGAGCTTGCCGATAAAGCAGCCCAGATGGATGTGGACAAAGCCCCGCTTGGCCGCTTCCTGCAGCGAAAAGCGAAAATAGTCCGCGGTGAGGACAAAGGCTTCTGCCGGAAGCCAGGGAAAGGCCTCCCGGAGAAAACGCTCGCTCCGTCCGCCGGTAGCCAGACAGATCTCGCGGCAGCCTGCAGCCCGGGCAACATCCAGCTCCGCTTCGATGGTTCCGGTATAGGAGGCGCTGGAGTAGGGCTCCACCGTGCCGCGGGTGCCCAGAATGGAAATGCCGCCCACAATGCCCAGCCTTTTGTTCATGGTCCGCCGGGCGATGCGTTCCCCGTCCTCCACCTCCACCACAACCAGAAAGCTTTCCCCGAGACCTGCTCCGCTCAGGGCCTCCATAACGGCCTGCCTGATCTGTCTGCGGGGAGCGGGGTTGATGGCCGCCTCGCCCGGATGGATCGGCAATCCGGGCTTGGTCACGGTTCCGACTCCCCGCCCGCCCTGAAGCAGGATCCTCTCCCCGTCCAGGTTGTTTCTCGCAGTGACGGTCACCTTGATTTTGGCCTTGTGGGTAGCATCCGGGTCGTCTCCACCGTCCTTGACGACCCGGGCCCAGGCAGAGCCGTCCGAGCAGTGGGCTTGCTGGACCGGAATGTCCAACCTCCCGCCGGAGGGCAGAGGGATATTGATGGGGTCCGGAACCGCCTTGGCATGCCAGGCAAGGATGGCGGCCTTGGCCGCGGCAGCCGCGGCCGATCCGGTGGTGAACCCGCTGCGGAGCTTGGTATGGGACATGGATTCCAATATCCTTTCGATCCCGGCTTATTTGTTCAAGCCTTCCAGAGCCAGCTCGGCCAAGCCGTTGACCGCGGCTGCTGCAGCGGAGGAGCCTCCTTTGCGGCCGATGAGAGTGATGAAGGGTATGTCCTGCTGCTCCAGAAGGCGTTCCTTGGCCTCGGCCGCTCCCACGAAGCCCACCGGCAGGCCTACAATGAGCCTCGGCTGGACAGAGTGCTCGGCACAGAGATCCAGGAGCTCGTTCAGGGAGGTGGGGGCGTTGCCGACCACAAAAACGGCTCCTGCAATATCCCCGGCTGCCTTGCGCACGGCCAGGGCGGATCGGGTCCTGTTCTGCGAGGCCGCCTCCTCCTTGACCCAGGGATCATCAAGGTCGCAGCGCACAGTGCAGCCCAGGCGCTCCATGCGTCCGGAGGTTATCCCGGCTCTCGTCATGTTGGAGTCGGTAAGCACCAGGCAGCCTTGGGACAGGGCGCGTAGTCCGCTGCTTACAGCCTCGGGATGGAAACGGATCAGGGACAGAAGCTCGAAATCGGCCGTGGCATGGAGAATGCGTCGGGCGACAGCCCATTCTCTTCCCTGAAAGGGCCGGGGTTCCGGGACCTCGGACTCGATGATGGCAAAGGAGCGCTCCTCGATCCCCCGGGGTGTTGTGTATTCTGGATGTGCCATTGAAAAGTGCTTTCCTTGATTTTGTAAAAAATGAAGAACTTGGATTCTTATTAATCTAAACCCATTAAGTCAGATTTGCCGGAGGCAAAGCTGACCTGAAAAAGCCTCAGGCCAGCCAGTAATAAAGCCCGGCTACTAAAATCAGGCTCAGAACCCGCGATATCTGTCCCAAAAGCAAAATCTGGGTGCCCATTTTGGGGCTGAAGATTCCGAGATAGCGGGGAAGCTGATGGCGCAGGGCCCGCAAAGGAAAGGCCAGCACCTGTCCCGCGATAAGGGCCAGTACTCCCTGCTTGATGGTTAATACCTCGTTGTCCAGCAGAGCGCCGGCAGTGGCAAAGCCCGAGGTGTAGTCCGCCAAAAAGGCTACCACAACCAGGGACAGGGATTCCACCGGCATGAGGGCGGTTGCCGCAGAGCCCGATAGCCAGGCCCTGAGGACATCGAAAAGGCCCAGCTCCTTGAACAGCGAGATCCCAATGTAGATGGGAATGACGAATTGGGCAATGCGGCCATATCGCCTGGGAAGCTTGCGCCGGAGGGCCTGGAGAATTTCCGGCCAGGCCTTTTTCTGCGGCGCCTCAGCCGAAGCCCGCGCCGGGTTCGCCTCTCGGGACAGCCGTGCTCGGGAGAAGATCAGGAAAAACACGGTTCGCAGCAGAATCGAGGCCAGGACGAGCAGGATATAGATCCCGCCTGCAGCGCCGGCCAGGGGAAGAATGATGAACAGCGTGGTGGGCAGGTGAAGAAAGAAGGCCGGCAAATGATTGATAAAGTTGGTCAGAAAGAGCTGTTCCTTGCTGATTCTCCCTTCGCTGTATGCGTTCATGAGCATGGCATTGGCCGTCACTCCGGAAAAAAAGGCCGAAGTGAAGGCTGCGCTGCAGCGTGAACCGAGCCGGGCGAAGCGGAACATGGGTCCGGCCACCCAGGCCAGATAGCGGGTCCAGCCTGTGGCCTCGATAACCTCTCCCAGGATAAGCCCTATCCCGACAAAGGCCATGATTCGGATCAAGGGCCAGCCGAGCCGGGACAGGAAGAGCTCGGAGCCCTGATCTCCAGGCAAGGAAAAGAGCCATCCCAGGAGACAGAGGGAAAGGGCCAGGGAAATGAAGAGCCCCTTGTGGGGAAGGCGCTGCGCGTTCTGCATTAGGGCTCGCCTTCATCCCTGCGGCTCTTGGTTATGATCAGCGTCCAGTAGGTCGGCCTGCGGTATTCTAGCTGACGCAAATCGCGAAGAATCTCCTGCTCCGGGAACCCGCAGCGCATAACGCCGAAGCTGCAATCCAGGCGTCCGGTCTCGGACAGGGCCCGGGCAATGTCAGAGGCGTTCTTGTAGGCCTTGAGAAAGACCACATTGTCCGACATATCGGCCAGCTCTCGATACCGTTGCCCGCCGTGCACCCCGGAGAGGAGCAGGAGGTTCTCCTCGCCCTCCACCAAAGGGGTGTTCGTGGCTGCGGCAGCAGCCTGATAGGAGGTGATCCCCGGAACCGTCACGATTCGAAGCTCCGGGGCTCTTTGTTCCACGATGCGCAGCAGGTAGCCGAAGGTGGAGTAGGTGAGGGGGTCGCCCAGGGTGAGAAAGGCCGCATCATGTCCCCGCTCCAGGACGTCCAGCACGGTCTCGGCGTGCTCGTTCCAGGAGCGGCGCACAATGTCCTGGTCCATGGACATGGGGAAGGGAAGCAGCCGGATGTCCGCCTCTTGCGGGAGGTAGGGACGCACGATCTTTACCGCCAGGCTGTAGTCGTTCTTGCTGGAGGAGGCGGTGAAGATCACGTCTACACGTTGCAGGATGCGCACGGCCTTGACTGAGATGAGCTCGGGATCGCCGGGGCCGACGCCTATGCCGTAAAGCGTGCCCTGGGTCGGGTTGCAGGATTCTTGGCTTGCCATAGGTTCCTACTCCAAATGATAGGCTTGTTGCACCAGGCCCAGCAGACGCTTTTTTGCCTGCGGGTCGAAGCGTTCCGGATACAGACAGCTACCGATCTCATAGATCCCCAGGAGCAGCCGCAAGGTGGGTCTGGAAACCACCTCTTCCGGAACGATGCAGATGGATCCCTTGCGGACCGCCTTGATGACTTCAAAGCCCGGTTCTTGACGTATTTCGGGAATAGAGGGCTGATTCATGGGGCCTTTCTGGGCCAGATAGACGTCGATGTCCTCCCCTTTGGCCAGTATCCGCTCCTTGCCGAAGGCGGCGATGTTCGTTCCCCGCACCGCCTTGGCCTCAGGGGCAGCGTTCTTTCCGCCCGCAGCTTGCAGGGCAAAGATGGCCATGGACTGCGGAGCGAAGGTCTTCATCTGCTTGTGAATGGCTTCGAAGTAGGCCGTTTTTTTGTGCTCCAGGCCGCTGGTCAGTGATCCGGCGTACCGCACTCCCTCTTCAAGGCTGGCAATGAGCCGGCGCGCTTGCTTCTCCCGGCCGCAAAGCTTGCCCAGGGCTTTCCAATAATGGATCGTTTCCTGTTTTGTCCTGGGCTGCAGGGAGGCCACGGTGATGCCGGCCGCTTGGAGCCTGGAGATGAGATTGCCGTAACCGCGGTCGATCATGGGACGGATGAGGACCAGATCGGGATCGGCGGCCAGGAAGCGCTCCGGGCCGGAATGATAGGAGAATACGGGTTTGTTTTTGGCCCGAGGGGGAAAGGTTTCGTGCCGGGAGACCCCGATGAGCCGGTCCTCGGCCTGAAGTGCAAAGAGGTTTTCGGTGTGAGCGCCGTAAAGGGAGATGATTCGTTGAAACGGCTTGTCGGTGGAGATCTTGCGTCCGGCCGCGTCGATGATGGCCTCGGCTGCGGCCTTGCAGGCCGTTCCCGGGCTGACTGCACACAGGATAAGCCAGAGGGAAACAAGGGCTGCAGGCCCTATTCGGCTAGTGCGCTTCATGAGCAGGCTCCTCCTCCCAGGGCTTGAAAACCGCTTGCAGCGCGTTGACATAGGGCTCGAAAAAGGTTTTGGCCGGGACTTCGAACACCTCGGCCAGGGTTTCCCCGCTGAGGACCTCTTGGGTGGGTCCGCAGCAGACGAGCTCCCCTTTCTTGAAGAACAGGAGCTGGTCGCAGAAGCCGGCCGCCTTGTTGACGTCGTGGAAGACGGAGATGACGGTGACGCCCTGTTCACGGTTCTTGCGTCTGGCCAGCTGCAGGAGCTGCAGGCTGAACTTTACATCGAGGTTGGAGGTGGCCTCGTCCAGGAGAAGAACCGGAGTCTGTTGGGCCAGGGCTCTGGCAAAGATGACCCGCTGCTTCTCGCCCCCGCTCAGCTCGGTTATATACCGGCCGGAGAAAGGTGTGGTTCCGGTCTGAGCCAAGGCCTGGCGTACAATGGCCCTGTCCTGGTCGTTGGGGGCGGCGAAGCGCGGCATATGCGGGTAGCGCCCCATGAGGACGATCTCCTCCACCCGGAAGGGGAAGCTCAAAGAGAAATCCTGGGGCACCAGGCCGATTTCCCGGGCCAGCTCCTTTTTGCGGTAGGATTGAAGATCCCGGCCCTTGTACAGGATGCTTCCCTGGCTCGGCTCTCTGTGCCCGGACAAAAGGTCCAGAAAGGTTGTCTTGCCGCTGCCGTTGGGACCGAGGATGCCGTAAAACTCCCCCGGCTGGATCTGGAGGCTGAGATGCTCCAGGGCCGGAACCTGGTTATAGGCATAGGAGGCGTTGCTTAGCTGGTAGAGCATATCAGATGGCCATCTGCCGTTTACGGAAGATGAAACAGAAGAACGGCCCGCCGATCAGGGCGGTGAGCACGCCGATGGGCACCTCCGTGGGAAGTACCGCCCGGGTCACGGTATCCGCGCCCAGCAGCAGGATGCCACCGGCCAGAAGGCAGACCGGAAGAAGGCGGTGATGATCCGGCCCGGTGATGCCGCGCATCATGTGCGGCACGAGAAGCCCGACAAAGCCGATGATGCCGGAAACCGAGACGCAAACCGCGGCCAGAAATGATCCGGTAACCAGAAGGATGAGCCGCACCCTGGCCGGGTCCACTCCCAGGGAAGAGGCGGTCTTTGCTCCCAGGCAGAGCATGTTCAGATCGCGGCCGAAGTAGAAGAAAATGCAGAATCCGGTCAAGGTAAAGCACCAAACGAGCACGGCATCCATCCAGGTGGTGGAGGCGAAGCTGCCCAGGAGCCAGAAGACGATGACCGCCACCCGCTCCTGGGCCAGATACTTGAAGAAGCTGATGCCGGCGGAAAGGATGGCTGTGACAATGACCCCGGAAAGAATGAGGTTGTTGGAGGAGACCCCGCCGGCACTGGCAGACAAGGAGATGACTGCTGCCAGGGTCAAGCCGGCGCCAGCAAAGGCGAACAGCGGCACGGTGTAGGTGCCGAACATGCCGAGATCGAACAGCAGGACGAAGGAGGCCCCGAAGGCCGCGCCGGCGGATACGCCCAGGGTATAGGGATCGGCCAGGGGATTGAGCAGGATGCCTTGAAACACCGCACCGGACAGGGCCAGCCCGCTTCCCACGGCAACCGCGGTCAGGATTCTGGGAAGCCGCACGTCGAATATCACCGTGGGGTACAGCTCGCGAAGGCTGTCCAAAAAGTCCGTGGCTCCGAATATCTTGGCTGCCACGATCTGCAGCACGGTCCAAAAGGGGATAGAGACATACCCCATGCTTGTGGACAGGATGATGCCGCCGAGCAAGCCCAGGCTTAAAAGGAGGAGCAGCAGCGGTAGATTGGAGCCTTTATGCAGATGCATTATGGAGACGGTTCTGTCAGCTTGGGAGCTTGAAGCTCAGGGTTTATTCGCAGAGCGCATGGCGCAAAGCGCATAGCGAAGAAGGCAGGTTCATGGTTGAGATCGGAACAGCAGAGAGATAAGCCAAAACCACTCACCTGGAGACAACACCTTTCTTGAATAAAAAAATCCCCGGATCGGCGATCTCGATCCGGGGATGTCCCATTTTCATCCGTCGCGGAAAAAAGCGAATCAGCCCTTTGGCCCGCAGGGCCGTTCGCTTCATTCAGGCAGGTCTTCTGACTCTCGGATCATTCTACTCACCGCGCCTTCCCCTCCGGCACTCACTTGTCAGTCTGATGCGGCTAGTTGATTCGTGCTTGAAGCCAAGCAGAATCAATAGATTATGAAAGACAGAGTGAGTGCCGGAAAGTGGCCTTTACAGCGGCTTTCGTCCCCGATTACAGCGGTGGGTCCGTTCCCGAGTCTGCACGGGATTCCCTATTAAGTCCTCGTCGGACACCCGAATGTTTAGCCGCAGGCTGAGGCAAGGAAGCCTGCGGCGTCAAAGAGCGCAAAGATGAATGCCGATCCGTTTGCAGGCGCGTCCGGGAAGAGCTCAAAATGCGCTGCATCTTTGATTTCGGATCGGTAGAAGACCATATTCCAATGCGCAGTAAAGGTCAACCGCAGGAAAGCCTGCTCTCGGCAGCATTGCAGCGCCCGGTTGATTTTTGTTGCTCTCCGGCGCTACAAAGGGAAGAATCAGGACTGTGAGCCGGCAAGGACCAGCTTCCTTGCAGCTCCGGCTTTCCTTCTGGGCACGGAAAAAGCCCGGCACTCAGTTCTGAAGAAATTCGAGCAATATATTGGAACTGTTCTCCTTTTGACCAGAGATTCAACTATGCCACTCCCCTCGCTCATTGTAGCCGGTACCCACAGCGGCTGCGGCAAGACCACGGTGGCCCAGGGAATCATGGCCGCCCTGGTTGCCAGAGGATATGCGGTGCAGCCGTTTAAGGTGGGCCCTGACTTCATCGACCCCGGGCATCACCGCGGCATAACCGGCCGGGAGTCCGTCAATCTCGACGGCTGGATGCTCTCCAGAGCCTACAATAGAGAGCTTTTGCAGCGCTGGAGTCAAGATGCCGGAGCGGTGGTGGGAGAGGGTGTTATGGGCCTCTTTGACGGCTTTTCCGGCCGGGAGGAGTGGGGCTCCACCGCCCAGATGGCCAAGTGGCTGAACATTCCGGTGCTTTTGGTGGTCGACGCCCGCTCCATGGCCAGGTCGGCAGCGGCCTTGGTCCAAGGCTACACCGGATTCGATCCGGAGGTCCCTTTTGCCGGGGTGGTGTTCAACCGGATAGGGAGCCCGGGGCACAAGCAGATTCTCACCGAGGCGATGCACTCGCTACCCGGCGTTCAAATCCATGGTGCGCTGCCTCGCAGCGAGGATCTGGAGATTCCTTCCCGGCATCTGGGGCTGGTGACCGAGGAGGATTTTTCTACCAGCGAGGACAGAGCCGGCAGGTTGGCAGGCTGGATAGAGGAGCATCTGGATCTGGACGGCCTCTTAGCCGACCTGGCCAAGAGGCAATCAAGCACGTTCGACAATTGGCCTACGAAGCCGAAAAGTCAGCTACCGGGCCAGGCCAAGGGCTTTGAGGGATCGCAGGTGCGAATAGGTGTTGCCCGCGACCAAGCCTTTTGCTTCTACTACAACGAAAATCTGCGACTATTGGCTCAAGCCGGAGCCGAACCGGTGTTCTTTTCTCCGCTCCGCGATGCCGAGCTGCCAAATGGCCTGGATGGCCTTTACCTCGGGGGCGGCTACCCGGAGCTTCACTGCGAGCAGCTGGCCGCAAACAAAGCCATGCTGGCTGCAGTGCACGGCTTTTGCGAGAGCGGCATGCCGGTATACGCCGAATGCGGTGGGTTCATGTATCTCATGCGTCAGATCTTTGATGGGCAGGGAAAAGCCTACCCCATGGCCGGCATCTTCCCGTTCAGCGCCCGCATGGAGCAAAGGTTCAGGGCGCTCGGATATCGGGAGGTGGTTACCCTGCAGCCCAGCCTCCTTGGCCCTGAAGGGAGCGTCCTGCGCGGGCATGAGTTCCACTACTCCGGAATCTGCGACATTCAAGCCGAGACCGAGCGCATCTACCGCTTATCGGATCGCCAGAGGCCGCTGGAGAGGAAAGAAGGCTATCGCAAGGGAGCGGTGCTTGGCTCCTATATCCACCTCCACTGGGGATCCTGCCCCGAGGCGGCGGAGCATTTCGTCCGGGCCTGCATTGATGCGACTGTAAAAAACCCGTTTTGAGGATCTGGAGCCTAGGCATTTTCCTTCGCTCCGGGAGCAAGAGAGACTGAATATTTCCGGCACGGCCCTGCCTCACAGGCAGTAGAAGTCCCTGGCGTTTTCCAGCAGCAAGCGGCACACCTCCTCTCGAAGGAGCGTGTCCGGGTTGTCCAGAAGGTGGAGAAAGCGATCCGAGATCTGGCGGGCGCTGTCGCTGTTAAGCACCACGCATTGGGCCCGGCTGGGATCCTCCCGGATGAATCGGGCTAGATCCTCCACCGAGGTCTTGCCTTTTTGGAGCGTCATCCCCACCGGAGCGTATCCTTCCTTTCGGACCAGCTCAAAGGTCTGCGGAGAGACGTGATCGATGAGCAGTCGATTGCGGAGGGCATCGTAGCCGCGCAGCAGATCCAGGATCTCCCGGGTGACCGGATCCTTGTTCGTCCGCGGGGTGTGCACCCCGATGCGTTTGCTCTCCGGCAGATGGGAAACGGCAAGGTCCAGCTGCCAGCAGAGGATCCGCTTTTCCGGCTCGCTGGCCTCATCCAGGCCGAGCTCACCCAAGCCCAGGCACAGAGGATCGGCCAGGTGCTTGCCCAGAGCCTCGGACAGGGCCTGGGGAAGCTTGGGCTCCATCTCGAGATCAGCGGGGATGCAGCGAGGATGAATGCCCACCAGGTAGTAAAAGGGCACCCCTTCGTCGCTCAGCTGTCCGCACCTGGAGCGGAGCCGGTCCCAATACTCCGGATACTCCTGGCAGGAAGCGATCCCTTCCGGAAAGGACCAGGAGATGCCTCCGCACTGCCGGATGCGGTAGGCTTCCGGAAAACGATCGTCCCGTTGCAGCAAGAGGTCAGCGTGACAGTGCGCATCGAGATATTCCAGATCCATTGCTCCTCCTTGTTGTGCAGCAGAATGTGCCTCTCTCGGCCTCGGCGGAGCAGCAGGGCGCTGCTCTTAAAGAAAACAGGCCATAAAATGAAGCTTTTGGCAACATCCTGCTGTTTCGGATCATTGTTGCCGGGCGGAGGAATGGAAGCACAACGAGCCTTCCAGGCTGCAGGGGTGGCTCATTGTGTCCTGGTTGCGCATCAAGCTGAAAAAAACCCCGAATGCCGACGGCATTCGGGGTTTCTGAGCCCTCAAAGCCAAATAGATGAGCACGGCCGAGGCCGCGCTCATCAGGCCTTTTTCTTCATTTCCTCGCCGCAGCAGGAAAACACGCAGGCATGGGGCTCGGTGTAGCAAGCACAATCCTGGGTCGATTCGTCGCAGGTGCATTCCTTGATGACCTGCATTTCAAGCCCGCAATGCTCGCAGGCATAGACCTCGTTCTTTTTGAGATCGTGGCACTTGGGCATGGGAACAGCCTCCTTGTTTTTTCAGGTTGGAGATGACGTATCCGAAGGCAAAGGACTTCAGAGCCATAAAAAGCATTATCAATATTGTTTAACACCGGATCTATAGTGTTAAGGGAGAGAAATCGGGGAGATAAGGGCTATCTGACAGACGGCCGCCGTAAAGGGGAAGGACAGTGAGCCGCAGTTAACGCAGCTATATTGGGACCGTCTTTTTATGCTTCAATCAAAGGAGGCCGCTACTGTGATCAAGCTGGGTATGATAGCGCTCTGCGGCGGGCTGGGATGTCTGAGCCGATATCTTCTTTCCGGCTGGGTATACAGGGTTTTGGGCGAGGGCTTTCCCTACGGCACCCTGGTGGTCAATATATTGGGATCCTTTCTCCTCGGCCTGCTCATGGAGCTCAGCCTGCACAGCACCCTCATCCCCATGAACCTGCGCATCGGGCTGAGCGTGGGCTTTCTCGGCGGGCTGACCACCTTCTCCACCTTCAGCTACGAGACCCTCAAGCTGCTGGAAAACGGGGAGCTGCTGCATGCCGGGATGAATGCGGCCCTCAGCCTGTTTGTCTGCCTGGTGTTCAGCTGGCTCGGAATCACGGCTGCGAGAATCTTTTAATCCTCTCGGGGGTAGGTATGACCAAGCTGGTAGGCGAAAAAATGCTCATGCGCATCTTCTTGGGGGAGAGCGACCGGCACGGGCGCCGGCCGCTCTACGAGGTACTTGTGGAGATGTTCAGGGAACAGGGCTTCGCCGGGGCCACCGTATTGAAAGGCGTGGCCGGATTCGGGGCCAGCAGTGTGTACCATGCTGACAAGTTCCTTCGGCTGTCCGAAGATTTGCCCCTGGTCATCGAGGTTGTCGAGAGCAAGGAGAAGATCGATGCCGTCATGCCCCGCATAGACGCCATGATGCGCGGCGGGATGATTACCCTGGAGAAGGCCACCGTGATCCACTACAGCCAAAAGCAAAACAAGTAGCTTTCTGCTCATCTCCGCTCGGCACCCGGGATCAGGCTCCAGCTTATTCCTCTTTTGCTTCCTGCAAATTCTCCTTGGCTTTTTGGATTTGTGCAATGGTCTGGTTGAGCTTTTGAGCCAGCTGACTGAGCTCGGTGATGGCCTGGGCGGACTGGTTCATGGCATCTGCGGTTTCCTGGGCGATGCGATTGACCTCCTCGGTGGATTGGTTGATCTGCTCACTGGCTGAGGACTGCTCTTCAGCCGCAGTGGCGATGTTGCTCACCTGCTCGGCGGTGCTCTGCGCCAGGTCCAGCATCTCCTTGAGCACTTGGCCCGCCTGCTCGGAGAGCTCCATGTTCTCGTTCACGGCCTGGGTCACCGCCTGGCTGCTCTCGGTGTTGCTCTTGGCGCTCTTCTGGATGGTCTGAATATAGCTGCCCACCTCCTGGGTGGCGCTCATGGTCTTTTCGGCAAGCTTGCGAACCTCGTCCGCCACCACGGCGAAGCCTTTCCCGCTCTCTCCGGCCCGGGCCGCCTCGATGGCTGCATTCAGGGCCAGGAGGTTGGTCTGGTCGGCAATGTCGGAGATAGTGGTCATTATCTCGCTGATGCCGTCCGCCTGCTGCTGCATCTCGGACATATCCTGCTCCAGCCCCCGAGCCTTTTCCTGCACCTGACGCATGAGCTCAATGGATTTCTCCACGGACTGGACGCCGTTTTGCGCTTTTTCCTTGGTGTTCTCCGCAGCCTCAGCCGAGCTGGAGGCGTTCTTGGAGACCTCGATGACATTGGAGTTCATCTCCTCCATGGCCGTGGCCGCCTCGGAGGCTCGCTTTTTCTGCTCTTCAGCCCCGCGGCTGGCTTGTTCAACCTGAGAGGAAAGCTCTTCCGCCGAGGAGGAGAGCTGCTCCGAAATTTGGCTCGCTTCGCTGGCCGCCTGCTCCATCCTCTCGTTCTGCTTCTCGATCTCCTGTTCCTGCTTCTTGAGCTGGGAGAGATCGCTGAATGCGGCAAAGCTGCCGATGATGCTGCCTTTTGCGTCGAACAAAGGCGCGGCGTCGATCTGGGCAAAGGCGGTATGTCCTTTTCTGGTGGTGACCTCGGTCTGTACGCCGACGATCTCCCGCCGCTCTTTGTAGGCCTTGCCGGTGATGGTGGGATGATTGGGGTCGTTGTAGAAAAACTCGGCTACCGACATGCCGTGAAAGTCTTCGGGCTTGCCCTCCAGCTCGATGAAGTCGATGATCGGCTGATTGACAAAGGTGATCCTGTTGTTCTCATCCCCGACGACACAGGGCAGAGGCATGTTCTGGAGCACGCCCTCGGCAAAGGAGAAGCGGTTGCGGATATCCTTGGCGGTGTGGCTGAGCGAGCGGGCCAAGGTGCCGAGCTCGTCCTGTCTTTGAATATCCAGCTCGTCCTCCTGCAGATCCTGAGAGGAGAGATTCTGGGCAAAGCCTGCGGCCTGGACGATGGGCTTGGTTTGCCGCTGGGACAGGAAATACATGGCACCGAGAGCAAAAAGCATTATCATGATGCCTATTGCGGTGTTTCGATAGAGATTCCCGAGCACCATCTCCTGAACGTCGTTGACGTACACTCCGGTGCCCACTATCCAGCCCCAGGGTGAAAAGCCCTGGACATAGGAAAGCTTGGGCTCGATGCGGTTCTGGTTGTCAAAGTACTGCCAGGAGTATTCAACAAAGCCTCCGGTCCCGCTGCGAACCGTATCCACCATCTCGTTGAACAGATGGACGCCGTTGGGGTCTGAGACTCCGGAAAGATCCTTTCCGTTGAGCTGGGGCTTGTAGGGGTGCATGATCATGGCCGGCTGCATATCGTTGATCCAGAAGTAGCCCTTGCCTCGCTCGCCGTAGCGGGACTGCTCAAGAAAGGCCTTGGCCTTCTGCTGAGCCTCCTTTTCGGTCAGGGCCCCGCTTTGCTGCAGCTCATGGTAATGCTCCAAAACGCCCATCTGCGATTTAACCAGGTTCTCCACCATAGCCTTTTTTTCCTGCCACAGATCCGAGCGCATGCTTCCGGAAAACAGTACGGTGACAGCGGCAAAAAACCCCACAAGCACAAGGCCGGAAAAGGCCACAAGATTCCATTTTAGGCTTTTGAAGCGAAACAACTGCATACTCCCAGCTCCTTTGAAACAGTTCTTCCTGAAGGCCTCCTCCCCCAATGCCAGAGAAGCCTCTCTTTCTTTTTTCGGCTGAAATGAGGACTCCTTTAGGGGCGCAGGCTATGGAGCGGAGGGTCATTCTTGCGGTAAGGAACTGCATTTCAGGAGAAAAGGCGGGCACAGAACCGACTGCAGAATCCTTGCTCGCTTGTGTGGTACGTCAGAGAGGCAGGGACCCGTTATGAGGAAGCGGGAGAGAAGTGCAAGAATGTTGCGAATACGTCTTCCATAGGGCCACGGTTGCCCGCGGCGGTCCTGGGGTCACCCCGAGGGTAAGCGCAAAAAGGGAGGCTGATTGTATCCGGCTTGGAGCCTGTTGAAAAAGGTTGAGCCCGCGCCTCGAGTGGCAAGCAAAAAAGAGCCGCATTCCGGGCTTTTCTTTGGGATGGTGCTCATGCTGTCTGGGGATCGGCCTCAGTTCAGCAGCTCGTTGATGGTTTTGACCAGCACCTCCTTATCCACAGGCTTGTCGAAGTAGGCGTCGGGGTCGAAGTAGGCGGCGTCTTCCTCTTTGTTGAAGTGCAGGTTGAGATCCTTCTTCATGCCGGAGATGCAGATGATCGGGGTCTTGTTCAAGCACGGGTCGTTTCGAACTTGTCGGCACACCTCCAGCCCGGAGTACAGAGACTCCATGATGAAATCGAGCAGAATCACATCGGGCTGCCGGCTTCTGATGAGCTCGAGCCCGGTTTCCCCGTCCGAGGCGGTCATCACATTGAAACCTTGCCTGGATAGGTAGTCCTCCATGACAAACAGATAGTCGTGATCATCGTCGATGAAAAGGATGTTCGGGTTTTCGCTGCGCATGGGAGACCCTCCATGAATGGTTTCCTCCGTTGGTCGTCGCGCTCCGGGGGTTCCGTCGTCAGGAGAGAAGGCCGAAGGGCCATGGTGGCAATAGGGAGATCGGTTGCGACGGGCACTCTTCCCCGGAGCACAGACGCTCTTGCAGGCTGCTCGGAATGCCTCGAGCTTATCCTATCAAGACAAACAATTCTATTTTAGTAGAGTATAAAGCAGCGGCTTTGTCAAGCCCCTTTGCTCAAGTCTGAACGCCGTGGAGGCGTTTTGCCTCATCTGCAGCGCGGCGGGCCGAGACGGCCCGCCGCGTTGTCCTGTCCGCCGGCGTTCAGGCCCCGGCTTCCTGGGGCTTCTTGTACAGCGGGGACATGGCCCGCAGGGTGTCCACGATGTTTTTGAGGGAGCTCAGGAAGCGATAGATATCGTCCTTGGTGTTCTCCAGCCCCACGGATATCACGAGGGTGCCCTGGGCATCGGCATGGCTCAGCCCCAGGGAGAGGAGCACGTGCGAGGCCCGGAGCGAGCCGGTGGCGCAGGCGGACTTGGTGGAGACGGCGAGATCCTCCTCGCTGAGCATGAGCATGACGCTTTCGCCCTCGATGTAGCGCAGGGAGATGTTCAGCAGGTAGGGCAGGCTGTGTTCCAGGTTGGTGTTGACGATGTAGTCCTCGATATAGCTCGGCAGCTCTTGCACCAGGAGATTTTTCAGGCCATTCAAATGCTCCAGCCGCTCCTCCATGTGCTCCATGGCCAGCTCAGCCGCCTTCCCGAAGCCAATAATGCCCAGGATATTTTCGGTGCCCGCCCGCTTGCTGTTTTCCTGCACGCCGCCGTCGAGCAGGGGGAATATCTTCGTCCCCCGCCGGATGTACAGCCCGCCCACGCCTCTGGGCCCGTACATGGGGTTGGAAGCGAAGCTCAGCAGATCCACCCCGAGCTGCTGCACGTCGAGAGGCAGGATGCCCACGGAGTCTACGGCGTCCGTGTGAAACAGCACCTTGTGCTCGCGGGTGATCTTGCCTATCTCCTCTATGGGCTGGATGGTGCCGGTCTCGTTGTTGCTGTGCATGATGGACACCAGAATGGTCTCGTCCGTGATGGCCTTTCGCACCTCCTCGGGATCCACGCGGCCGGACTCGTCCACCGGCAGGGAGGTTACCTTGAACCCCTGGGAGGAGAGCCGTTTCAGGCTGCGGATGACCGCATTGTGCTCGACATTGGAGGTGACGATGTGGTTGCCCTTGTCCTTGTTGGCCAGGGCGACCCCCTTTATGGCGTGATTGATGGACTCCGTGCCGCAGGAGGTGAACACGATCTCCTTGGGCTCCTTGGCTCCAAGGAGTTGGGCCAGGGTCTGCCTGGCCCCTTCGATGATCTCCATGGCCTGCTCGCCGGCTTTATGCTGGCTTGAGGGGTTATGGTAATCGCTTTGAATGGCCCCGATCATCACTTCCTTGACCTCCGGAAGGAGAGGATTCGCCGATATATGATCCAGATTGATAACAGACATGGTCAAGCTCCCTTTTGCATTAATGCTCTTCGCTCAGCTCGCGCTGGCAGGCCTCGCAGAACGAGGGCGACTCTTGGCTGACTTCCACGTCGCAATAAGGACAATAGCACGTATCCTCCTTGGCGTGCTCATGCTTTTCCTGGCGCGGCGGCCCGGGCCTGGTTACATTGGCCTTTTTGTCCTCGTAATCCTGGATGGCCATGTGCAGGGCATCTGCTCCGAGATTGGAGCAATGCATCTTATTCTTGGGAAGGCCTTCCAGGGCGTCGGCCACATCCTTGTTGGAAAGCTGCTTGGCCTCCTCGAGGGTCTTTCCCTTGGCCATCTCGGTCATCATGCTGGAGACGGCGATAGCCGATCCGCATCCGAAGGTCTTGAACTTGATATCCTCGATGCGCTCGTCTTTGACCTTGAGGTAGATGGTCATCATATCGCCGCATAAGGGATTTCCGACCTCGCCGACTCCGTCGGCGTCCGGAATCTCGCCGACATTGCGCGGGTTCTTGAAGTGATCCATAACGACTTGGTTATACATAATTGCCTTCCTTACCGCTGGTAGCGGTTGCTTTGATGGTTCAGGATTCGCTTTCCTTTTTTCTATAATCTCGACAGTTAAAAGTTTTTGAATAGCATATTGTTTCTGTTGCTTATATTGAAGAGCTGGCTTCACTGTGAATGCTTTTGGCTTATCTCTCTGATTTTTTGCCTTAACTGTGAACCGTGAGCTGAGCTCTCAAGCTATAATTAACTCTACTCTAGAGGTATGAAAATACCTTCTACCCGAATATTCACTGACAAGAGGAGAATTTTCTCCTCTTGTCAGTGAATATTCGGAGCGTATCCGCAAACCGGAGGTCCGCATCGAGCGGTGCGGGAGAGAATGATGCTTTGGCCTGCAGAGAAAGGCTCCCGGCCGGAGGTCCGCGGCCGGGAGCTGGACTGATGGCTACTGCATGACGGCCTTGATGTCCTCCTCCGGCGTGGAGATCGGCTTGAGCTCGAACTTGTCCACCAGCACGTCCAGGACGTCCTTGCTGACGAAGGCCGGCAAGGAGGGTCCGAGCCGGATGTCCTTGATGCCCAGGTAGAGCAGGGTGTAAAGGATGGCGCAGGCCTTCTGCTCATACCAGGAGAGGATGAGCGACAGGGGCAGATCGTTGACCCCCACCTGGAAGGCATCGGCCAGGGCCTGGGCGATGCGCACGGCGGAGTAGGCATCGTTGCACTGCCCCACGTCGATGAGGCGCGGGATCTCATCGATGCTGCCCAAGTTCTTGTCGAAGAACCGGAACTTGCCGCAGGCCAGGGTCAGGATGACCGAATCCTCCGGGGCCTGCTCCGCAAACTCGGTATAGTAGTTCCGGGAAGGGCTTGCGCCGTCGCAGCCGCCAACGAGGAAGAAGTGCTTGATCTTTCCGGACTTGACCTTGTCCACGATGGTGTCCGCCAGCCCGAGCACCGCCTCGTGCCCGAATCCAACCATGACCGAGCCTTTGTCCTCGTCCTGGGTGAAGCCCTCCATCTCCAGGGCCTTGTCGATGACCGGGGAGAAGTCCTTGTCCTGGCCGACGTGCTGCACCTCGGGCCAGCCCACCAGCCCGGTGGTGAAGATGCGGTCCTTGTAGGTCTCCCGGGGCTTTTGCAGGCAGTTGGTGGTCATCAGGATGGGCCCTGGAAAGGCGGCGAACTCTTTTTGCTGGTTCTGCCAGGCAGTGCCGTAATGGCCGTAGAAGTGGGGATACTTCTTGAGCTCAGGATAGCCGTGCGTAGGGAGCATCTCTCCGTGGGTGTAGACATTGATGCCCTTGCCTTGGGTCTGCTGCAGCAGGAGCTCCAGGTCCCGGAGGTCGTGCCCGGAAACCAGGATCGCCTTGCCCTGCTTCCCGCCCAGGGGTACCTGAGTGGGTGTTCTGCTGCCGTACTTGGCAGTATGAGCAGCATCGAGCAGCTCCATGGTCTTCAGGTTGATCCGGCCGCATTCCAGGATCTTCTGCAGCCAATCATTTACCGACAGATCCTGGCGCAGGGTGTCGGCCAGCCCCTGTTGCAGAAAGGAGTAGATTTCGCTGTCCTCCTTGCCCAGAATCCGGGCATGGTCGGCATAGGCGGCAACGCCTTTCAGGCCGTAGATAAAGGCCTGCTTGAGCGAATAGATGTTGCTGTCGGCTTCGGCCTCGGCCTCTTTGTCGATGCCGTGCTGCCGTCCCTGCTCGATGAGCTTGTCCAGGCTGTCGGCCGGCTCCATGGATGCGGGGCCACCATCGGCCCGGACTTCGCCTCCGGCCTCCTCGATCTTGGTTTTGAGGCGCTCCCGATGCTCAACCGTTTGCTGGATGAGCTTCTGGAAGCGCTCCGGGTCGAAGTTGACGTTGGTCAGAGTGGAGAACAAAGCCTCGCAGGTGAAGGCGTTGGCCTCCTGATCTTCGATCCCCAGCTCCCTCGCCTGGACCGCCATCTGGGACATCCCCTTGAGGGCGTAGAGCAGCAGATCCTGCAAGGCGGCAACATCGGGCGTCTTGCCGCAGACGCCCACCTTGGTGCAGCCTTCTCCCTTGGCGGTCTGCTCACACTGGAAACAAAACATGTCCAGGGCAGCAGATTGATCCTCTTCTCCCTTCTTGAAAAAATTCTTCAATGATTCAAGCATGTTTGCACCTCCTGTTTTTTTGAGAGGGAATTTCCTCCCTTGATGGTTGGCATAAACAAAGTAGCTGCTTTGCTCCGGTAGAACATTGATCTACGTCAAAATAATTTATATGGAGTGTAGGATGGGGCTTGCCTGAGACAAATCTGATTGTAGAACATGGGGAGGCTTTTTTCCAGGCTTCAAGCTGTTGGAAAGGGGTGAGCTGTCGGGGAGATATCGGTGTGCGATCAGCGGGGTATAGGCCTTGCTGTATCCGGAGGCTTCCAGGTATAATCCTTTCCAAAGCATAGATCAACACAAGGGGGAGCGCAAATGGCTGATAGAGAGGAGATGACTCCGGTGCAAGCCGTTGAAGGGATAGACAGTGCAGACGGCGAGCGTATCGAAGCGAGCAGGATTTCGCTGACCGCGGCGGCGAATGAGCAAATGAACCAGCTCTTGGAAGCTGCGGGCTATCCCAGGGCCTCCATGGATCCTTACTGCTTTCAGGATGCGGAGTCCAAGGAGCTGTACTTCAGATTTTTCGAGGAATCCCCTGCTTCGAAAGCCAAGACTGTCCTGATAGCCAAGGTGCATCCGGAGCATTGGAAGCTCCGTGGCTAGTGTTTTGGCATATCTTAAATGACCAAGAAAACACTCTCCTGGATTGCCCTCGCCCTGGGTATCGCTGTCCTGCTGGCGGGCCTATACCTCCAGGGCCAGAAAGGCAAACAGCAGGGCACTGAGACCGATCACGGGAAGCAAGCTGGCTCGAAAAAAGCGGGGGAGATGATCAGCTCCGGCTATGTGTATTGGGATCAGCGGGAGCAAGAGCTCAAGTACCGCCCTTGCGGGGAAAGGAAGCCGGAGTACAGAGTCCGGGCCCAAGGCCTCAAAAACAGGCAATGGTCCGCACTGGTTGAGGATCTGAAAAACATGCCCGGGATGCCGCGATTTGTTACCCTGGCCGCAGAAAAAGGAGAGGCAAAGCGGGAAAAAGATGCTCCTGTCCTGCTGATCACCCGGGTGCTGCGAATCGATGCTCGCGGCAACTGCAAGGAGGACCGAATAGTGGTTACCTCTCCACTGCCGGGAGAGAAGATCGAGTCCCCGCTTTCCATTCAGGGCCGGGCCAAAGGAAGTTGGTATTTTGAAGGGGATTTCCCGGTGCTGCTCACAGACTGGGACGGACTGATCATTGCCCAGGGGATCGCCACTGCTCAAGGCGAGTGGATGACCCAGGAGCTTGTTCCTTTTACCTGCCGCTTAACCTTTGAGACTCCCTCCTATGGCCAACGGGGCACCTTGATACTGCGCAAGGACAACCCTTCGGACAAACCGGCTCTGGATGACGCCCTGGAAATCCCTGTTCGCTTTGAGTGACCTTGCCTTCACCTGTTCAGCCGCCAGTCGTAGGCCATGTACTTGACCGTGCAGCGCCGGCCTTCGCGGAGCAGGAAGCCCCGGTCCTGCGGATCATAGAGCAGCGGGGCGATGAGCTTCAGGCGGGAGGCCTTGTCCGGTCCGAAATCATTCCCGTACCAGAGAAATATCCGGGATAGGGTGACAATGAGCCCCTGTTTGTCGATTTCTATGCCCCCGGCATTGAGGAAGGTCTGGCCCGCAATCTCCAGCTCCCGGTCCAGGCTCTCGGCTGTGTAGACCCCGATGGGCGGGCAGGAGGAGGAAGCGCAGACCAGAGCGAAATGGATCCTGGGGTCCAGGTTCTGCACCGTCAGGTCCAGCCGGGGGTCGCTCTTGGAGAAGGGGCGGCGCAGCCCGTGGGGCGGCCTGGAGTTGGCCCGCAGAATGCCGTGCTCGATGTCGTCCGGAGTGAAGAGCTGACCGCCTATATCGTACTTGATGCGGCTGAAGAAGTTGCGTACCTCCTTGACCGAGTCCGAGATGTCCAGCTCAATGACCCCGTGGATGACGATCACGTTGTACAGATTGATCCAGAAGGCTTTTTTCTCAGCCTCAGTGGCCAGGCTCCGGGGCTGGAAGTGCTTCAGGTTCAGGCTGAGATCCAGGTAGTGGCGATAGAGGCCCGAGCCCTTCATCCTCTCATAGGAGACCCGGGCGTTGTGGCTGTCGAAGAAGGCCCCGCGCATGAGGTTCATGGTGGACTTGAGCTCCAGGGCCAGATCCTGGCTGGGGATGTGCTGCTTTGGCGTGCCCTCATTGAGGACGATCTCCGGGGAGAGCAGCTTCTTGCGGATATTGCTCAGCTTGGGTGCGGGCTCTGGGCTCCGGCCCTCAGGCCGGCTTGTGTTCTTGGCCTGCACCAGGTTGACCACGGCGTTGATGTAGCCGATGTGGGTGAAGGCCTGGGGAAAGTTGCCCAGAGACTCCTGCCACAGGACGTCGTATTCCTCGGCAAAAAGCCCTAGGTGGTTGGCGGCCCTTTCGGCTTTGCGCAGCCTGGCCTCGGCCTCTTCAAGCCTACCCAGGGCCGTGAGGCAGTCGATGAGCCAGAAGGTACAGAGCAGAAAGGTCCCTTCCCGGCCGCTCAGGCCGTCCGGTGCGTTGTAGCGGTAGATGAACCCGTTGTGGCTGAGCTCGTTGATGGTGGCATCCACAGTGGAGACCACTCTGGGGTCGTCGGCAGGCAAGAATCCCAGCAGGGGGATAAGCAGGTTGCTGGCGTCCAGGGCATCGGTCTCATAGTGCTGGACAAAGGCCCCTTTGGCCTGGCTGTAGCCTTTGTCCAGCACCTCCTGCATGATGGCCTCCTTGGTCTGCTTCCAGGTGGAGGTGTCAGCCTGGAAGCCGTAGCGGAAAGCTATAGCCTCCCCCCGGTCCAGGGCCACCCAGCACATGACCTTGGAGTACACGAAATGATAGGGCCCGCCCCGTACCTCCCAGATGCCGTTGTCTCTTTCTTTCCAGACCCGGACTACATGGTCGCAGATGTCTCGAAGCACGGGCCACAGGTTGACGTCAATTTTGCCCACGTAGTCCGCCAGGAGCATGGCGGCGTCCATTATCTCCCCGTAAATGTCCAGCTGCACCTGCTTGGCAGCTCCGTTCCCGATCCGGACCGGGCTGGATCCTTTATACCCCTCCAGGTGCTCCAGAGAGGTCTCAGTGAGCTCGGTCTCACCGCGCAGGCCGTACATGATCTGCAGCTCCCGGGCTCCGTGCTCGGCCAGTACCGACTTGATCCAGCGCAGGTAGCCCTCGGTTTCGGAGAGATGGCCCAGGCTGAACAGGGCCTTCAGGGTGAAGGCCGCGTCTCTAATCCAGGTGAAGCGGTAGTCCCAGTTGCGCTCTCCGCCGACCACCTCGGGCAGGGAGGTGGTCGCTGCCGCGGCCAGAGTCCCGGTGGGACCGTAGTACAGGAGCTTGAGCACCAGGGCCGAGCGTTGCAGCATATCCTGGTAGTGGTTCTCGGGCAGGCTCCTCCCGGTTTCGCTGGTGTTCAGCCAGCTGCGCCAGAATTCGGCAGACTCCTGCAGGAGCTGGTTCAAAGTAGCCGGGTCCTGGGCCAGGGTGTCCTCTTGCAGACACTGTCCGGACTGAGTGGAGCCGAGCTTAAGCCAGACTACGTCCCCTGCCCGGAGCTCCCAGCGGGCTGTGGCTTGGTCCGGCTCCACCTCCAGGGGATGGGTGCAGCTCAGGGCCATGGACCAGCTGCTGCTTTCGGCGATTGCTCCGCCCTGGGTGGCGGAAATGTGCGTTTCGGCCCGGGCATAGTCGAACCTGGGCTGGAAAAGGCAGTCGAGGCTCATGCTGCCGGACTGAACCTCCAGGCAGCGGATCAGGGCCTGAGGGGAGGCTTCCTCGTTGCCGGTAGGGTGCTCCCGGTAGCTGGCCGGCATGAAGTCGGTTAAGGTGGCAGTGCTCTGCCGGGTCCGGAAGCGGGTGACCAGGATATTGGTTCGCTCCAGATACTGGGCTGCGGCATCAAACTCTTCAGCCGGACGGATCTGAAAGCGTCCGCCTTTATGATCGTCCAGCAGGGCTCCGAAGACCGAAGGGGAGTCCACAAAGGGATAGCAGAGCCAGTCAATGGAGCCGTCCAGGCCGATGAGGGCCACGGTATGCAGGTCGCCCACCACCCCGTACTGGTCGATGCGTTTGTACATGGCTTGCCGTCTCACGTCTGTTTATACGAGAGCACCGTGTTCCTTGCGCAGGCGTAATCCTTAAAATCTGAGGTTCGAAATTTGCCATGCCTGAATTGGGTTAGGCAGCAGAGACCACAGTTGGCTAGCTGTATGTTATAAGAGTTATGCTCCCTATTGAATGATTTCTGAAAGAAGCTGGAGTCATCCAGGGCATTATCCCAAACATCGGAGTGCTGAATCCCTGCTGATAATAGAATGCTTTCAAAAGGACGATACTTGAATCCTGCTCTGAATCTCCCCAGCAGGAAGTTGTCATCTTCTTCACCTACAACCGGATTCCCCCCATAGGCTTTCAGATTGAAGTTGTTCTGAATCTCATATCGAAATCGGATATTGGACCAGAGTTCAGCATCTCCTGGGGCAAGAGATTTGGAATAAGAATTGACCTGGGAAAAAATTATCAATCCTAGGATTGCTAAAATATTTGGAAACAGAAGGAATATTTTTCGCCTCATGATGCTTGTTTATGTTCAACCTGATAGCTGTGACAATGATCGTCTCCTCATCGTCATGCGCAATGCGCCGTGACTACGTACCACCGACTACCAACAACCCTGTTCCCGACCACTGACCACGGACAACTGACTCCTGTCCTATATCTGCTCCGGCAGCCAGCGCACAAAATCTCTGATCTCGTCCCTGACCCGACGATAGATCCGCAGGGCGCTTTCCTCGTCAGGGGCACCCTGGGCCAGGCTGGGCGGGTCGTCGAAACCCTGGTGCAGGCGGACCGCTTGCCCCGGGAAAAAGGGGCAGCTCTCGTTGGCTGAGTCGCACAGGGTGATCACTGCATCAAAGCTCTGCTTGGGCAATTCATCGATTGTCTTGGATGCCTGCCCGGAAATATCCACCCCGGCCTCGTCCATGACCCTGATTGCGCGTGGATCCACTCCGTGTTTGAGTACACCGGCTGATGCCGCTTCAATCGTATCCTGGTGCAGATGCCTGGCCCACCCTTCGGCCATCTGGCTGCGGCAGGAGTTGCCGGTACACAAAAAAAGAACCTTCTTTTTATCCATGGCCTATTCTCCTGAATCTCCAATGCTGCCGGCGAGATGCTG
>CAZQPF010000044.1:0-24318 GCA_964595165.1 uncultured Desulfohalobiaceae bacterium
CGCCTGTCTTTCAGGCGGGAGGGAGGGGTCAGGGGAGGGTTCTTTATTGCGACATTTGAGATAGGCCAAAACATTGAGGCGAACCGTTCCTCCAGAGGCCGAGCAAGCGCCGTTTCTGGGAAAAAGCCCCTGGACTCCGCTTTAGTGTGGGTAACGGATTTCCTTCTTGTCAAAGGAACGGTTTATTTTGTAGTCTTGATACCGCCTTAGCAAGCAAGGCAACGAGATTTTACCCCTATGGACAAGACAGAACCCAGCGAAGACCACCCGGTCCCCTCCGATCCCGCATCAGAGCAGCGGATCGAGCTGACCAACAAGTTCTCCATTCAAATCAACACGCCCATTCTGATCGCCTTTACCTCGGATGAGGAAAACATCCGCACCAACATCGTCGGCTTCTCTTCCGAGGAGTTCATCATTCTCCGGCTTCCCACCATTCCGGGCATTCGCAGCCGGATTCTGGAAAATCCTCAAATAACAGCCAGGTACTTTTCTGAAGGCACCATATACGGCTTTCGGACCAGCCTGCTCAACTTCGTGACCAAGCCTGCGCCGCTCATGTTCATCAGCTATCCGGAGTATGTGGAGAAGTACGAGCTGCGCCGGTACAGGCGGACCGAATGCCGCATTCCTGCCGTACTCTACTTTGCGGAGGGAGAGTATAAGGGAATCATCGAGGACCTGAGCTTTGGCGGATGCCGGATGTCCTTTGACCAGCTCAAGTACAGCGAAACGCAGAAGATCGTGCAGGACCTGCCCTTGATCATCAAGTTCTCCCTGTTCGCAGAACAGGGCATGCTGGAGATACCGGGCACCATCAAGAACAAAGACGTGCACCGCAACAGGCTGAGTATCGGGATCAAGTTTGACGGGGAGGAAAAGCTTCGCCAGCCCATCAAGCAGTATCTGGAGGAAGTGGATAGGACCTGAGGGGAGTTCATGCGGCCGGATATCTCAGGCCCAGGAGGCATGCCACAGGCAGAGCAGCTCGTAAATGATGAGCAAGCCGTAAATGACACAGAATATGTACAGCAGGCTCATTAAGCTGAGCCATCCCTTGAACAGGGCGAACTTGTGATGCACCACGAGAAGAACGACCCCGAATGCGGTCAAGGAATACTTAACGATAAAGAACTGGAGAGAGCCGAAGGACAGATAGTATTCCATGATCGGGTTGAGCTCTCTGGAGCCCAGGGAGAGGAGCTCCAGAGTCATGAAGGCATCCAGCACCGAAAAGAGGATGATCAGCAAAGCGAGTACCAGGAGGCTGGGCGCGTAGCGATCAACGTAGGCCTGCCGGATTTGATCCTCCTCTCTTCGAAAACGGTGCCGGCGGCCTTTCAGGCTGCTTAAAGACAGCGGGGAAGTAGGGCGCTTACGGCGGTCCGCTCCGGATCGTTTTTCCATGCAGCGCGTATTACTTCAATGAATGTTTGAGCCTCGGCGGGCAGTTGCCTTTTGATCCGCACGATGAGCGCAAGCGGATTGAGCCGGACAGTCAACAACCCAGCAGGGCTAGGCCTTTTTCCGCTTCTTCCAGATCTGCATCTCCTGCATCTTCTTGCGTCGCTGCCTGACAAGGGACTTTGCAACCAAGGGAGTATTCTTTTTAAAGCCCCATTTATCCCTGTATTCCTCGGGCGTCAGTCCATGTACGGCAAGATGCCTTTTGGAGAGTACCTTGAACCTCTTGCCGCATTCAAGACAAAAGACCGAATTTTCATTAAGCGCCTTTTTGGGGTCTACAGCCGGCTTTTGAGCCTCTTGGGTACTTTCTTCAAGAGACCCTGACTCAGTAATATTTTTGAGCTGATTGGAAACTTTCTGGATCATAGAAGAGATCTCTTCTTCAGTCATTGTCCTTACCTTGGCTTGTGCCTTGGTAATTTCCAGGGCCTGTTTGATATAATCTTCCATTTCATCCTCCAGAAATAAATTGTGAAAAAAACTGTTAACTACTTGCTAACAAATATGTTATAAACAATTTCCTTTTTTTGTAAAGGAATTTATGACCCCCATACACTCCGGGGAGAGGCTGAAAACCTTTGTGGCAGTATAAAAATCTAAAAATATTGAAAAATTTTTTTCAAAAACGAGCGCTTTCCTCAACCCGCAAAGGAGGACGACTATGATTAAAGTCAGCGTGCTCTATCCGAACAAGGAAGGAGTCCGTTTCGACATTGATTACTACTGCAACACCCATATCCCGATGGTTCAGGAAAAGCTCGGAACGGCTCTCAAGGATGTGGCTGTGGATTACGGCCGCAGCGGACCGGAGTTCGGCTCCCCGGCGCCTTTCATCGCCATGGCGCATCTGGTCTTCGACTCCGCAGAAGCCTTTCAGAAAAGCTTCTCCCCGCATGCGGAAACCATAATGGGCGACATACCCAACTTCACCGATGCCCAGCCCAGCATACAGATCAGTGAGGTCAAGATCTAAGTCAGCCCAGCCTCCTCTAATGGTTCGGAAAAAAAAAGCCCGCCTTCGTCAGACGAAGGCGGGCTCTTATTCCCTCTTGCTCACAAGAGGGCTTGGAAGAGCAAATCGACTATTGCTGCTGCTGCTTCTTCTTCTGCTGACCAAGGCCCTGCTGTTGCTTTTGCCGCTTCAGGCTTTTCATCTCCTGGGCGGCGCTTTTCAGCTCCTGCAAGTACTGCTCGGTCTTGGGATCCACAGCTTTCATTTCTTTCAACAAATCCTTGCGGAAGTTGCCGATTTTCTTTTGAATCTCCTTATCCTGGCGCACCTTCATCATGGCCTGGAACTTTTCCTTTCTGGTGGCGTTCTCGCCGGCATACTCCTTCATTTTCTCCCTCTGCAGCTCTTGAAGGTTCTGCCTTCTTTGCTGCAGCTCAGGATTGTCTTTCATGACCTTTTTTCGAACTTCACTCAGTTTCTGACGGTTTTGCTTCATCCTGTTCTGGGCGTCCTTCATCTGTTGGGACTGACCCTGGCCTTGGCCTTTATTTTGAGCTGCAGCCGGGCTGGCGACAAGGCATACCGCCAGCATCAGGCTGGCCAGGCAGGCAAAATAGGCATAAAAATGAAAGCAGCTTGCATTCCTTCTGAGCATAGATGGGTAACCTCCTTAAATCGTGTAATGAATTTTTGTCCTCAAAAGAAGATTATATATATACCATTGCACTCCCGGAGAGGTCAAACATGGCCATCCCAAAGTGAAGATCCCTTTCTGGCGGTACCTTATTGAGGCTGTCACCCCATACAGAAAGGCCGGAGCCAATGCTCCGGCCTTTCTGGCTTTCACTCTTCTCATCAGCAGGAAGACCTTGCATAGGTGACGCAATTGACTCTCTATGGTATCTGCTGGAAGCCTATTGGCTCTGACGCTTCTTCCAGATCTGCATTTCCTGCATCTTCTTTCGTCTTTGCCTGGCCAGAGACTTGGCAATCATCGAAGTGTTCTTCTTGAAGCCCCATTTTTCCCTGTACTCTTGCGGAGTCAAACCATGAGACGCCAAATGCCTTTTGCTCAGGACCTTGAACTTCTTGCCGCATTCCAAGCAGACCACAGAGTTTTCGCGTATAGCCTTTTTGGGATCTATAGCCGGCTTCTGGCTTTCTTGAGCCTGCTCGGAGCTTCCTTCATTCTCAATTATCTCCTTCAATTGACTGGCAATCCGATTGACCATGGAATTGATCTCTTCCTCGGTCATGTTTCGAACTGAAGCTTGAGCTTTCACAATTTCAAGTGCATGCTGTACATGTTCTTCCATAAGAAGTCTCCTTGGGATTAAGATTTGAACAAGTCGTGTGTGGAAGCTGGCAGAAAGAATAACTACAATGAGAATAATGTCAATCTAGGAAGTATGCTTTTTAACTACAATGCGCGCAGTCGCTTCTACTATAGGGAATAAGGAAAAAGCGGAGTTCGAAATAACAAACCCCCTTTGCTCCGGCCGGAGCAAAGGGGGTTTTGCTATTCATTATCCAGAATGAAGGAATGAAATCATTGGGGCAGCAGGAGCGCCTTTTTACATAAGCGGATCCGCTGCCTAGCCAAAAGGAGCCGGCTGCAGTGACAGCTGGAAGAACCTAAAGGCTTAGCCCCAGCTGCCTATTTCTGCTTCTGTTCAGTCCTTGCGCTCTTTCGGGCTGTTGGCGGTCGAGTTGTCCTGGGATTTGACATAATCGGCATGGCCGGCTGTATCGACTTTGAGGCTTTCTTCCGAGGTTGCATTCTGGCTGGAGAGCGGGCTTGCTTTGTCCAAGCGCTTAGCAGGTACGCCTGCCAAGCCGATAAAAGTGGTGATCAGGACCGCGATGAGAGCGGTTATGAGGATGCGTTTCATGGCCTGCCTCCTTAGCTGCGGTTTTGTGTCCCCCAATCACTGCCTGCGGCAGGCGGGGAAGGCTGCTAGGGCCGGTTAGCTGTGGGGTGGTTGGACTTGGAGCCACAAGCCCTGGCCGCAGGCAGGGATTGGCATGAAGAAAATTTATGGTAACTATACTTGATGCTGAGCCTTTTTGTAAACAGGTCGTGCTTTCTGCTGGCTCCAATAGCATGAAAACTATCACTCCCTTCATGGCCTTGAAAGGTGCCTGTTGATTACCTTCATAAGCTCATCCTTATCTACTGGCTTCGGAACGTAGTCAAATACAAGGGTAAAATACAGGTAGAAGACAGGGAAGCAACGACTGCAAAAAAGGGCGGCGGAGTTCGCCGAAAAACAGGTTGGGCTATTGTTGGGATAAATCTGGACAAAAGAAAGGGCAGGCTTTGCAGCCTGCCCAAGCTATTGAACAAAGATGGTGGAGGCGGCGGGAATCGAACCCGCGTCCGAAGACACTCCACAAGGACCTCTACAGGCTTAGGCCAGGTTTAGGTTTTAGTTGCTGCAAAGCCCCCTGGCCAGGGCCTGCAGCAACGAGCCTTCCTTAAGCTTCACCTTTCTGCCGGAAGGCGGGCAGAAAGGCTAGCCTGATAAGGTCGTCACTCCATGCAGCCTATCAGGCTTCAGCTGCAGGAGCGCTGGCCTATTTAGGCGGCCAGAGCGTAATCGTAATCGTTGGCAATTAATTGTTTGCCGCGTGTTTTACGAGGCCTCGCGGCACCTCGGCCTGCAGCCCTTGCTTCGCTATCCCCGTCGAAGCCATTTCGCCCCCTGATTCCGGATTGTGAAAGACCAACTGTTCTATTACTATATAAATTGTTTCTGCGCTCTTGGCAAGAGGGCGCTTCAAATCAAAAAAAGCAGCCCGTTAGCGAGCTGCTTTTTTGGTAAATGGTAGCGAGGGAGGGATTTGAACCCCCGACTCTGCGGATATGAGCCGCATGCTCTGACCGTCTGAGCTACCTCGCCACGTCGTGAACAAACAAGTATATTAAACAATTTGTGCCTCTTTGACAAGGGTTGAAGGGAGTAAATTTTCAGGCCGGGCTCGGGAAACAAGGCCATACAAGGCATCACAGCGCCGGTAGGCATATACGTTCAAAACCAGGCTTTTCAACCACAATGGCACAAAGCAAGGTACGCTCAGGCTGGAGTCATTTTGCTTTTGCCGGGGAATCGGCAAAAGAAAATGCCTGCCGGGAGGCAGTATTGCCGAGCTGCCGATCATGATTTACATAAGTGGTGTTGCGGCTGGCCCATGCCGGGGGATTCCCCGCCTTTGGACTGTAGCTGCAACAGCTCCGAATACTTTTTATGGATAGCATCGAGTCATGAGCCATCGCTTCCAGCTGGCCAGCGAGTACAGCCCCAAAGGCGATCAGCCCAAGGCTATCGAGGAGCTGAGCCGCAGCATCCAAAAGGGCATCCCCAATCAGGTCCTTCTTGGGGTCACCGGGTCGGGGAAGACCTTCACCATGGCCAACGTGATTCAGAGCTGCCAGCGCCCCACGCTCATCATGGCCCCGAACAAGACCCTGGCCGCCCAGCTGTACAACGAGTTCAAGCAGCTCTTTCCCAACAATGCGGTGGAGTACTTCGTAAGCTACTACGACTACTACCAGCCGGAAGCCTACATGCCGCAGTCGGACACCTACATCGAAAAAGACTCCTCCATGAACGACAACATAGACAAGCTCCGGCACGCGGCGACCTTCTCCCTGCTCACCCGACGCGACGTGATCATCGTGGCCTCGGTGTCCTGCATCTACGGCCTCGGCTCCCCGGAATACTACGAGCAGATGGTCATTCCGGTGGGAGTGGGGCAGGAGCTCGGCCTGGAAAAGCTCATGGAGCGGCTGGTGGAGGTCTACTACGAAAGGAACGAGTACGACTTTCACCGCGGCACCTTTCGGGTGCGCGGCGACGTCCTGGAGATCATCCCTGCCTACAGGCACGAGCAAGCCCTGCGCATCGAGTTTTTCGGGGACGAGGTGGACGCCATCAGCGAGATCAACCCCCTCACCGGCGAGGTGCTGGACAGCCTGGACCGAACCGTCATCTTCCCGGCCAGCCACTATGTTTCGGACAAGGACAATCTGCAGCGGGCCATGGAGGACATTCGGGAAGAGCTCCAAGCCAGGCTGGAATGGTTCAAGAGCCGCAACATGCTCCTGGAGGCCCAGCGGCTGGAGCAGCGGACCATGCTGGACCTGGAAATGATCGAGGAGCTCGGCTACTGCAACGGGATCGAGAACTACTCCCGACACCTGGACGGCAGACAGCCGGGAACGCCGCCCGCCTGCCTCCTGGACTACTTCCCGGACGATTTCCTCCTCTTCCTTGACGAGTCGCACGTCTCGGCATCCCAGGTGGCGGGCATGTTCAACGGCGACCGATCCCGGAAGCAAACCCTGGTGGATTACGGCTTCAGGCTCCCCTCAGCTTTGGATAACCGCCCGCTCGGCTTTGACGAGTTTCTGGAACGGCTCAATCAGACGGTCTTTGTTTCGGCAACGCCCGGAGACTGGGAGCTGGAGCGCTCGGAGCACAGGGTGGTGGAGCAGATCATCCGGCCTACAGGGCTGGTGGACCCTTATGTGGAGGTGCGCACCACACAGGGCCAGGTGGACGACCTGCTCGCAGAATGCAAGAAACGCCAGCAACGGGACGAACGGGTGCTCATCACCACCCTCACCAAGCGCCTGGCCGAAGACCTCACCGAGTTCATCCAAGCCAGAGGGGTCCCCACCAAGTACATGCACTCGGACATCGACACCCTGGAGCGGGTATCCATTGTGCAGTCGCTCCGGGAAGGGGAGTTCTATGTCCTGGTGGGGATCAACCTTCTCCGGGAGGGGCTGGACATTCCGGAAGTCTCCCTGGTGGCCATTCTGGATGCGGATAAGGAAGGCTTTCTCCGCTCGGCTCGCTCCCTGATCCAGACCTTTGGGCGGGCGGCCCGCAACGAGCAGGGCCGGGTCATCATGTACGCCGATCGGCGCACCAAAGCCATGCGACAGGCTCTTGAGGAGACCGAGCGCAGGCGACAGCTCCAGATAGAGCACAACCGCAAGCACAACATCACCCCGCAAACCATCAAGAAGAGCTGGAACAATCCCCTGCACCTGGTAGGCGAAGAGGCCAAAGCCAAAAAGGCGGCCGCCGCTCTGGCCGAAGAGGAGGCTGTCTACTCCGAGGACCCCAAGGCTATCGCCCAGAAGATCCAGAAGCTGGAGCGCTCCATGCGGCAGAAGGCTCAGAATCTTGAGTTCGAGCAGGCTGCCGAGCTGCGCGACCGCATCGCCAACCTGCGGGAGGTGCTGGTTAAGCTGGGGTAAATCTTGATTGTCCGGCAAAGAGTTAAAGAAAAACTTTAAGGACCAGATTGCAGCATTTTATCTTTCCGGTTTTTTATGCTAGAAAAAGGCAATGACGGCGGCGTATTTCATTTTCTTAAGCGAGGAGGGCAGGCATGAGCGCCACGGAGATTATCATTACCGGTGCAGCCGGCCGAATGGGCTCCACCCTGATACGGCTGGCCGGAGAGGACCCTGAGATCAGGCTGGCGGCTGCGGTGGAGCGTCCCGAAAGCCTGACAGACTTGGCGCATCTGGAGTGCGACAAGGGCTCGGATCTAACTGAGCTGCTGCGGCGTTTTCCCCAAGCAGTAGTCATCGATTTCACCGTACCTGACTTCACGGAAATGGCGGTGCGGATGGCCCGGGAAAACGGCAACCCCATGGTTATAGGCACCACCGGGCTGAGCGACAGCCAAAAGCAGGCTCTGGAGGAGGCCGCAGGCAAGGTTCCTCTCTTCTGGGCCCCGAACATGAGCCCCGGGATCAACGTGCTCCTTTCCTTCCTGCCCAAGCTGGCCAAGCTCCTCGGGCCGGCCTATGATGTAGAGATCTCGGAGATTCACCACCGGCACAAAAAGGACGCCCCGAGCGGCACGGCCCTCAAGCTCGGCGAAGTTCTGGCTCAAGAGAAAGGCTGGGACCGAGCGGCGCTGCGCTGCAGCCGGGAAGGGATCATCGGCGAGAGGCCGAGGCAGGAGATCGGAGCCCAGACCATTCGCGGCGGCGATGTGGTGGGCGAGCACACCGTCTACTTTCTCGGGCCCGGGGAGCGCATCGACGTCACCCACCGGGTCTACTCCCGGGATACCTTTGCTCAGGGAGCTCTTCAGGCCTCCAAATGGCTGAGCGGACAAAAGCCGGGGAGACTGTACTCCATGGCCGACCTGTTTGCCGATGCCCTGGGATCTTGAAGGTTCAAAGCTCACAGTTAGAACTTTAGAGCTCAAAGCTCTCAGTTCACGGTTCACAGTTAAACTCGCATAGCGCAAAGCGCATGGCGAAGAGCGCAGAGCTCAAAACGCATAGCGCAGAGCGCATGGCGCATAGCAAAGAAGGAAATTTCTGAGTTAAGACAAAGAAAGCAAAGAGATAAGTCAAAAGCATTCACAGTCAAATCAACTCGTCAATTTTGAAGAAATTACCTCCAGGAATGTTCAGATGAATCCGAGGTACAGCCAACTTCTATGACCAGACGCGAGATCCTGATCTGCCGGCTGTTCATCCTATGCCTCGTGCTTTTGGCTGTGGAGACAGCCTGGTGCGGAGAGCAGCAGGAACAGAGCGCCGCCTGGCGTCAGTTGAGCGCAGGGCTCGAGCTGGCCTTGTTCAGCAGCGGCGAATCGTCCGCACCCAGGCCGGCGGAGGATATTGACAGCGATCTGGCCATCGTGGTTCTCCGGATCGACCCGGACCGGTATGAGCTGAGGCTCCTGGCCGCATCCGAGCTTGAAAACGACCCCGTAACCCTGCGCAAGTGGGCGGAAGCCTACAACCTGAAGGCGGCCATCAACGCGAGCATGTTCTGGACGGATCAGAAGACGAGCACTGGCTTCATGAAGAACTTCGAGCACGTTAATCAGGGCCTCATCCACCCTGACTACGGGGCCTTTCTGGTCTTCAATCCCAAAGATCCGGAGCTGCCCGAGGTTCAGATCGTGGACCGGGCTGAGCAGCCGAAATGGAAAGACATACTGGAGCAATACCACACCGTGGTGCAGAACTACCGCATGATCGACAAGAAGGGCCAAAGCGTATGGCCAAAAGAGGGCAAGGACTTCAGCGTGGCCGCGATCGGCATCGACAAGGCCGGAAGAGTGCTCTTCATTTTGAGCCAGTACCCCAGGACGATGCACCAGCTGAACCGTATCCTTCTCCAGCTGCCCATCCAGCTTCAATCGAGCCTGTTTACTGAAGGAGGGCCCACAGCGGGCCTGTACATCGAAACCGAGGCTTTGGCCAAGGGCTGGCACGGCATCTCGCAGAGCACCCTGTGGACCGAAAGCCCGGGCTCCTTCTCTAAAGTACCCAATGTTATAGGCATTAAACCAAGGAATGAATGAATATGACGTGCAAATTGACCACAAGAAGCTGCATTTGGCTGAGCACTATCTGCCTGGCGCTCGCTATGCTCAGCACAGCTCCCTCTGTTTACGGCTCCGAGATCACGGCGGCCATTCAGGAGCAGTATCAAACCATCCAAAGCTTCCGTACCCAGTTCACCCAGTCCCTGTTCAACGCAGCCAGCAAGGAAGAAGAGGTGCGCCGGGGATGGATCGCATTCCAAAAGCCGCGCAACATCCACTGGGAAACCACCTCGCCGGAGAAAGAGCTGCTTATCATCAACGCAAAATGCGTCTGGGATTACTTTCCCGAGGAGAACGTGGCCCATAAGTACGGTCTGCAGGAGATTTTCAACTCCAAAACCATGCTCAAGTTTATCACCGGCGAGGTGAACATCGAGGCGGATTTCAAGGTGCATAGGCTGGGAGCGGAGGACAGCGGCCTCATTGAGCTCAAGCTGATCCCCAAGAATCCCGAGCCGAGCCTGGTGGAAGCCAGGGTCTGGGTGGAGCCGGAGACCCACCTGCTTCGCAAGATCGAGCTCACCGACTTTTTCAGCAATACGAACAGCATCAGCTTCGAGGACATAGAAATCGACCCGGAGCTGGACCCCTCGCTCTTCAGCTTCAGCCCTCCGGAAGGGGTTGAGGTCATGGACAACCCCGAGGTCCAGAGCTCAGGCTGCATCTCGGACTGATAAGCGGACCAGGCCGTCCCTGGGAGGGACGGAAGACGGAAGTCGGAGGTCGGGAAGACCGAGGTCAGAGGTCGGAGGTCGGAAGCGGGAAGACCGAGATCGGAGGTCGGAAGCGGGAAGATAAGACAGAGATCGCCTGCCTTAACGTTCAAATGAGTTGTCTATAAACATCCCTTCGGTGTCCTACCCTAATAATCTCCACAACCAGAAGATTTTTTTCCACATTATAAACTATCCGATAATCCCCCGATCGGATTCGGTAGGTGTGTTCAGTCCCCGAGAGTTTCCTTACGCCAAAGGGAAAAGGGTTGTCTGCAAGGCTCTCAACATGCTCGACAACGCTGGATATTGTCTCCTGGGGCAGCTTTCGCAATTCTTTCCAAGCTGAATTCTTCCAGATAATTTTATAGGAGGCCATCTTTCTTCAATTCATGGACTACCTGTTCATGGGGCATAGCAGGTTCTTCGCGCCTTTCGGCAATCGCAGCGAGATCTTCAATATCTTCAACTAATTCTTGAAAATCATCTAGAGGCAAAACCACCGATATTCTCTTTCCGGATGCATCAGTAAGATATTGTGCGTGCAGTTTACTGAGATCAATCATTGGAACATCTCCTTTCCGTAAGCTGGAAGGATTTTGAACTTTTGAAATCAACATAAATATTATCTTATGCAGAATAGAGGTGTCAATTCCTCCTAAGAACACCATGTGTGTCTCAAATGTCTCATAATGTATATTATGTAAACTTTAATATCCAAGTCTCCTGCCCGCCCTCCTGACTTGACCACCCCTCTCTAGCCGCCCTTTCACTTCATTAGGCCGCGGTGGCCCGCGGCGATCCCAGGAATGACCTGCAGCCAATCGCCTAGCTTGCCTGGCTTTCGCGAGCCTTCCCCAGAAGCATGAACATCAGATGGGGTCAAGCCGTTGAAGCAACTGCTTGCCTCAGCCCCCATCCATCCATAGCACCCTTGGCAGA
Organism: uncultured Desulfohalobiaceae bacterium; assembly: GCA_964595165.1. Lineage (GTDB taxonomy): Bacteria > Desulfobacterota > Desulfovibrionia > Desulfovibrionales > Desulfothermaceae > CAZQPF01. The sequence goes on from CAZQPF010000044.1 coordinate 11,452, forward strand.
AGCTTATACACGGTCAAAAAGATTGCGGCCCTGGCAAGACGCTGCTTGAATAGTTAAAGTTTAAGAAAAGTAAACGTTTTATAAAATTAAACATGCTGTTTAGTTTAAGGATTGCGGGTTGATATTTTGCTGCTCTTGCCCTAGCTTTGCCTTAGCCTTGAACAAATCAATGAAAACAGCTAGCGCCGGCTGAACATCCCTCTGGGCTAGGCGCATAAAGGATATTGTTGAGCTATGAACACCCTGCGATCATTGCTGCCCTCAGGTCTTGTGGTTTTGCTGCTCCTGTTCCTCGGACTCGGCACTGCGCAGCAGAGTGCGGCTAGGGAAAAGGACTTCTCCGCCTGGCTGGAGTCCTTCGGTGCCTGGGACATCCTGGAGTCCGAGCTGGCCCGGAAAAGCCCCACTCCGGAAACGGTGCTCCGTCGGGCCGAGCTGCTGATGAAGCAAAGGAAGCTGAAAGAGGCCGTCTCTCTGCTGGATGAATACGGAAGCTTCTCCCAGGCGGAGGCCGAGGGCCAGAGGCTATGGCTCAAGGCCAGGGCCTATCGTCTCCGGGAAGACCATATTCAGGCCCTGCTCTGGTACAGCCAGGCCGGTATGCAGCTCGGAAAGGACAACCGCCGGGAGATGTTCGAAAAAGAGCCCGGGTTTCCGCTTTACCTGGAATCCATCTGGAAGCGCTGGTTCTGGCAGCGGTTCACCGGAGGGAGCCTGCAGGCCAACGCCGGACAGCGGCAAATCATGGCCAGGGCAGCCGAGCTTGCGGAGTCGGTCTGGCCCAAGGCCTCGTTCTGGACAGCGGCGCAAGGAGCTCTCAATCGGCTGGAACGGGAGGCCGAGCCCAGCCGGGAAAGCAAGGACTCCAATATCAGTATCTCTCGGATGGATCGCAGACGGATCGCTTCCGCTCTGGCCGCGGTTGCGGTCAACCATTTCTCCGCCGCCGCGAATGCTTTACAGAGAGTTGACTCGGCAGAGCTCCGGGATCTGTGGTCTCAGGCGCTGCGGGCCCTTTTCCCGGAAGACTTCTCGCAAGAGCTGCAGGCCAGGGCCCTGGGGCTGGAGGATACCTATCCCAAATACAAGGCCTGCCAAGGCATGGTCCTGCCCCGGCTGGCCCAGATGCGCTCGCTTTCCTGGAAGGTGGATCAGCCCGAGTCGGACAGCTGGGCAGCCTTCTCCGAGGGGCTCCTGGGGCTTGAGCCCAGCCAGGCGCTGCAGCGGATCGACAAGGAGCTTCAGTCCGCACTCCTCAGCCGGGATCTGCAGCTGGCCCTGCGCCGTTTTCAGCTGGCCTACTCCTTCCTGGCCGGAAAAAGCTCGGAGTACCAAGCCTTGTGGCAGGAGAGCTCCAGCAAAGACCTTCCCCTTTCGCTCAAGCTCTGTGGGGCGATTCTCGGCTCAACCCCCCTTGCGGACCTTCTCGGATCCTCCGAGGTCTCCCCGGAGGACCGACGCATCCTGTCCGCCCTCCTGCAGAGCCTGCAAAGCGAGCAAAATCTGCACATCCTGGCTCCGTTCTGGATTCGTTCCCAGGCCCTGCAGAATAAAGATACCGGGCTCAGCCGGCCCTTGGATCCGCTTCTGGCCTATCACCGGGCCGAATCAGCCTGGGCGGACAAGCAAGATGAGTCTCTGGCCAAGCGCATTGCGCTCCAGTTTCCCCAGACCGAGCTGGCCAACAAGGCCCTTATGCTGCTGGCCGAGCAGGCCCACGAGAAGGAGCATCTCCAGCTGGCCTCGGAGTATCTCCGAGCCGTTGAGCCTCAGGGCATGGATCAGGACTTCAAGGCTCGCTTTCTCACCGCTCAAGCCGGGCTGGCCATGGAAGAGGGCAACACCAGGCAGTCCCTCCGGCTGTATCAAGAGCTCCTGGACAAGGCCCCGCAAGCCCTGTCCGCACAGAAAAGGCTCAAGATCGCCCTTGTGGCTCAAAGACAGGATGAGTGGGACTGGGCCCAGCGAATGCTCGATGGGTTGTGGGCCAATCGGCGGGACTTGAAGCCCTCGCTCCAGGCGGAGATTCTGTTCTGGCTGGCTGAAGGGGATCAGAAGAAAGGCCGGCTGGAAAGGGCCCGCAAGCGCTATCTCCAGCTGGCCTGGGGCTATCCGGAACAGAACATCTGGTCCGTAACCGCGCTGTATCGGGCCGCTCTCATGTATGAGCAGCAAGGCAGGCTATCTACTGCGGGGGCCTTGTTGGAACGGGTTGTGGAGCGCGCCGACCGTAAAGGACAGAAGGAGGCGGCCAAGGAGCGTCTCCAGGGCATCGAGAAGCGCATGCAGGGGCAAAGGCCCTCCCCGGAGCCGCAGTTCGCCTACTAGTGTTTTGGCATATCGTAACATGTCGCAATAAAGAACCCTCCCCTGACCCCTCCCTCCCGCCTGAAAGACAGGCGGCAAGGAGGGGAGCCGATGCAGGACCTTTCCCGATAGGCAACGATTTGTATTTGACAGGTCACTAGACATTGTCCAGCCTGAATCGCTGGATTCTTCTCCATCAAGCCCAGTAGGTCAGCCTGGCAGAGGCTCCGGGGGCAGGAGCCCGTCCATTCTGGCCTGCAGCTTCCGGCGCTCGCTTTCCAGGCTGGCGGAGTCCAGCCGGGTGCACTGAGGAGTATAGGGCTCGCCGTAGACGATTTCGCAGCTCGAGCCGGGCAGGGGGAGCTGAAAATGGTCCCAGGCCTTGTTGAACCGCTTGGCGCGGCTCAAGCGCACTCTCACCGGCACGATGGGAATCCCCGCCTTGTGCGCGATATAGATCGCCCCTTCCTTGGCCCGATGTCTCGGGCCTCTGGGGCCGTCCACGGTGAGCACTGCGTCCCGGTCCAAGGAGCGTATGAAAGACAGGGCTTGCCGCAGGGCACGCATCCCTCCCCTGCTGCTCGAGCCCCGGGAGAGATTGTAGCCCAGCCTGGCCAGGATCCCGGCCACAAAGTCGCCGTCTCCGCTTGCGCTGACCACGGCTATGAGTCCCTCATCCCGGTGCAGATAACAAGGAGAGAACATCTCGTCATGCCAGATGGTGAACACGCAGCGCCGCCTCTGCCTGAGCTCCAGAACCGGCTCGTATCCGGTCCGTTCATAGCGCAAGGTCCTGCACCACAGGCGTATTATCCAACTGGCCAGCCCAAAGAGGTATCTGCCCTGAAAGCTCATCCCCATGAAATCGGCGTTCCTTGACAACCGTTCGAAACGGCGCTTTTAGGCAAAAGGAAGCTGCATTATTCGGAAACCCGGTCCCTGCTGTCAAGCAGCCAGGCAAGCCCCGCCCTCCCTGATCATCCCAGGCCTGCACTCCGGAATATCCAAAGATTATTCGAAAATTTCCATTGACAGAGAAAAACAACCCGGCGTAGTTTCAAATTGACCCGCGGTCAACAATTGTTCCAACCAGCTTGAGCTCCATACAGAATCATGAACCGCCGCCGCCAGCAGGAGAAGTCGCAGCAAACCCGCGCCGAGCTCATGCACTCCGCGGTGCAGATTTTCGGGGAGCGCGGGTTCGTCTCGGCTACTATAGCCGAGATCACCGACAATGCCGGATACGCCAAGGGGAACTTCTACCGCTACTGGAAAAGCAAGGACGACATCTTTCTGGACATCCTCCAGGACCGGCTGCGCACCTACCGCTGCGGCCGCCAGAACGGCCTGCAAAAGGCGCAAACCGCCAACGAGGTACTGGACGTCCTGGTTGATTTCCTGGAAACCATTATCGACGACGCCAACTGGTCCAAGGTCTTTCTCGAGTTCTCCATTTACGCCTGTCGCAAGGAGGATCTGAAAAAGAAATACAACAGCAGCGACTATCGCCTCTCCGCCGAGCTGTTCTCCGCCATTCTCTCTCCGTTCACCGATGATTCGGCGGCCGCGAAAAAGCTCGGCGGCTTGGTCACCGCCCTGTTCGAGGGCTTTCTTATCCAACAGTCCTTAGGATCTGAGGTTCTGACCAAGCAGGATCTGCGTCAAGCGATCCAACATCTGGCCCATGGATTTCTGTAAGGTATCCCTTTAACTCGAAAGGAGAGAGTATGCGAACCCTCAGCCTATGCCTCGTGCTGTTCCTCTGGGCCGTGTCCGCGGCTCTGGCAGCACCGCCTTCGCTGGATAAGTGGAAAGCGGACTTTGACCCCTCCGGTGCGGAATACCGCTGCATCGTATCCAATGTTTCCCACCCGGTCATCAAGGGGGTCTATGCCGGCTTCGCCATCCGGGACCTGCTGTGGGAACGGACGGACGGCCGCATCTACTTCGATTTCAAGCCCTTTTCCATGCTCGGCGGCGAGGTGGAGGTGCTCAATCAGCTGAAGATGGGAGCTATCCAGGGCATGGGGGTGAGCTCCGTGGCAGCCACCAACCTGGGGCCCAGGTTCGGGCTGATCAATCTCCCCTTTTTGGTGAACTCCTTTGAAAAGCTGGATAAGTTTGTGAACAGCGGCAAACTGTTCGACCATTTCATGCGGGCCATGGATCATCAGGGCATCATCGGGCTGGACATCACGGGCTATGGCAATTATGGATGGGCCACGACCAAGCCGGTGCGCACCCTCGAAGAGGCGCACAATATCAAGTTTCGAATCGCCGAAGCGGCTGTAAATCAGCTGCTCTATAAACAGTGGGGCCTCACGGCCGTGGTCATGCCCTGGCCGGACGTCCACGTCTCCCTCAAGCAGGGCGTGATAACCGGGCTGGATCATACCCCCATCGTCTGCAACATTACCAAGAAGTTTGAAGTTGCCTCGCACTATACGCAGATCAACTACGCCCAGGGGCTGTTTATCTGGATCTTCAACAAGGCCTGGTTCAACAGCCTGCCCCAAGACCTGCAGACCACCTTTGAAAACGTGGTCCACGAGGTGTGCAACCGAATCCGGAAGGAGACCAAGCAGCAGGAGATCCATCAGATCCAGCTGGCCGAGGATAACGGGGTCCAGTTCCACCAGCTCCCGGAGGAGGAGATGGACCGCCTCAAGCGGCAGGGCCACGAGGTCCACGAACAGTACGCTGCGGAAATCAACAAGCTCTATCCGGGAGATACTTACAGACCGGACAACTACCTCCGGGAAGTTCAAGAATACATGGGCTACGAACGGCCGGAGCGCTAAAACGGCCCTTGCTGAACCGCCGCCCCGATCCCCTGCAAAGGATCTCCCTGCAGGGGATCAGGGCCTCGGAACGATCACCTGATGCCTCCTATGCTCGCTCAACTGCTGCGCCTACTGGACCGAATCGTTACCTGGTTTGAAGAGTGGAGCCTGTTCCTCACGGTGATCGTCGCCCTCTTCTCCCTGTTCGTGAACGTCATTCTGCGCTACGGATTCAATCACTCCCTCCCCTGGTCCGAAGAGCTCGTCCGGGAGGTGATCATCTACACTACCTTCATCGGCTGCAGCGCGGCTGTGCGGCGAAACGCGCAGATCAAGGTCGACGCCGCAGTCCAGATCTTTCAAGCCCTCAAAGCCCCGCTGACCCTGGTCAGCCATCTGGCCACCCTGGCTTTCTCCCTGCTGCTCATCCATTTCGGCTGGAGACTGGCCGAGCTCATGGCGCAGACCGGGCAGAAAACCATCACCCTGCAGATCCCGCTTGTCTGGCTCTACGCCATCCTGCCCCTCACCGGCGTGCTCATGACCTTTCGCACCCTGCAAGGCATGTACAACGACTTCTTCAGCAGGAGATAGCCGGGGCATGATAACCAGCGATCTCATCATCCTGCTCATTTTGCTGGGCTGCATGGCGGCCAACATCCCGGTCTTCATCTGCCTCTTCTTTACCGCCGCCCTGGGATTTCTCCTGTTCACCAGCATGCCCTTGATGCTCATCTTTCAAACCCTGTTCCGCAGCCTGGACAACTTCGCCCTGGTGGTGGTCCTGTTCTTCATCCTGTGCGGCAATGTCATGAGCTCGGGGCGCATCGTGGAGAAGCTGGTCCGCGTGGCCAACGTGTTCGTCAGCTGGCTGCCCGGAGGACTGGGCATGGCCGGGGTCATCGCCTGCGGGCTTTTCGGGGCCATCTCCGGGTCCACAGTGGCCACGGTAGTGGCCATAGGCGGAGTAATGATCCCCGCCCTGATGAACAACGGCTACCAGGAGCGCTATACCCTGGGGCTCATGGCCACCTCGCCCAACCTGGGAGTGATCATCCCGCCCAGCATCAGCATGATCCTCTACAGCATGATCAGCAACGTCTCTCTGGAGGGGCTCTTTCTCACCGGCTTCATTCCCGGCCTGATGATCATGCTCGGGGTGTGCGTCTTCACCTGGTTCACCTTCAAGGACGACGCCTCCATCGTCCGGGAGCCGGTACCCACTCCCAAGGATGTGGTCCTGGCCCTCAAGGAAGGCTTCTGGGCCCTGCTGCTGCCGGTAATTATCTTCGGGGGCATCTTTTCCGGGGTCTTCACCGCCAACGAGGCCGCTGTGGTAGCCTCGGTGTACGCCTTTGCCGTGGAGCTCCTCATTCACCGCTCCATCAACCTCCGCCAGGCCAAGAAAATAACCGTGGACTCGGCCATCACCTCGGCCACGCTGCTCATCATCGTAGCCGGAGCCACCTGCTTCGGGCGCTACCTGACCCTGGAAAACATCCCGGCCCGGCTCACCGAGATGGTTCTGGGCAGCATCCAGTCGCCGGTGCTTTTCCTCTTGGGGATGAACCTCATCCTCCTGGTTATCGGCATGTTCATGGACATCATCTCGGCCACCCTCATACTGGGACCGGTCTTCCTGCCCATGCTCAGCCACTTCAACATCGATCCCATGCATTTCGGCCTCATCATGACCGTCAATCTGGCCATCGGGTACTGCACGCCGCCCATGGGGGTCAGCCTGTTCATCACCGGCTCCCTGGCCCGCAGGAACATCCTCTATGTCTCCAGGGCCGTGCTCCCGTTCATCCTCATCCAGTTCGTGGTGCTGCTCATTCTGACCTACTTTCCCTGGACCGTGCTCTGGCTGCCGCGCGCCATGGGCTTCATGTAGCACAAATCCCCTGGAAAGTCTGCTTTCCAGGGGATTTGTGCTCCGCTTTCTTTTTCCAAAAAGAAACAAAAAGGGGAGATGCTCCGCCTGCGTCATTCTGGCCCTCTTACCGAGCTCACGAGATCCAGGACGTTGCCGCCCAGGATGGCGGTCTCGATTTCCTCAGGGAAGCTCAGACGCTGCACCTTGGCCAGCTCTGCTGCCGGATGGCCGAAAGGGAAGTCGGACCCGAAGAGCAGCCGGTCCGGCCCGAAGCGTTCCACATAATCGCTGATCTCAGCCGAAGAGGCCAGAGCCGTGTCCGCATACACCCTTTCCAGCTGGAAGACGTTCTCCCGGAGCAGATTGCGGTAGCCGCCGTTGAGCCCTCCGAGGTGGGGAATGATCACTATGGCCTCCGGAGCGAGCTCCCGGATGAAGAACAGGGTGTTCTCCAGCTCCTCCTCGAGCACCACCGGCAGCCTGCGCCGCTCGATCTCTCGCACGGCCCGCTCGCAGGCCGGATCGCTGTAGCGGTACTCCGGCTCACTGGGATGGCGGTGCCATTTGATCCCCTTGAAGCGTTGGTCAATGGACTGGACCGCAAAATCGTTCCAGATGAAGAAAAAGGGAATAACTTTGAGGCTGTCCTCTCCCAAGCCGGCCACATACTCGTTGGCCCGGGAGCGCTTTTCCTGCCACTCCGGCGTATCCTGGAAAAAGGGATCGAAGCGGTTGTAGATCTCCATCACCGGGGGAAACATGACCACCCCTTGTATGGGGCTGTTCTGCACCGCGGCACGGTAGTCCTGGAAAGACTGGGCAAAGCTTTGGTCCTGCACGCCGCAATGGGCGTGAGCATCGATAATTCTTCTGTCTTGTCTCGCGTGCATGGCCGCAGGCCTCCTCCTTTATTTTCCGGTTTGAGCAACAGGCCTCTGTCTTTTGCCAAAAGAGCTTCCTTAGGGTAGCATCATACCCAGGAAGGAACGGAGCCTCAACAGTGGAAAACAAAGAGCTCATCACCAGCCTCAGCAGCCCGGGATTCTACCCCCACCGCCCCTGCCGGGTGGAGCATATCCAGACCCACATCTCGCACGTATTCCTGGCCGGAGATCTGGTGTACAAGCTCAAGAAGCCGCTGGATCTGGGCTTCCTGGATTTTTCCAGCCTGGAGAAGCGACGCTTCTACTGCCAGGAGGAGATCCGCCTCAACCGGCGTCTGGCCCCGGACACCTACCTCAGGGTGGAGGCGGTGATCCGGGAGGGCTCCGGCAGTCTGCGCCTTGCCCCAGAGGAGACCTCCGGCCGGGCGGTGGACTACTGCGTGGTCATGAAGCGGCTCCCCAGGGATCGCTTGCTGAGCTCGCTGCTTAATAAGGAGGCTGTGGACAGCGCTGCCATGGATTCCATTGCCCACCGGCTGGTGTCCTTTCACCGGCAAAGCGAGGCGGATTCCGGTCTCAGCCCGGAAAGAGAGCTGGAGTATATCCGCCGCAACCTGGAGGAGAACTTCTCCCAGACAGAGGCCTTTGTCGGCGCTCTTATTTCGCAGCGGGCCCTTGATAAAGTCCGGAGCTTCAGCCGGGATCGGCTCCGGGACAAGGCCGAGCTCTTCCGGCAGCGGGTTGAGGAGCAGCGGATCAAAGAGGGACACGGTGATCTGCGTTCGGAGCACATCTGTCTGCTGGAGCAGGAGATCGTCATTTTCGACTGCATTGAGTTCAACGAACGCTTCCGCTATCTTGACGTAGCCGCCGAGGTGGGATTCCTGGCCATGGATCTCGACTTCCTGGGGCACCCCGGCCTGGCCAGGGACTTTGTCTCCGCCTATGTGGACCGCTCCGGCGACCAGGCCATCCTGGAGCTCCTCCAGTTCTACAAGTGCTACTACGCCTACACCCGGGGCAAGGTGGCCGGGATACGCAGCCAGGAAAGCGAGCTGCAACAGCAGCAGAAAGAGGCCGAGGACGAGGCCGTGCGCTACTTCGAGCTGGCCTACGCCTACGCTCTGCGGCCGCAAAGGCCCTTGCTGCTCATTATGTCCGGTCTCATGGGGAGCGGCAAGAGCCGTCTGGCTGGAGAGCTGGCCTTCTACCTGGACGCTCCCCTGCTGCGGAGCGACGTGCTGCGCAAGGAAATGCTGGGCCTCGACCCGGAGTCCGCCCATCCGGAATCCTTTGGCCAAGGCATCTACGACCCGCAGATTACCGACCGGGTATACCGCGAGCTCCTTGAGCGCTCCCGGGAGTACCTGGCCCAGGGGCGCTCCGTTATCCTGGACGCCTCCTTCAGCAGATCGAAAAAGCGCTTGCAGGCCTGGGAGCTGGCTCGACAGACCGGTGCCGGGTTCGGGGTTCTGGAATGCAGCTGTCCGGAGCCCGAGCTCCAACGCCGTCTGGCCCGGAGAGCCACGAAAGAAAGCGATCCCTCAGACGGCAGACCGGAGCTTCTCAAAGAGCAGGCGGCGAGCTTCGAGCCCATAGAGGAGCTCTCTTCCAGGCACCATATCCGAATCGATACCAGCCAGGAGCTCCGGCACAGCCTGGAGCAATCCTTGCATCAGCTGCAGGAGCTTCTGGAAGCTTCTCGCCCGGGGGGAGGCTGAGGCTCCCGGTAACTCGTGTTTTGGCATATCCCAAATCCCTCCCGCCTGGAAGACAGGCGGCAAGGAGGGGAGCCGGAGAAGGGCCTTTCCTGATATGCAACGTTATATGTTTGACAGGTCACGAGCGCCGTGTCTTAAAAAAGTTGTCTCAATCAAGGGAGAATCCTATGCGCATCCTCATTGTGGAAGACGATCTGGCCAGCCGGCGACTGTTGAAAGCGCTTCTCTCCACGTACGGCGATTGCGATATAGCGGTAAACGGTGAGGAGGCAGTGGAGTCCTTCCGGCTGGCCCTGGAAGAAAACGCTCCCTACGATCTTATTTGTCTGGATATCATGATGCCGGTCATGGATGGACAGCAGGCCCTGCAGAGCATTCGAAGGATCGAAAAGGAGAGGGATATTCGATTCGGCCGGGAGGCCAAGGTACTCATGACCACCGCTCTGGACGACGTAAAAAACGTTAACGAGGCCTTTTTCAAGGGAGAGGCCACCTCCTATGTCACCAAGCCTCTGGATCGTGGCAAGATAGTCAGCGAGCTCCAAGCCATGGGCCTGCTCCAGTCGGGAGAAGGATAGGCCGCCCGCCTAGTCTTCGGCCTTCTGGTTCCTGCGCTGGATCTTGGCCAGAAGCGACCTGCCCTCCTCTCTATGCAGCTCGGTCTTGGACAAAAAAGGGCTGCCCCCCTTCTTCTCTCTTTTTCGGCCCAGCTTGCTCAGCAGGGACTTTTCCGGAGCAAAAGCTCGCCCTTTTGTCCTCCAGGAGGAAGGCTCCGGCTTCTTCGAGGCCGAGATCTCGGCTTCCGGGACCGCCTGCCTTGGTTCCCCCTCCTCCCTGCCCGGACTCTTGCTCCTTTCTCGTTCCCGGGAAGAGCTCTTCTGGATCATGGGGTCCTTACCCGGCTGTTGGGCGGCACTGGGCGGAGCTGGATTTGCTTTTTGAGGCTGCGCGCTCTTTGCGCCGCCGGGTTGCTGGGACCCGCTGCTGCTCACTCTAGAAGGGAAAGCCCTCTCGGCTAACTGCAACCGAGGCTGGAGCGCCCCTTGGTCGCGACGTTGGTAGTAGATACCCTTGAGGTAGCGTTTCGTCTCGAACTGGGGCGCAACCCCGCTCAAGGACTCGGAGCCGCCGACGATGAGATAGCCTCCCGGCTCCAGGATACGGGATATCTTCTCAAACAGCTTGACTTTGTCCCTGTGGGCGAAATAGATGGCCACATTGCGGCAGAAAACTACGTCGAACTTTCCCAGATTCCCAAAGGGCTGCATCAGGTTCTGCTTCTTGAAGCTGGCTAAAGAGCGAACCTCGTCCTTGATCCGCCAGCCTCCGGACGCCGGAGTGAAGTATTTCTGCAGCAGCTGACGGGGCAGGCCGCGCTCGATCTCGAATCTGGAGTAGGCCCCGTAGCTGGCCTGAGCCAGCGCTTCTTCGGAAATATCCGTTCCCAGGATGGAGATCTCGTACTCCTCTCGTCGGGACAAGACCTCCAAAAGAGAGATGCCGATGCTGTAGACCTCCTGCCCGGTGGAGCATCCAGCGGACCAGATGCGGAGCGGAATGCGCCCCTGTCCATCCGGTTTCGGCTTGGCGTCGATGAGATCGGGAAGAATCTTGTACTTGAAGAGCTGGAAAGGATTTTGGTCCCGAAAGAAAAGCGTCTCCTGGGTGGAGATGGCGTCGACGACCTTTTTTTCCAGCTCCCCGCTCTGGTCAGTGCTGGCCTGGTAGTAGAGCTCGCTGAAGGAGTGAAGCCCAAAGGCTAAAAGCAAGGGCCTGAGACGGGTCTCGAGCAGGTATCCCTTGCTTTCGTCCAGGGAGATGCCCGAGATGGAGTAGATATACTTGGAGAGGACCTCGACCTCTTGAGAGCTGATTCTGATCATGGGCTACCGTACAGAGTAAAGAATTCGTTCCGCAAGCTCCCCCAGGGGGGCAATGATATCCGCAAGACCGTCGTCCACAATGGCCTTGGGCATTCCGTAGACCACGCAGGTTGTACTGTCCTGGGCAATAACCATTGCCCCGGAGGCCTTCATCAGCTTGATCCCCAGCTTGCCGTCCGAGCCCATCCCGGTCATGACCACGCCGGTGGATTGGGCCCCGTACTCCCTGGCCACGGAACGGAACAGGTAGTCCGCCGAGGGCTTGCAGTTGTTCTCCGGAGGGTCGTCGCTGATCCGGATGATCTTTTGCCACCCCGCTCCGCTGGCCACCTTCATCTGTTTGCCTCCGGGAGCGACATAAACCGTGTCCGCAACCACCGCCTCTCCGTTCACCGCCTCTTTCACCTCCAGGGCGCATTTGGCGTTCAGCGCCTTGGCCAAAGAGGCGGTGAACACCGGCGGCATATGCTGGACCACGAAAACAGGAACCCCGAGAGCTCCGGGAAGCTTGGGCAGCATCACAGTGAGAGCGTTGGGACCTCCGGTGGAGACCCCGATAGCCACGGCCTTGGCCTTGTCCGTACGTTTTTCCGGAGTCTTGGAGCTGGCCAGAAGCTCTCTGGAGTCCTGAGCGCTCAGGGCGGTTTCCCTTTTTTCCGGAGCGTCTGCTTTGTTGTGCCGGGCGAGGGATCGGATCTCCTTGCGGCGCTTGAAGGCGCGTAGCTTCTGGGTCAGGGAGCCGGTCAGGGCATGAATGTTCTCTTCAGTAGAGTCTTGGTCCGGCTTGGGTATGAAATCGAAAGCCCCGAGCTCCAGGCACTTGATGGTGAGCTCTCCCCCGGTCTCGGTGAGTGAGCTCACCACCAGGCAATCCGTTTGCAGGCCCTGGCTCTTGATCTCTTGCAGAACCTCCAGACCGTTCATCTCGGGCATCTCCACATCCAGGGTGACCAGATCCGGCTTGAGGCTCTTGATGCGCGACAGGGCGATCTTGCCGTTATTGGCCGTGCCCACCACTTCCACTTCGGGGAAGGTTTTCAGGATATCGCTGAGCACCTTGCGGTAAAAGATGGTATCGTCTACCACCAGGGTTCGAAGAGCATTCATGGAGGCTTGCATCCCGGTTGGGCCTCAGTCTGTAGAGAAAATGGCATCGATATCCAGAATGCCTATCAGATCTCGATCCGACTTGTAGACGCCTTGAAAGTATTTTCCCTGCACCCCTTTGATATTGGAGGGCGGAGAGACGATCCTAGCTGAATCCGCGCTGTAGACATCGGTGATGGCATCGACCATGAAGCCGACGAACTCCTTGTTCCAGTCCACGATAATGACCCGGGTTTGATCCGAAATCTTGACCGGAGAAAGCTCAAGCTTTTTGCCCAGATCGATGACGGTGACTATCTGTCCCCG
>CAZQPF010000045.1:0-7518 GCA_964595165.1 uncultured Desulfohalobiaceae bacterium
CTATGCGCCATGCGCTTTGTGTCTCAAGCTCAGATTTCTGCTCTTCACTCTTGCTGTGAAGCAGTGTGTCTGTCTATCAGCTTTCTTCGCCATGCGCTTTGCGCCATGCGAAAACAACTGTGAACCGTGAACTGGGAGCTTTGAACTCTCAAGTGATCACTAGGACTGCAAAAAGGATCTTTTGCAGTCGCATCTCGGAGAGGAGGACATGGCATGCGTTTTTTCGACCTGCTCGGCGTGCAGCATGTTGTAATGTATCTGCTTCCCGGGCTCGTCTTCATCGTCATCTTCGGGCTCTTTCTGGGCTACAGCCATTTCGCCTCGGATCGGGCCGAGGAGAGCAAAAAGACCATCATCTATCGCTTTCCCGGCGGCTTCGAGGACCGCAACGCGCCCTTTCCCTTGGCTATGGCCCTCATCATTGCCGGCACGGTTCTTTGGGGGCTGTTTTACATTGTGGGCGTCGGCATCTTCAAGGTGGTGATTTAAGATGGCAGACCTGCACAAAGAGACCTCAGTGCTTCGCTCCTGGGTCAACATCTTCCTCATGCTGCTCATGATTCTCGGGGTGGGCGTCTTTGCCTTTGCCCTCATCGGAGATCTCGGGCAGCCGGACTGGAACTACGGCACGATTCCCGATGTGCCTGCGGAATCGCCCTATGCCATCTACGAACCGCTGGATCATCCGCAGCACGTGAGAGGAGCACAAGGGGAATGATTCGCCGCATCATAGCCCTTGCGGGATTGGCCCTCGGCGTTTTTTTCGTCCTCTACGGGCTCATTACCGTCTACGACAACCTCATGCCCTTTGAGCGCATGTGGGAGACGCCGGTGGTCCGTCCCCATGAGCAGCCGATTCCATCCCTGCCCAAAGGAGTGGTGCCTTTCTCGGGCGGCGAGGCCGTCTTGCGGGCCACTCCCGCGGAAGAGCTCGAGCCTCCCTATGCCGAGGCGAACGCCACCGTGCTCCAGTCCGGTAAAACCGGCTACTCCTATTACTGCGTCCATTGCCACGGCAAGCGCTATGACGGCATGGCCACGGTGGGGCAGAGCTTTTCTCCGCTGCCCACGGATCTGCGCAGCAAACAGGTGCAAGGACTGAGCCTAGGTGAGATGTTTCGCTCCATCAGCTTCGGCGTTCCCGGTGGAGGACGACAGCCGCCTCTGCACGCTACCATCTCCGTGGAGCGGCGCTGGCACATCGTCTCCTTCATCCGATCCCTGGGACGCCGCGATACCGGCTCGAGCGATCTCCGCAAGGAGCCATAGCATGAGAGCTCTTTCTCGCTCATCATCATCGAGCTTGCTTCGAGCTTCCGGCTTCGAACGTCGATATGCTGTGCAATCACCAAGCCCAATAAGTCAGCGCAGCCTCCGGCTGCGCTGACTGGAAATCCCCCTTGAGCGCCTCGCCGAACCAGGAAAGCTGCGACCTCTGCGGGCTGAGCCTCCGGTACGGGGTGGTCCGGTCCGAGATCGAGGGGCAGCGCCTCCGCTTTTGCTGCCGCGGCTGCGAGCAGGTCTACCGGATGCTTCTGGAATCCACGGAGGAGAGCGATCCGAGCAGGTTTCGGGAGACCGAGCTCTATAGGCGGTGCGTCGAGGCGGGCGTCATTCCAGCCTCTGAAGAGGACCTTCCGGCGCAGCCTGACCAGGGACCCTCCGGGCCAGGCCCTTCTGAGGGAGCTCATCCGAGGCAATCGGTCGAAGGGGAGTGCGTCTCCGGCGAGGCCCTCTCCCTGGAGCTGGAAGTGCGCGGTATGTGGTGCCCGGCTTGCGCCTGGGTGGTGGAGCAGGCGGCCCGGAAGGTTCCCGGAGTGTCCCATGCCGCCTGTCAGTTTGTCCGGGACCGGGTGAACATCCGCTATGATCCGGTGCGCACCACGCCGCACCAGATCAAGGAGGCTATCCGCAAGCTCGGTTATTCCGTCGATCCGACCCAGTCGCAGGCCGCACGCTCGGAGTCGCGCCAAACATTTCTCCGTCTGGCCCTTTCCTGCTTCTTGACGATCAATGTCATGATGCTCTCCTTGGCCCTGTACTCCGGCTTCTTCACCGAGCTGTCCCGGGGGGCGGTGTCCAAGTTATCCTGGCCCATCGCGATCCTGGGCACCGCGGTCTTTGTCTACGGCGGGGCGCCGATTCACCGCCGGGCGGTATCAGGGCTTCTCTCCGGAACTCCGGGCATGGAGGCCCTTATCAGCCTGGGAGCGACGAGCGCATTGGTCTACAGCTACCTCAACTGGCTCCAGGGAAGCATCCACCTCTACTTCGACACCGCATCCATGCTCATCACCATCGTGCTCATCGGGAAGGCCTTGGAGCATCGCAGCAAGGAAGACGTTCTGTCGCAGCTGGACAGCTTCTTCGCGCTGCTGCCGAGCAAGGTGAGAATCTGCAGTGAGGCATTTCCCCGCGGCCGCTATGTGGACGCGTCCCTGCTCACGGCGGGCGATGTCTTCCGGGTGATCGAGGGGGAGAACGTACCGGCGGACGGGCGGATCGTTTCCGGACAGGGCAGGGTGGACGAGAGCTCGCTCACCGGGGAGGCGAGACCCCTGGAGAAGCAAAGCGGAGATCTGATCACCAGTGGGACCAAGGTGAGCTCCGGCTCCTTTCGGGTGAAGGCCCAGGCAGTGGGAGCGGATTCCATGATCGGCCAGCTCATGGCCATCATGGAGCAGGCCCTGGAGCGCAAGACCGGGCTCGAGAACATCACGGACAAGGTGCTGCGCATCTTCGTACCGGCCATTGTCGGGCTGGCCTTGGCCACGGGAGGGGTGTGCCTCGCCCTGGGCCTGGACCCCCGGGCTTCATTCCTGCGCGCCATTACCGTTCTCGTGATCTCCTGCCCCTGCGCCCTCGGGGTGGCTATTCCACTGGCCAGGGTGGCCGGCATTTCCCTGGCGGGAAAGATGGGCCTGCTGGTGCACGACTTTTCGGTGTTCCAGGGGATTCGCGACATTCAGGCCGTGGTATTCGACAAGACGGGCACCCTGACCAAAGGACGCTGGGAGCTCCAGGACATTCTGCCGCTGCAGGGCATGACTGAGGAGGAGATCCTGGCCCTGGCCTCCGGCCTGGAGACACACTCGCAGCACTATGTGGCCCAGGCTCTCGTGCAGGCGGCGCTGGACAGGGGGATTGCCCCTTATGAGGTGCATTCCGTGGAGCAGCAGGACAACGGGATTTCCGGATGCAGCGGCGGCTCACTCATCCGGATCGGATCGGCCTCCTTTGTCGGCCGGGCGTGTTCGATCGATAACAAGGAGCATCCGAACCTTGCTTCCAGGGGCGAGTCGATTCTGTCCCGGGTATATATGACGGTCGACGGCCGATCAGTAGCCGTCTTTCGCTTCGGCGATGCGCTCCGGGATTCGAGCCGCTCCGTGGTCGAAAGACTGCAGCAGCGGGGTTTCAGGCTCGCTCTCGTTTCAGGAGACAGCGAGCAGACAACCTCCAGGATCGGCAGAACACTGGGAATCGATGCCTGCCATGGCGATATGCGCCCTGCGGCCAAGGCCGCCTTTGTGGAGTCTCTCAAAAGGCAGGGATTCTGCGTGGCCATGCTGGGCGACGGGGTGAACGACGTTCCGGCCCTGGCCTCGGCCGATGTAGGGATCGGAGTGCACAACGGATGGCAGATCGGCCGGGAGGCGACGTCCCTGACCCTCATGGGCAACGATCCGCAGCAGCTCTTTCGGTTTATGGATCTGGCAGGGAGGGTTGTTCGGACCATCAGGCAGAATCTCGCCTTCACCTTCATCTACAACGCAGTGAGCATCCCCATTGCCATGAGTGGGCTCTTGAATCCCCTGGTGGCCGTGACCGCCATGCTGCTCAGCAGCTTGAGCGTAACCGGGAACACGCTTCTGTTGAGCAGGCAAGAGATCGGCGGCCCGGGCTCGCCATCGGCCTCCAGCCTTGATCACAGCTGAGCAGGGCGGCTTTAGTAGACTATCCCCTTGCCCATGAAGTAGATTCCCACCCCGACCATGGCCAGCCCTCCGACTCTGTAGATCATCTGGCGATGTTTGAGCCACTTGATGTGGGTCACCCGGGAAAGGAGCAGCAAGGCCGGAATGGTGCCCGCTCCGAAGCAAGCCATCAGCAAGAAGCCGGAGGCAGCCCCTTGCAGGGAGGACCCGGCCTCCATGCCGATTCTGGCGGCGGCAAGCATGGCGGTGTAGACCGGGCCGCAGGGCAAGAGCCCCAGCACAAGCCCCAGGAATAAAAAGGGGAAGGTGCGCTGAGCCGGGATCAGCCTTTTGAAGGCCTTGGATACCCAGCGCTGCAGCGGCGGTGCGTTGTGAAAGATTTTGCCTGCCGGCAGCCAGCCGGTCATTGCCAGGCCCATGATCGCAATGAGCAGCCCGGCGAGAACCATGATCGATTGCTGCAGACCGCTCACCTCGGCGGCGAACCGCGTAAACGAGGCGGTTGCGCCCATCACCGCCCCCAGAATCCCGTAGGTCAGGGTGCGGCCGACATTGTACCAGACCTGGGGCCACAGAGAAGGGCGATCCTTGAGCTGCAGGGAAACCGAGATCACGATCGGCCCGCACATGCCCAGGCAATGCCCGAAACCCACACTGAACCCGGTGGCCAGAAAGATGAGATGGATGGAGTCAGTAGACCACATCGAAGACGAACTCGGCCTGTCCGGTATCCGGCAGCACCACAGTGGCCTTCCAGATCCGTTTGCCGCTGGGACAGCGGACGATGACCCCCCGTCCTTCATAGGTGGTTGCATTGACCTGCTTCAGGCTTACCTGGTTCGGTCCCATCTCCATGCCCGGCATATCGAGATCGATGAAAGGGGGTTCGGATAGGGGAACGCCGGATACGCTCACCCGGAAGGTAAGCTCCTGCATGGCCTTTACCGGCTTGGGCAGGATATCCAGCTCAACGCGGCGGCCTTGAACCTGCTGTCTGCAGCTGTGCTCCTGGATATTGCAGTTGATCTCGGCCGCTGAAGCCTGGGGCGGGGGCGATAGAAGCAGCGCGGAGCCGAGAAGAAGCCCAAGGACGATGCGATGGGAGGCCTTACGTACGTTTGATTGAACCATGCAGCTCTCTCCAATGGTTTGAAAGATGCATCTGCAAACTTGAGGGTTCAAAGTTCCAGGTTCACGGTTCACGGTTGAAGAATAAAATCAAAGAGTTAAGAAGGATTTACGGCATCCAGATTGAATCTTGAATATTGTTCTTAAAAACAGTTAGTTATCTAAGAACCTTTGACTGTCGAGTGCAAAGATGCGGCTGCAAGAATCCTTTTGCAGCCGCCACTGATCAGAAGACTGTAAATATTTGTCAGTAAAAACAAATAGTTATAATAAAATGCTTGCTCTTGAATATTCCACGCACAACTTTTTGCAGATGTGTCTGCAAAGGAGACGTCTCTTTTGAGGTCTCTGACCACCGACCACTGACTACGTCTTCCGCTATTGCTGCCGGCAACCGGTTTCCCTGGTGAGGAAGAGCAGGATAAAGGAGAGCACTGCCCAGCCCAGCATGAGGCTGAATCCGGCCTGATAGGCCTCCAGGCCGTAAACTCTCACCTCCTGGGCCGTCTGTCCCTGCCAGTTGAGATCCAGCATCCAGCCCACAGCCGGCTGGAGGAGCATGGGTCCCAGCATGACCCCCATATTGACCACGCCGGCTACGGTTCCGGCAAGCCGCAGCGGCACAGACTCCTTGGCAAAGGCGAAGCTGATGATCATGCAGCCGGAGGAGAACCCGGTCAGCAGCAGGATGAGAATGAGCGGGATGCGAGGGAGGCTGGGAATGTAGAGCAGGGCGGCCCAGCCAAGAAGGCTCAGGCCGCAGCCCAGAAGATAGAGCGGCTTGCGGCGGCCGATGACGTCGGAAAACCAGCCGAAGACCGGCCCTCCCACGGCCCAGGCTACAAGCAGGCAGGAGGTCAGGGCCGAGGCCTGGGTGGTGGGCAGGTCGTGATGCGTGGTCAGGTAGGGCACGCCCCACAAGCCGGAGAAGGTGAGCACCGAGCCCACGATCCCGCCGGGAATGACAAACAGGAGCAAGGTGTTGCGATAGGCCAGAACCTCGGCCACCCCGCGCAGAATCTCTCGCCAGGAGGTCCCGTTGGCGGCAGAGCCCGGTGCGATGCGATCCGCATATCCCTTTTCGTGGGGCCAATCCCGAACGAAGAACCAGATGGACAGGCAGATGGCCAGGGTGACCAGCGAGGCCGCGAGCATAAGGCTTCGCCAGTCGAAGTGGTTCATGAGCATCCGCAGGGGCGGCCCGGCGCCTACTGCGCCGATGATGCCGAAGAACAGGGCCACGCCGGTGACCATGGCGAAGTAGCGAGGCGGGAACCAGTTGTTGGCCAGTCTGAGCATGCCTACGAAGGCTACCGCAACAGAGCCTCCGATCAGAAGCCGGCCCAGTCCGGCGATATGGATTCCCGGTGCCAGGGCGAAGGTGGCTGTGCCCAAGAAGGCCACCAGGGCGCCGGCGGTCAGAAGGCGGCGCGGCCCCCAGTTGTCGGCTATGACCCCGGTGGGAATCTGCATGAAAACGTAGCTGTAGAAGTAAAAGGCGGAGAGATTGCCGAGCCCCGTACCGCTTATCTGAAAGTCGCGCATCAGCTCCTGGGTCATTACCGCCGGAGCGACCCTCTGGAAAAAGCCCATGAGGTAGAACAAGGCCCCCAGCCCCCACATGAGCCAGGCCAGGCGAAGCGGCGGGGTAGAACGATTCTCCATGCTGCTCTCCAAATAGCTGCCTTTGTACTGTTCCGTCTATGGCCATTCTGGTTCTTACTGCCAGGTAGGACAGCGTGTATTTCGTTTTCCAGGCAGCTGCCTTTTGCTATAGTCAGCGTGGCCTCTGGCCACGGTTTATCGAAAAACGAAAGGTTATTCAATGACCGCCGCGGCTTGAGCCTTGCCCGGCGCTTCCTTTCGCTGTGCAATATTTTTGGACAGATATCAAATTGCTTGCCTGGTTCAGGGCAGCATCTCACTGCCCTGTCCAGGCAAGCAATTTGTATGACAATCATATAATCATCTTGACAGCCCCAAACGAGTCGGCTAGTTTTCCCGCTCAAACTAGATAATGGAACCTCTACCCATACGGAAGGCCGCTATGGAACAACACCAAGCCATGAGCCTCAAGCTCAAGCCTCCGGCAAGTCTTTCCGAGCAGGTTGCGGAAGTGCTCCACGAGGAGATCAGACACGGCAACTATCGCCCCGGGGAAAAGCTCCCATCGGAGGCCAATCTCGCCGAATCCTTCGGTGTCAGCCGAACCGTTATTCGCGAGGCTTTGGCTCGGCTCAAGTTTGACGGCATACTCGATTCCCGGCAAGGGCAGGGCGCAGTGGTGGCCCAGGCCGGAGACAGAAAGGTTTTTCGCATCGAAGACCTGGAAAACGCCTCCCAGGCCCGCTTGGGATACCTGTTCGAGCTGCGGGCCATTCTGGAAAGCGATGGCGCGGCTCTGGCGGCTAAGCGGCGTTCGGCAGACCAGCTCACCTCCATGCAGCAGCGG
>CAZQPF010000045.1:7528-15486 GCA_964595165.1 uncultured Desulfohalobiaceae bacterium
CACAACCCCGTCGACCTGCTCGGGCGTGTCAGCCAGCAGCGGCTGGAGGAAATGCAGGAAGCCGTGCGGGAGGATGTTGACGGCACCGACCCGGACATGGCCTTTCACCAGCTTATGGCCGATTCCAGCCGCAATCCGTTTTTGATCGAGCTCATGGAGTTCCTCAATGCCAAGCTGCGAGAGGTTATTCAAACGGCCAGGGAGCACTCCAGCCAGTATCCGGGATGGCCAGATTCGGTCCAGTTGGAGCACGAGGCCATTTTTCAGGCCATAGAGGCCCAGGATGAAATAGTGGCTCGCGAGGCCATGCTGGAGCACATCAAAAACGCAGCCGAACGTTTGGGATTGCGAATCTATTAAACCCCAGGAGGTTGATATGCTTCGACGCTGCATTGTGTGGGTAAGTCTTGTGGTTCTGTTTCTGGGTCTTGGCTCGCAGAGCCTCTTTGCCGAGCCGATCAAGCTCAAGCTCGGGTTCGTAACCTCGGCCTCGGAAACAGACCCCTACTACATCACCTCGAAAAAGTTCGCCGAGCTTATCGAGGAGTATTCCAACGGCAAATACAAGGTCGAGCTCTATCCCAGCGGACAGCTGGGAAACGAGAGGGACATGATCAAGAACCTCAGCATGGGTACCATGGATCTGGGGGTCATCACCAACGCCCCGGTGGGGTCCTTTATCAATGCCTTCATGGTTCTTGATCTGCCCTTTATCTTCGGCAATCGGGAGGTGGCCCACAAGGTTCTGGACGGGGAAGCCGGTCAGATGCTCCTGGACAGGCTGAGCCAGATGAATATCAAGGGCCTGGCCTTTTCCGAGGGCGGATACCGGCATATGATCAACAACGTCCGGCCCATCAAAGAGCCGGAGGATACCCAAGGCATCAAGTTCCGGGTGATGAAGACCCCCATCTACATCGGCTTGTTCAAGTCCCTGGGATCCAATGCCGTGCCCCTGCCCTGGGGCGAGGTGTTCACCGCGGTCCAGCAAAACGTCGTCGACGGCCTGGAGATCCCCATCCCGGTCATCTACTCCAACAAGTTTTACGAGGTGACCAAGTACCTCTCCCTGACAGGCCATACCTACTCGCCGCTCATTGTCATGTGCTCCAACTCCCGCTGGAACAAGCTCTCCTCGGAGGAAAAGGACATGTTCGCCCGGGCGGCCCAGGAAGCCGCGGAGTATGAGCGAGACGCGCTCAAGGGAATCATCGAGGACTTTTTGACCAAGCTGAAAGACAAAGGCATGGAGATCAACGACGTGCCGGACAAGGAGCCTTTTCAAGAGGCGGTCCGGCCGATGTACAAGGACTTCGAGGACAAGATCGGAAAGGACGTACTGCAGGCCGTTCTCGAGGCTCGGAACCGGGTATCCCAGTAAAGCCGCCAGCCTAATCTTCCGGTCCGCAGCTTGGCGGACCGGAAGATGCGATTTCAAGGGCTCGACTTTGCGGAAAGAATCGGCTTAATTCATCTCTGGCCTGGTACCATGCTGCAACGAATCGAATACTACTTCAGCCGGGCGCTCGTGTTCCTTCTCGTTGTTCAGGGTGCGGCCCTCGTAGTGCTCATCGGGATCGAGGTCCTTTACCGCTACGTTCTGCACAGCGCCCTATCCTGGCCTGAAGAGGTGGCCGGGATCGTTTTCGTCTGGTTTACCCTCCTCGGGGTGGCCGTAGGATTGCGCGAAGAGTCGCACATCTCCTTCGATCTGGTGACCAAGCGGAGCCCGCCGCTATTGCGCAAGGCAATCCTCGTCTTTGCCCACCTCACGGCGATCGTCTACGCCGGCTTCATGATCCGCTATGGCTGGAGCTACGCCTGGATGTTCAGCTTTGAAACCACTCCGGCCGCAGAAATCAATACCTTGTGGCTCAATCTCTCCCTGCCTGTTTCCGGAGTGCTCATCGCTCTCTTTGCCCTGTTGAAAATCATCCACGTGGTGCAAGCGGATACCGATGTAGAGGAGCTTTCTTGAGCGCAGAGATTATTGCCCTGCTCCTGCTGGCGATCTTCGTCGGCCTCATCGTCATCAGGGTTCCCATAGGATTTGCCCTGGGCATGGCCGGCATATTGGGCCTGATCCTCATGGATCAGTCCTTTATGATGTTTCCCCAGACCCTCATTTCGGGTATCAACAACTTCGCCCTCATGGCCATCCCCTTTTATGTCCTGCTGGGAGTGGCCCTGGAAAAAACCAACATCTCCGAGTCCTTGATCAAGCTGGCCGATGAGATATTCGGCTTCCTTCCGGGCGGCATGGCTGTGGGTGCGGTCATCTCCTCCATGCTTTTCGCCACCGCCTCGGGCTCGGGCCCGGCCACCGTGGCGGCCATCGGCTCGATCACCATTCCCCAGATGGAGAAGCGGGGCTACTCCAAGCGATTCGCCGTGGGGACCTCGGCCTCTGCAGGAGCCTTGGGACCGATCATTCCGCCCAGCATTCCCCTGATCATTTACGGGGTCGTGGCTGAGGAGTCCATTGTTCGCCTCTTTTTTGCCGGCCTCGGGGCAGGGATTCTGTTTGCCGTTCTCCTGTGCCTGGTCTGCGTCATCAAGGCCAAGGCGGAAAAGGTGCCCCTCTCCCAGGAGCGGCCTTCCCTGAAGCGCATCCTTGCCGCCTTCTGGCGTGCCAAGGTTGCTTTGGCCGCGCCGGTGATCGTCCTGGGCGGGATTTACG
This sequence comes from uncultured Desulfohalobiaceae bacterium, assembly GCA_964595165.1. Lineage (GTDB taxonomy): Bacteria > Desulfobacterota > Desulfovibrionia > Desulfovibrionales > Desulfothermaceae > CAZQPF01. Next base: position 10,209 of record CAZQPF010000045.1, read on the forward strand.
CCGGGGTGTTCACCCCGACAGAGGCCGGAGCCATCGGAAGCATCTACGTCCTAGCGGCCGGATTGATCATCACTCGCTCCCTCACATTGAGGGATCTCTACGACTGCTTCGCCAAGACCGCCAGCACCTCGGCCATGATCATGTTCGTCATTGCCGTGGCCTACCTCTTCGCCTGGCTCCTGTCTGCCGCCAGGGTGCCTCATCTGGCAGCGGAAAGCATGCTCGCCATTGCCAGCAACAAGGTGGTCTTCCTCCTGCTGGTCAATCTGCTGTTCCTATTTATCGGCTCGGTACTGGACACCCCGGCCGCAATCGTCATTATCGTGCCCATTCTGCTTCCGGTGGCTGAGCAGTTCGCTATCCACCCCATCCATTTCGGCACCGTGGTGGTGGTTAACTTTGTTATTGGCTACATTACCGCTCCCTTTGGATATAATCTGTTCGTGGCCAAAAGCATTACCGACATGAGCATGGAGGAAGTAACCCTGTCGGTGATTCCTTTTCTGTTGGTCGCTTTGGCCGGGTTGGGGCTGATCACCTTTATACCTGAAATTTCCCTCTTTTTTCCACAGCTGTTCATGGGGTAAAGCTCATGGCTAGGAGTCGAGCCGCAGATCTGTTGCACGGGGCTGTGGATTGCCACATCCACACGGCTCCGGATGTCGTTCCCCGGAAGCTCGACGACCTGGAGATGGTGCGGCAGGCCAAGCAGGCCGGTCTGCAGGCGGTGGTCATCAAGAGCCATCTCGGAGACACCGCAGCCCGGGCGGCGATCGCTGCGGCCAACTTCTCCGCTGTCCAGGTGTTCGGCGGGGTGGCGCTCAACTGGAGCGTGGGAGGGCTCAATCCCCGTGCCGTAGAGGTATCGCTGCAGCTCGGGGGTAAGATGGTCTGGATGCCCACCGTGGACGCGGCGCATCACCGTTTGCGGACCGGAAGGGACGGCGGCATCAATGTGCTGGATCCTAAAGGCAGGCTGAAGTCCGAGGTAAGGGAGATACTCCAACTGGCGAGGGACTCCGGGGCAGCTCTCTGCACCGGCCATCTCTCGCCCCGGGAAATCCACTGCCTGATCTCAGCGGCCAGAGAGGAGAGTGTAGCCTCTGTGGTGGTGTCTCATCCAGAGTTCTGGATCACCTACCTCTCCCTGGCCGAGCAGAGCGTTCTCCTGGAGCAGGGCGTTTTTTTCGAGCGCTGCTACTATGCCAGCACGCTGCCGCAGGAGGAGCGCACCGAGTTGGGGCGATCCATTTCCTGGGTCAAGTCCTTGGGAGCGGGGAGCACGATTCTGGCCAGCGACCTGGGCCAGGCGCACAACGTATCCCCGCTGCAGGGGCTGGAAACCATGCTGCAACATTTCTTGCAAGCCGGATTCTCCGAGGCGGATGTCCGCTGCATGGTCCGCGACAATCCGCGGAGAGTCCTCGGACTCGGCTGAAGCACCCAAGCAGCCTCCCTGAGCCGAAGAGCGCCCAGGGAGATTGCAGCAGCCCCCGTGTCTTCTGTCCAGCTTAGGATCTGTCGCAAAACAACTAAGCTTAAAAGATCTTGGTCCACGAATCCCACGAATCGTCACGAATGAAGCACCCTCGCCGTCATGTGATCTTCGCGTCCATTCGCGGGCGATGTTCTTTTCTCTGCGGGTTTAATGATTTCCGTTTCTTTGCTCTTGCTATCAGCTGTCAGCTGAGCTTCTCCTTGGCGATCACTCTTTTCCTTGGCCGATCAGGCCAGGGAAAAATCAGTGAAAATTGGTGAAGATTCGTGGATAAAGGTTCTTACTTATCTTGATGTATTTTGTTCCAAACCCTTAGGCCCGCGGAGAAAGCCATGGACGAAATTTTTGCCCCGCCGGCCGGTACGAAAGTCCTTTTGGCGGATGACGACTCGATGACCCATCTCTACGTCAGCCATGTGCTGAAAGAGTCCGGTCTGGATGTGGAGTGGGTCAAGAACGGGGAAGGGGTGCTGGATGCGCTTGCTCAGAGAAGCTTCCACTGCATACTGATGGATATTCAGATGCCGATTATGGACGGCGTGGAGGCTACCAGGAAGATTCGGGCCTCCGAGGCTTCCTACCAGGATATTCCGATCATCGCCCTCACCGCTTATGCCATGTCCGGAGACAGGGAGAAGTTCCTCCAGGCCGGCATGGACGACTATATCGCCAAGCCCGTGGAAAAGAAGGATCTGTTGGCTATCATCAGGCGCAATATCCGAAATGACAGCCTGGAGGAATAAGCTGCCCGCTGCAGGCTGCTGGGCTGTGGGTTTCTCTGCTCGCTCTGCCGGGATTTCCTTTCTGACCTTGCTGCTTTAAGGCGGAAAGCGTGGATTGCCCCAATGTGCCGGCTGTAGCCGGCGAATCAGCGCGCCTTACTCGGAGGCCGAGCCAAGGGCATTCTTCTCCCAAAACAGGCAGGAGTTGATTTCGTACCAGGGCCTTCCCGAGGCCAGGGTGACCCCTTTGCAGGGGCTGAGCACGCCGCAGGTTACCAGGAAATCAACCGCGTCGTGCAGGTCGATGTCCAGGCCCAGCCCGTTGGCCACCGCACCGAGCAGTCCGGCTTCCAGCCGAGAGGAAGGAGCGTGCTCCAGGCAGCCTGTTATCAGCCGCACCAGTGATTGCGCGTCTGCGCCCGGGCAGTTGGCAAGGATTCCGGTGAGGGCCTGTTCGGTATCGAAGCGTCCGGACCAGGCGGCATAGCGGATCATGCATCTTGCCACCCCGGGTACGAAGTAGGATTCCTGCGGCTGCAGGCGGAGGCTTTTCTCCTCCCAGGAGGAGCCGGTGGTGGACTGAACCGGGATAAGCACTCTTTCCTGGAAGAGGCTCAGGATGTGATCGTCCTTGTCCGGACAGGCGATGTCCAGGTCGGAGTAGCCGGTCATCTCCCTGTCCATGCACTGGAAGAGAATCCGGCTCAGACAGTCGGCGTCGTGCTCGTCGAAACAGGAAGCCAGGGCGGTGTGCAGTCGGCTGAGCTGTTCTTCTGGCATAGGGATCTTTCCTTGCAGTGCCTTCGGGCCTATGCTGCAGCTGCAAAAAGTTTTTTCGCAGCTGCATTTCAGGAGTCGGCCAGTCAAAAGTTTTTGACGAACGTATTCTTTCTGCCAGCCAAATGTCGCGGCGAGCCCTAAGGGCTAAAGCGGGAGAAAGGAGCGGACGAACCACTGGCAGTAGTCGTCAATGAGCTCGTGGTTCGTGGCGTCTTCAACAGGGCATTCAAGCTGTGCCAGGGGAAGCTCGAACTGTTTCGAATCCGAGGTCCGTCTGACGGTGGCCAGAAGTCCCTGCTCCACATCGAGCTCCTCCGAGATTTCCAGCAGCTCCAGAGCCTCAAAGGGAGCCCCGTCTTCCTGGGCCACAAAAACGAAGCAGGGCTCCTCCAGCCAGTTCCTGAGAAACTCCTGAAACAGGGCCAGGCTGTCCTCGGTGACCCCGGGAGCTTCTCTGGTTCCGAACACCCTACGCAACCGGGCCTCGCGATCTTCTGCCGCCATAGTCCTCCTCCCGAAGCTGTTTCCGCAATAAGATATATCAAACCCGCGTCCGCGTCGAGGGAGAAATGGCCCGCAGCTATCCGCCACGGCGGCGGGCAGTGCTTTAGAGGACGTTTCCCAGAAGCCGGTTGGTTATGGCGGTTTTGAGCCTGCCGGCCCCGATGGTCTCCAGATCCTGCAAGCAGGACTGGCAAAAGACCTCCTTTCCCTCGGTCTGACGTACCATCTCGTAGGGCACTTTTTCCCCGCACCATTCGCACTCGTTCTCCAGAAGCTTGACCCCGACCCCGAAAGATCCCGGAGCAGAGTCCGAAAGCTCCCGGCACCAGCGCACGGTTCCGATACAGAAGTTCGCGTTTCCGGGGTTTGCTGTCTCTTTGGACTCCGGTTCCTGAACTATGAAATGCACTCGGCTCCCCGGCGGAAGATACTGGCTCGATTCGAAGTAGATGCCGCCCGGCGCCTTGTTGAGCGCCAGGCCCTCCCGGTTCTCTTCCACGCCTTCCAGGGTGGAGAGATAGGTCACTCTCGCTTTCAGGCTTTGACGCGGAAAGGACCGATAATGAGGCTTGAAAGCTCTTTTGTAGGTATTCATGGCGTTCACCTTCTTTGAAAGGTTTGGGTCCGGGAATGTTCCTGCCGGCTCCCGCTTTGCGGCAACGTTGTCTCGCCAGAGAACAGGTCGTGTTGCCGGCGCTTTTGGGACCGAAGCGAGCACGGGGTGGCAAGCAAGGCCTGTGCCGCGGGCGCGTTTTCGGTTGTGCTGGGGAACGGAGAACAAGACGCCTCTCGGACAGGTGTGTCAGGTCCCATATTGCGGCTACCCCTCTGTGGCATTGACACACGCCCCAGACAGCTGTCCTGAGAAGCAATGCGTGTCCAAGTGTGCGGATAGAGGCTAGAAATAAGATTCTACGGGGAAATATACACTCTAGTCGGAGCTGACACAGCGGGCAATAGGGAAAGCGCCTTAAATCGAAGCGGGAATTCTTCCCAGGAAAAATGTGTTGCCATAAAGTTGATATTTGTTTACCTTGAGGTAAACAAGCAAGGAGGCAGCTATGCCATCCAATCGTTTCGACGGCTTTTTGCTTCGGGTGGCGCAGGGTACGGGCATCCGGTCGCAAGCCGAGCTGGCCTCTGCGCTCGGCTTGAACCGTTCCTCCATCAGCCGGGCCAAGCAGCGGGACGTGATTCCGGAAAAATGGATAGCCCGGCTGTGTGAACGGTTCGCGCTTGATCCGAGCTGGCTCCGGGACGGGATAAGCGGTCTGGACCGCTTTCACAGGGTTCCCAAGGTCAGGGCCAAGCTCGACGCCGGCGGGGGATCGCACTTGATGGATGAGGATGTGCAGGGCCACTTCGCCTTTCGACGGGATTGGCTGCGCCAGAAAGGCCGTCCGGACAGCATGGTGCTTATGGAGGTCATCGGGGACAGCATGGAGCCGGTGATCCGGGAAGGCGACACCGTGCTCATCGACCAGTCCCAGCAGGAGATCTACGCCGGAGGGATTTACGCCGTGGGCGTGGCCGACACCATTATGGTCAAAAGGCTGGAAAGGCATCCGCACAAGCTCGTGCTGTGGAGCGCGAACCCCAACTACTCCCCGGTCTACCTGGAGGGGGACGAGATGGATACGGTGCGGATCCTCGGCAAGGTGGTCGGCATGTGGCGCGACTTCCGGTAAGGGCGGCCGGCTGTCCCGGGCGTGCCGCTCCGAGTCCCCGGTAAGGATGCGACTGCAAACGCCTTTTTGCAGCTGCGTCTGGAAAG
>CAZQPF010000045.1:15496-24107 GCA_964595165.1 uncultured Desulfohalobiaceae bacterium
AAAGCAAGCTTGGGTCCACGCATATATTCTGAGGCAAGGGTATTCCGTCATGCATGGCGACCATTTTGATCCGCAAGCCCCGTTTCGGGCCTCCACCGGATTTGCCGCAGCCGGGGCCGATTTCAGGGATAAGCGGCTGGATCTGAACGAGCTCATCATTCGCAACCCGGCCTCCACCTTCTTCCTCCGGGCCGAGGCCGATGCCCGGCTGGGCGGATACATCCACGCCGGGGACATCCTGGTGGTCGACCGGGCTGTTGCTCCTTCCAGCGGAAGCCTGGTGATCGTCATTCTGAACGGCGAGATGGTGCTTCGCATGCTCCGGCGCGAAAAAGGCGGCTGGCAGCTTCTCTCCGGGGAGCAAAACGCGCCGGGAGCGGAAGAAACGGATTGCGAGCTCTGGGGTACCGTGACCTATGTTCTCCATCCGGTCTCAGTCTGAGGGGCCGCTTTTCGCCCTGGTGGACTGCAACAACTTCTACGTTTCCTGCGAGCGGGTTTTTCAGCCTCATCTCCAAGGCAAGCCGGTGGTTGTTCTGTCCAACAACGACGGCTGCGTGGTGGCCAGGTCCAACGAGGTCAAGCGTCTCGGCCTTCCCATGGGCGCGCCGGCCTTTCAATGGAAGGATTTCTTCTCCCGGCACCGCGTCCGGGTCTTCTCCTCCAACTACGCCCTGTACGCCGACATGTCCGACCGGGTGATGACCGTCCTGGCCTCCTTTGCCCCCGAGATCGAGATCTACTCCCATGACGAGGCCTTTCTCCTGTTCAGCAAAAGATGGCGCAGCGATCTGGAAACCTATGTTCGGCATCTCGGGGAGGAGGTCAGGAAGCGGACCGGCATTCCGGTATCCATCGGCCTGGCCCGGACAAAGACGCTGGCCAAGCTGGCCAACAAGCTGGCCAAGACCGACCCCTCCCTGGAAGGAGTGCTCGATCTGTCCAAACGATCCGATCTGGAGAGGCTGCTCCGCTCGGTGCAGGTCAAGGATGTCTGGGGCATCGGTCCGCGCTACGCCAAGCGCTTGTACCGGGAAAAGGTGCACACCGCCTATGACCTGCGCCAGGCCGATGCGCGCTGGGTCCGCAAGAAGCTTACCGTGGCCGGCCTGCACACGGTACTGGAGCTGCGCGGCATTTCCTGCATCGAGCTGGAGAAGGCCCCTTTGCCGGCCAAGAGCCTGGTGCGCTCCAGATCCTTCGGCCGTCCGGTCACGGATCTTGACGATCTCAGAGAGGCCCTCACCGGGCACGTGCAGAGCGCGGCCGAGAGGCTGCGCTCCAGCGGACAGCTCGCCGGCTGCCTCCACGTTTTTCTCCAGACCAACCGCTTCAAGCCGGAGCCGCAGTATGCGGCCTGCACCTCCCGGTTTCTGCCCTATGCCACCAGCTGCACCCAGGCCCTGCTCCAGCTGGCCCTGGGCCTGCTGGAAGAGATATACCGGACCGGGTATGCCTACAACAAGGCCGGCGTGCTGCTGACCGGGCTGCAGCCGGAATCGCAGCGCCGGCTCAGCCTGTGGGAGATCGGCTCTCCGAAGCGGGAGTCCTCGAAGGCTCTCATGCGGGCCATGGACAGCATCAACGCCAAGTACGGCAAGAATGCGGTGCACTACGGCTGTGCCGGCATTGAGAAAAGCTGGGAGATGAGGCGGGGGCTGACCTCCAGGGAGTTCACCACGAAATGGCGCGACATCCCGCGGGTGAAGCCCTAGTACTGGGCGAGGCTCTCCCTGACGCACCTCCAGAAAGTCGTGGATGAATGATTCGAGCGTAAGTACTTTTGTTCTGTTTTCTTGTAGCTCATTGTTTTTACCGACCTCCGACTTCTGACAACTGCGACTGCAAAAGGTTTTTTGCAGTCGCATCTTCCCTGGGACCGCCGCGGGCCACCGCGGCCTCCGGAGGGAAGTGCTGCTCAGCTATGCTTTCTGCATGGCCGCCTTGGCCCGCAGGGCCTTGCTGTTGTAATGCTCGAGGATCATTTCGGCCTCGATGAAGCATTCGTCCTTGGAACGGTATCTGGAGAGCTGATCGAAGCAGGCCTCTTTGATCCGGATCATGAGGTCCGGGTCGACTCGGATGCTGCGCACGGCCCGGATGACGGGTTCGGGGTAGGAAGCCAGGATCAGGGCGACCCGGTTGCTCCTGGGATCGCCTTCGAAGAACGGCTTGCGTGTCTCCTCGGATTCATGAAACATGTTGAAGTAGACATCGAGGCTCCAGGTCTTGCCCAGATCGAGAAGGAAGACCGGAATGCTCTGCTCGATGAATGCCCCGTACCTCACCTTGCCCTTGAGCCAGTCCTTGGTGTCCTTCTCCCTCAGGCCGGAGTAAAAGGCGAAGATGTCGAAGCTGCCCCCGTTAAGAACCGGCATGTACCCCTCGGACGGGGGCGTGGAGCCCAGAGTTTGTCCAACGCTCAAGATGCTGGTTTCCATAAGGCTATGGTCCTTTAAGCAGGAATGCATTCCGGGCAGAGGAAAGCAAGGCTGTCCCTGTCCACGACGGGAGAGGCGAGGCGAGGGCTGGAGCCGCACCTGGGGCAGGTCAGAGGATCCAGCCGTCTGGTCAGGGGGTTCCAGGTAGTATAGAGGGTGGTTTTCCACTTTTTATAGCGCACATCGAGCTCCAATTGAACCACATCCACCAGGAGCCGCAAAACTGCGGAGCCTTTCATGGTGACCTGGATGTTGTACTTGTGCTGCAGATCTTGGATCTTTTGATCCCTTTCCAGGGGCAGCTCGGCGATCTTGGACTCTCTCTCCTCCCTTTGGGACTGGCTCAGGTTGGGATTGGAAAGGCTCTCTTCCATCTCCCGGCCCAAGGCGGCATAGTACTCCTGCAGATTGCGCACATCCCGATTCAGACGCCGCTGCATGCTTTCCCGGAAATCGGCCAGCTGGCGGCTCACCATGTCCTGCAATGCGCTAAAGCCCTTGTGCATGGCCTGATCGATGTCCTTTGGGAAATGGGGCGGAATGTTCTCCGGAGGGTAGAAGCGGAGATCGTACTCCCGCCATGTCTCTGCAAGCCCTTCAATAATCGCTCCGTTCCGCTCCCGAATCCCGATGTTGACCAGCCCTTCCTTGCGTTCATCGCTCAGAGCGATGTACTGGCTGAACAAGATCATATAGCTGGTCCTGGTCTCCGCCTTGCCGGAGATGGAGACCTTGGCTCCGGGAAGCGTGAGATCCTGATCCAGGAACTGCTCAAAGCCCTGCTTTTTGAGATAGGGGAGCTGAATGCGCCCGTAGGCCAGAGGGATATCCCGGGTACAGCGCTCGATGAGCCTGTCCAGCACCGGGCTTCCGTAAACCAGGGGGAAGCCTTGCTCCTGGCCCAGCTGCACCTCCTCTGGAACCTGGAGCGCCTGAGCCAGATCAGGAGGCAAATAGGCCAGCAGGGATCCATCGTCCTCTTCGGCCGCTCCGCCCAAGTGCTCGATCGCCTTTTGACTGAAAGCCAGCAGCTCCGGGTCTGCTCCCATTCTTAAACCCCGAAATCCTCTTGAAAGAGCGTCTCGTCCAGCTCTTTGCTCTTTTCATAGGCCGTTTTGGCCCGCTTCAACGTGGTGCCCAGGCTGGCAAAGGCCTTTTCCCGATCCTCTGGATCCGGGTTCTCAGTCCAGATGGAATACAGGAGCTCTCCGAACTCCTGCTCCTGACTGATCCGTCCGAGTATCATCTCCATTTCTCCGATGACCAGCTCGAACATATTGATCTTCCGGTCCAGAATATCCAGGATATGGTCTTCCAGGCTTCCGGAAGCGCAGAAGTTGTAGATGTAGACCTCCCTGTTCTGGCCGATGCGATGAATGCGGCCGATGCGCTGTTCTATCTGCATGGGGTTCCAGGGAAGATCGTAGTTGATCAGCATACGGCAGAACTGGAGATTATGGCCTTCGCCGCCCGAGTCCATGCTCAGCAGGATGGGGCATCCCTGTTCAAAGGTTCGGATGGCGCGTTGCTTCTGCTCCGGGGTCATCCCTCCTCTGAAGAGAACATGGTCCAAGTTGTGGCGCTGGAACATCTGCTCCAGGTAGCGCAGGGTCGCCTGGGAGTTGACAAAAACGATCTTCTGCTCCCGGCTGGATTTGGCCAGATCCAGTACCTGGCGTACCTTGGAGGAGGCCTGTATCTTTTGTCCGAGGCCGATCAGCTCCGAGATGCGGCTTTGGAGCCTTTCCGGGACCTGGCCCCGCATCCTTTCCAGCATCTTCAGGGCGGCGAAATGCGAGGAGCCCGCAGCTTCCAGAAGCTTGCGCAGAGACATCTTGGCAATATCCTTGGAGTCCTCGCGGGCTTGATCCACGACGAACCGGCTGATGCCGGCATAGAAATCGGTTTCTTCGGAGCGCGGCTCGACGCGAATTGTGTTGGCGAATCTGGGCGGCAGATTGATCTGGGCCACCGAACGGGTGTTCCTGATCATGACCTCCTGGAGCAGCTGGCGGAGCTTCTCCCTGTTCCTGGGATCGGTGGGGTTGCCCCTGGCCACGAACTCGTTCTTGAAGGCCTTGAGGGTGCTTAGATGGCCTGGCTTGAGCAGGGTTATGAGGTTGTACAGCTCTTCCAGCTTGTTCTGTACCGGGGTGGCGGTCAAAAAGAGCAAAAAGCTCTTGTGAATGGAGTTGATCAGCTTCCAGTTCCTCGTGCTCCGGTTCTTCAGATGGTGCGCCTCATCGACGATGACCATATCGAAAGAGCGGGAGGTCAGGGAGTCGAAGTGGCGCTTGAGCCTTGCGGTTTGAATGGAGACCAGAAGGAAGGGCTGTTGCCAGAAGGACCGGGGATCGCTCTTGAACAAGGGGTCGTTGGAGGACACGAAGGAGAGGCCGAACTTGGTGCTCAGCTCTTCCTGCCATTGATTGACAAGAGCGCTGGGGGCCAGAATGAGGGCATTATGCACCAGGCCTCTCAGGATGTACTCCTTGAGCACCAGACAGGCCTCAATGGTCTTGCCCAGCCCGACTTCATCCGCCAGTATGGCTCGGCCGCGAAAGTCCTTCATCACCTTGCGGGCGGTCTCTTCCTGATACCAGAAGGATTGTACGTCGCTCAGCAGGGCCAGGCAGAGCAGCTGGTCAAAGGAGGAGCGAAAGGACAGCCGATAGGCCCACAGGGCCAGATTGAAGAAGTCTTCGCTGCTGACCCGCCCTTGCTGCACTACGGATTGCAGCTGCTGGCTGTCCAGGCTGAAACGCATCTCGATTTCCGGAGCGGGCATTTCGGATGATGGCTCTGGCTTAGGGGAGGCCTGCGGGACAGCGCTCTCGGCCCCGCGCTCCTTGTCCGGCGGATGCTTTTCTTTTGGCTTGTGGGGCGCTTTGTCTTTCGGCCGGCTTCTTGGCTCCTGTTCTGCCAGGCGCTGTTCGAGCCGGGCCTGCTCCAGCAAGCGCTGCGCGGCTTTGTGGTCTCTTTTTCCCAATTTGCCGGAGTAGTTTGGGTTGTTGTTTTCCAGCAGGGTGGTCAAAACCTTTTCCGCCAGGGTATACCTTTTGTAGCTCACCGCCAGGTGTCCCAGGACGAGCAGATTATCCCTGCTCTCGGGGATGGAATGCTTCCAGGCGTGAGCCAGGCAGGCATACGTTTTTTCCGGCTCGCGAAGCGCAATGACCGCTTCCACAGCCAAATAGTACAGCTCATAGTCTTTGGGGCTGGCCTGCAGGCCCTGCATGGCATAATCGAATACGGCCTCGTGATCTTCCTCCTCCCAGGCCTGCTGGGCGTAGGAAAAGCACTTCTCCGCCTTCTTCTTCGGGCTGAGCCCTCCGATGATCCGTTTTCTCTGCTTTGAAGAGGCCTTGTGGTTGGTTTTCATGCTCTTATAGCTGCCGGGCTTGGAGGCAGAATCTATTGCCTCGTATGCATTTTCAATTATCATCAACCCTTTAAACAGCGAAAGCGGACCAATGGGTGCGCCCCGGGGCTCTTGCCATGCGCAACGCGCTTACGATAGCCTGAAAGCCGGCCGGCTTTCAAGTCAGCTCTGCCTCCGGCTGAGCTGACTTATTGGGTTTTATTAAAGAGAACACAAATTATCTCAACAAGGGGTTCAAGACATGAAAAAACCCCGCAAGGTCTCAAAGAAGTCCTGGACAGAGGCGCTTTCAGAATATTCCGCTCTCAAAGCTTCCTTGGCCATGCCTTTTATCTCAGAGCCATTGACTGCGGAAGAAGCTAATTTACAGCTGGACGAGATAACCAGGATCTGTGCCTCATTTTATCCTGCTTATATTGAGCAGGGGCTGCGCCTTTTGGCCCAAGGCGATGATGAGCCTGGGAAAAAGAAAGTTGAGCCAGGAAAAGGAAGCCTTGCGGGATGAGATTTTTGAAGGGGACCACGTCTGGCCATTTCTCTAAGAAAAGAGGTCTCAGAGACGAGGTTCAAATGGTGTCTTCCTGGAGCTGAAATCTCTGTATAACCTCCTCAAGCTGCTCTTGAGGGCTTTGTGCAGTCGGGCAGTAGCAGCGATCCAGGAAGGAGCGCTCGGCTATATCCGGATCTCTGCTCAAAAGGATGCGCTTCTCCTCCCGGCTGATCTCAGCCAGGAGAGATGGCGGGGCCTGGTGGGGACATCTGCAGTCGTAGCCCCTGTCGCGGAGCAGGCGGGCCAGGTCGGCCAGAGACGGCTCCAGGACGAATCTCGTGCGGCGAAGCGGCCTTTCCCGCAGCGGGGAGGCGCCCTCGATGTTCAGGGACTCGAACTCGGGGTATAAGCTGACCCGGTCCTGGTGGGCCAGGATCCGGCAAAACGTGGCAGGCTCGGAGTTTATGAGCCCGAGATCCACCTCCTGCCGAGCCAGTCCAAGAATATCGATGAGCCCGCCCAAATCGGTGCCTGCGGGTACAGTACGCACAATGGTCCGCTTTTGCTCCTCTTGGGGAAGGACTCGGTTCAGCTCCTCATAGAGCCGCAGTATAACGCTGATCACCTGTTCCTCCTCCGTGGAAATCCCATTAAGTCAGCACAGCCGGAGACTGCGCTGAGTTATCGGATTTGCTTTTTCAGGGAAAAAGGATACCATTGCCGGAGCTTTGAAAAGATTAAGGCCCGGGCGCCTGCGCCGAAGGAGGTTGAACCGCATGAATCTGCTGTTTGTCAGTCTTTCGGATATGCATTTGGGGGAAGAGGACTCCCTGCTGACCAATCTCGCCCTGGGCAAGCCTGAGGTCAAGGCCGGATCGCCCAGTCCTTGCCTTACTGCCCTGGTCAATTACCTCCACGCCCTCAAGCGCTGGCTCAACGAAGGCAGGCCGATCCCCTTTCTGGTGCTCAACGGGGACATCCTTGAGCTGGCCCTGGCTGACTATCCCGCGGCCATTCCCACTTTCCGGGTCTTTCTCTCTGAGATAGCCGCGCGCCGGATCTGCGATCGGGTCGTTTTCATTCCTGGAAACCACGACCACGCCCTGTGGAGCCTGATCCGGGACAGCGGATTTCTCGGCTCGCTGCAAGCAAAGGGCCAGGACCGGGCCGGACTGGAGGTGAAGCATGTCACCGAGATTTCTTCGCCGGCAGAATCAAATCTTCTGGACACCATTTCCTCGAATCTGCCTCTCAAGACCCCGCCCTTGCCCCTGTTCGTCGCCAACCCGGCCCTGCGGCTTCAATCCTGGCAGAAACAGGATTTTTTGTTTCACCACGGCCATTTAATGGAAAGTACTTATAAGATGCTCTCCCTGCTCAAGGATCGGATGATGAGCGATCTCCCTCTGGAAGAGCTAACAAAGAACCCGCTGCGAGAGGATCTCAAAAATCTGGAGCTTGAGAACTGGCCCTGGATCGATTTCATTTGGTCCGGGTTTGCCAGGGCGGGTCGGGTGGGACATACCGTGGAGTCCCTCTACGAGATGATGAGCCGACCGGAAGGGATAAAGAAGCTGGTTAAGCGTATCTCCGGCATACTGCGCACTGAGCTCGACCTTCCCGGCATTCCGGAGAGCTTTGAAGACGACGTGTTCCGGCTCATTTTCAAAAAGGCCCTGCAATGGGGCGGAGTGGGATCGGAGGAGCGGGCCGATACTGAGCGGTCAGCCTTTAACAAGGATATCCAGCAGATGCTCAGCCGTTTTGTAGAGCATTATATGAAAAACGAGCTGGCCTCCGAGGGGCTGCGTCCGGCCGAGAACCGGACCGCCTTCGTTTTCGGCCATACCCACAAGCCATTTTTGGATACCCTGCAGGAAGAGGCCTTCGGGCGTCTTTCGGTGGTCAACTCCGGCGGCTGGATCGTGGAATCCGAGGACTATCGTCCCGTATACGGTCCCGGGCTTGTACTGGGCTCCAACAACGGCGACCTGGCCCTGGTGAGCTACCGGCTGGACACCGAACCGGGTTCGGAAATCAAGGAGACGGGAAGCTGGGACTCGACCCTCAACAAGCTGACCGAGCACCAGGAGCTGGAGCGGGCCGTTGCCGAGGCGGTTCGCGTCCGCAGGGCCTATATCAAGCAGCGAAACGAGAAAACTACCAAGCTTCTCCAGAACCTGGAGAAGTAATGCGAATTATTAATTCTCTCTCGACAGTCAAAACTTTTTGAGTAACATATTGCTTTGATTGCTGATATTGACGAGCTCATTTGACTGTGAATGCTTTTGACTTATC
>CAZQPF010000046.1:0-7565 GCA_964595165.1 uncultured Desulfohalobiaceae bacterium
TGAATTCTTTTAAATTAACCCCATAAGTCAGATTTGCCGGAGGCAAATCTGACTACAGACTTCTGACCACTGCGACTGCAAAACGATTTTTTGCAGTCGCATCTTTTCAGGGAGGGATTCAATTGCTCCCACCGAACCATGCAGGCCGAGCAGAGGAGTTGCTGGCGTATGACCGACTATAAAAAAACCCTGAATCTGCCCCGGACCTCCTTTCCCATGCGGGCCAACCTTCCCAAGAACGAGCCCCGGATGATCGAGCTCTGGAGCCAGAAGCAGGCCTACAGGCGCATGATTGAAACCGGATCCAACCGGGAATCCTTTGTTCTCCACGACGGACCGCCTTACGCCAACGGCCACATCCATCTGGGAACGGCCATGAACAAGATTCTCAAGGATATTATCGTCAAGTCTCAAAACCTGAGGGGCTTCAAGGCGGAGTACGTCCCGGGCTGGGACTGCCACGGGCTGCCCATCGAGCTCAAGGTGGAGCACGAGCTCGGGGAGGCGAAGCAGAAGCTATCCATACTGGACATCAGGGAGCGTTGCCGGCAGTACGCCTTGAAATACCTGGACATCCAAAGAGAGGAGTTCAAGCGGCTGGGTGTCCTGGGCACCTGGGAGGCACCCTACCTGACCATGGATCCCAGCTACGAGGCGGCTACTGCCGGCGAGCTTTGCCGCTTCATGGAACGGGGCTCCATCCTGCGGCGCAAAAAGCCGATCCACTGGTGTCCCTCCTGCGAAACCGCGCTCGCCGAAGCCGAGGTGGAGTACGCCCAGCGCACCTCTCCCTCCATCTTCGTTCGCTTTCCCATCCCCGATAAGAAGCTGGCAGAGGTTATCGGGCAGGACATAGACAAGCCCGCTTCCATCCTCATCTGGACCACGACCCCCTGGACCATCCCGGCCAACCTGGCCATAGCGGTGCATCCGGAGTTCGATTACCTGGCAGTGGAACAGGGAGGCGAGATCTTCATCCTGGCGGAAAAGCTCTTTGCGCAGTGCTCCGAGCTTTTCGGCTGGGAGAGCCCGCTGGTGCTGGCCCGGTTCCCCGGAACCAGGCTGGAGCATCTGCAGGCGGAGCACCCTCTTTATAGCAGGGCTTCTCAAGTGGTACTTGCCGACTACGTCACCCTGGAAACGGGCACCGGCTGCGTGCACACCGCCCCCGGGCACGGGCAGGAAGACTACGAAACAGGACTGCGCTACAACCTGGATATCTACGCCCCGGTGAACGACCAGGGCTACTTCATGAACGACGTGGGCTTCTTTGCCGGACAGCATGTTTTTGAAGCCAACCCGCAGATCATCTCCCAGCTGGAATCAAGCTCGCGCCTGCTGCACCAGACCAAGCTGTCCCACTCCTACCCCCACTGCTGGCGGTGCAAGAAGCCGGTCATCTTCCGGGCCACCACGCAGTGGTTCATCTCCATGCAGGCCAACGACCTCCGCGGCAAGGCCCTGGAGGCCATAGACCGCCACGTGCGCTGGATTCCCTCCTGGGGCAAGCAGCGGATCCGGAACATGATCGCTCTGCGGCCGGACTGGTGCATTTCCAGACAGCGGGCCTGGGGGGTACCGATCATCGCCCTGATTTGCGAAGACTGCGGAGAGGCCTTCTTTGAAGCGGACTGGGTGCGGAGCGTGGTGCAACGCTTTGCCGAGCATCCCCGCGGAGCCGACTACTGGTTCGAGACCCCTGTGGCGGAGCTCATGCCCGAGGGCCTGTCCTGCAAGAGCTGCAGCGGAAACAATTTTCGCAAGGAACGGGACATCCTGGATGTCTGGTTCGACTCCGGCACCAGCTACGCCGCTGTGCTGGAGCAGCGGAGCGAGTGCACCTATCCGGCTGACATGTACCTCGAGGGATCGGATCAGCACCGGGGCTGGTTCCACAGCTCGCTGCTCGCCTCCGTGGGCACCAGGGACCAGGCCCCCTACCGCTCCGTGCTCACCCACGGCTTCGTCGTGGACGGGGAAGGGAAGAAGATGTCCAAGTCATTGGGCAACGTTATCGCTCCCCAGGAGATCATGGAGCAGTACGGAGCGGAGATCCTGCGCATGTGGACGGCCTCGGAGAACTACCAGGAGGATTTGCGGATCTCGAAGAACATCCTCAGGCAGCTGGTGGACAATTACCGACGAATCAGAAACACCTGCCGCTTCATCCTGGGCAACCTCAATGATTTCCATCCCCGGGAGCACCAGCTCGCTTTTGAGGAGATGCGTCCGGTGGACCGCTACATTGTGCAGCTGCTCGCAGACAAGCACAACTGGATAATGAAGGCCTACGGCAGCTACGAGCTGCACAAGGTCTTCCACAGCCTGCACAATGCCTGCGTTAATGAGCTGAGCGCCTTTTACCTGGATATCATCAAGGACCGCCTCTATGTGCTGCCGGAGAACAGCCTGGAGCGGCGTTCGGCCCAGAGCGCCCTGTATCACATCCTCTACCTGCTCATCCAGGATATGGCCCCGATTCTCAGCTTTACCGCCGAAGAGGTCTACCAGCATCTCCCCGCCCCGCTCCGCGGCGAGCCGGACACCGTCTTCGGACTGGCCCGGCCCGAATACGGCCAGGTGATGTCCGCAGAAGAGCGAGCCCTCTGGGACCGTCTTCTGCAGATCCGCAGCGAGGTAACCCGCGCCATCGAGCCGCAGCGAAAGCAGGGCATCGTCGGCCATTCCCTGGACTGCAGGGTCACCCTCTACGCCGAGGGGGAGCTGTTTAAAGAGCTGAGCCGGGTGCTGCCCTTTCTGCGCGAGCTGTTCATCGTATCGGACGTGGCCCTTGACTCTCTGGACAGCGTTCCGGAAAACGGCTTTCGCAGCCAGGAGGTGACCGGGCTGGCTATCGGGATCTCTTTTGCCGCCGGGGACAAATGCGCCCGCTGCTGGAACTACAGCGAACGCCTGGGACAAAATCCGGACTATCCAGAAGCCTGCCCCAGGTGCACCGACATTCTTAAGGGCCTTAACCACGAGACGGCGTCGCACTGAGCCTCTTTGCTCCATGGTCCATTTTGCCTCCCGAAGACACGGCCATCTCGCGGGGCCTTTGCTCCTTGCTGTCGCAGTGCTCCTCCTGGATCAGTCCACCAAGCTTGTGGTGCAGAAATCGATCCCGGTGTGGGGAAAGGTCACCGTTATACCGGAGTTCTTCAACCTGGTGCACGTCTTGAACAAAGGCGCCGCCTTCGGCATCCTCAACAATAGCGGCACCTCCTGGCAAGCCGCGTTCTTCATCTGCGCCACGCTGCTGGCCGTGGGACTCATTGGATATATCCTGCTCAGCAGCAGCCGGCGGGACCGTTTTTTTCTGCTCGGCTTGGGAGCCGTCCTGGGAGGAGCCTTGGGCAACCTGGCGGACCGCATCCGGTTCGGAATGGTTATCGACTATCTGGACTTCTACGTCGGATCCTTCCATTGGCCCGCCTTCAATGTGGCGGACTCCGCTATCTCCCTGGGCGCGCTGTCCCTGCTTATCTCCATGTACCGCAAGGAACGCCATGCATCCAGTTCTCATTAGAATCGGACCCTTTACCATATACAGCTACGGCTTCTTCATTGCCGCCGCCATCCTGCTCGGCCTGGCTATCGGTATGCGCGAGGCCAAGCACAGGGGATTGGCGCACAGGATGGTCCCGGACCTGGGATTCTACATCATTCTGAGCGCCATCGTGGGGGCCAGGCTGCTATACGTCCTTCTCAAGCCCAACTATTTTCTGCAGCACCCCCTGGATATCCTCCTGTTCTGGAAAGGGGGGCTCGTCTTTGTCGGCGGAGCTATCGGCGCCGTAGGCGCGGCCATCATCTATCTGCGGTCCCACGGAGAGCCGTTCTGGGCCTGGGCCGACGCCTTCGCCCCCGGCATTGCCGCCGGCCAGGCGGTGGGACGCATCGGATGCCTCATGGCCGGCTGCTGCTACGGCAAGACCTGCGACCTTCCCTGGGCTGTCAGCTTCACCAATCCCAACTCTCTGGCCCCGCTTCACATTCCGCTCCATCCGACGCAAATATACCATTCCCTGGCCGGGGTCTTGACCCTGGCTCTCCTGTATGGCTTCAAGCAGCGGCTCAAAGGCTCGGGGCAGCTTTTCGGGCTCCTGCTTATGGCCTACGGCGTGCTTCGCTTCAGCATCGAGCTTCTGCGCGGCGATTTTCGTGGACACCTGGGGCCCTTGAGCGTGACCCAGTGGGTCGCCCTGGGGGTCTTGGGCCTGGGAATCGCTCTTTTTCAAATACGCAAGAGGGCTTAGCCATGTCACCTGAGTTCACCATCAAGCTCGTCAGCATCGGGATCCTTCTTCTGCTCCCTGTTCTGCCCAACCTGTGGGCCATCTGGCATGTCTTTCACTGCGACTTTCCCTCCTCCCAGGAAAAGATGGGCTGGCTGTTTGCGGCCATTTTCCTGCCTCTTCTGGGAGGGCTGGCCTATATCATCTGGGGTAGAAAAAGAGGCACCAAGGTTGTATCTTGAGAGTTCACAGCTCACAGTGAGAAGAAGCTGATAGCTCACAGCAAGAGTGAAGAGCAGAGATCTGAACTGAATATGCAAAGCGCATGGCGCATAGCGAAGAAGGAAATTCCAGAGTTAAGAAAAATACAAGAGATAAGCCAAAACATGCACAGCCAAACGAGTTCGTCAATATCAGCAATAAAAACAATATGTTACTAAAAAACTTTTCACCGTCGAGAAGAGGACGATCATGAAAAAAACCATTGTCCTGCTCGGAGCTACCCTGCTCCTCAATGCCTGCGTGACAACGCAGGACTTCAACCATCTGCAGAACCGTGTGGCTCAGCTCCAGCAAAAGCAGCAGCGCACCCAGCAGCAAATGGGGCAGCGGCTGCAAAAGATGGAAAAAAAGTTGCAGCAAACCCAGGAGCAGACCCGGCAGATCATTTCCAACAGCACCAGCCCGGTGCGCTCCACCCAGGCCAACCTCTGGTCGGAGATCGAAACCCTGAAGAGGAATCTCGCCCGCCTGCGCGGCGAGCAGGAGTCTCTGCAGCGTCAATTGAAGCGCTATGAGGCCGCAAGCACCAACAGCACCGAACGCTTGGACAGCCTGGCCGCCAGGCTTGAAGATGTAGAGGCCACCACCCAGCAGATTGAGTCCCAATTGGGGCTGGAGGTTTCCGCCAGCGAAGCAGAATCGTCCGACAGGAAAGGCTCCCAGGCCTCAACCAACGGGACCCAGGGGCCGGAAAGCCTTTATGACCGGGCTTTGCAGGCCTTCCGGGACCGGGAGTACGAAAAGGCGAGCTCTCTGTGGTCCCTGTTCGTGGAAAACAATAAGGACCACAAGCTCGTGCCCAACGCCTATTTCTGGATGGGCGAGAGCTACTACCAGCTCGAGGACTACCCTCAGGCGGTGCTCAAATATCAAAAGGTCATTGAAGAATACCCGGATAGCGGCAAGTATCCCCCCGCCCTGCTCAAGCAGGGCCTGTCCTTCTACAAGCTGAACAAGAACAAAGCCGGACGCATACTGCTGCAGGAGCTTATCGACAAGTATCCGGACCGGGCGGAAGCGCGCCGGGCGCGCAACTTTCTGCAGGGCCGGTAATCCTAGGCGATTATTGGAGGTTCCATGGGCGCCAAGGAAAACAGGAGCTACTCCCGGGTCAGCACTCGTCTGCGGGCCCATGCGCGGTACGTTTCCTCCACCCAGAGCCCGCCGCTATTTCGCTCCTCGCCGCAGACCTCCAGCCACCCTACGGAAACGACGCTTCGGGAGTCGGGCATTCCGGAAGGCCTGCGCAGCTACCTGGAGATGATAAACAGCAAGCTGGATATGCTCCTCTCTGTGACCAACCAGAGCCGACTGGAATCAGACTACCCCCTCAAGCTGGAGGTGGTGGAGCTCAGCGGCGCCGGCCTGCGATGCATCAAGCCGGAATCCAGCATTTCCATTGGGCAGGGGCTGGAGATCGTGCTCCTGCTCTCCTCCATGCCCTTGCATATGGCGGCAACCACCGGGATGGTCAAACGCATCGAGTCCCTGGAGGATGCAGAGCACCTCATTATCGAGTTCACCCAGATGCGGGAGTCCGACCGGGAGGCTATAGTTCAGTTCGTGTTTCGGGAGCAAAGGGAGCAGATCAGAACCCAGAGGTATGAAGACTGAGCGCAGGAGGTCCAAAATTGTCATCCCGGGGCCCATTCTTGTCACCTGCTGGGCATGAAAATCCAACCATTTTCCGGAGTTCGGCGTGAGCAGCAAAAAAAAGCAGAAAGTCAAATCCACGAACGAAATCCTCAAGATCCTTTGCGAGGCAGTCAAAACCACCCTGGTATCCACAACCTGTGCGGACATCAAGTATGCCTCCACCTTCATCGTAACCAACAAGACCTGCCTGCGGCCGGATATCGGATGCTTCATCCTTTTTGAAGGCGGATTTTCCGGCTTGGTGGCCATGAACTTCTCCGCTGCCGCCGCGCTGGAGATCTACCAGGCCTACTATCTGAGCATGGGCATGCCGGAAGAAGAGCTGGCCAGGTACCACACCTCTCCGGATGTGGCCGACGCCATGGGTGAGCTCATGAATCAGAGCGTGGGCAAGTTTCAGGTGCTGCTCAAGAATGAGGTCGGCGTGGGGGTCACCATCAACCAACCCAAGATGGTGGCTCTGAGCCAAGCCATGAAGATTTCGCTGGAAACCGAGGTGGATCGGCCGCAGTTCAGGCGGGTCGAGTTCAGAACCGCAGCCAACCACCTCTTCTATCTGGAAACGACGCTGGAAAAGGTGGAGTTCGTCCTGGATTCCTTGGACAGGAGCGAAGCCCAACCCCTTGATGTGGAGGATCTATTGAAGAAGGGAGGCAAGACAGGCCCCTCTTCCGAGGAGGGAAACGGGCGCGATGCCTCCGGAGCGGATGAAGAGATCCTGCGCCAGCTGGGACTGTAAAGCCGAAACCGGCCTATGGGGGCAAGCCGGAGTGCAGATGCGACTGCAAAAACCCTTTTTGCAGTCGCAGTGGTCAGTAATCGGTGGTCAGCTGTCAGTAAAAACAAAGAATTACAAGCAAGTACTTGCGGTTGAATGCTTTACCCCTGACATTTTGTAGGTGCCTCAGTGCAGGCTACTTCTCGAAAATCTTGCTGATCTTCTGCTCAATGGTCTCCGGAGTGAACGGCTTGACAATGTAGTTGGACACCCCAGCCTGCACCGCCTCGATGATGTTCTCTTGCTGGCCTTCCGCCGTGACCATCAAGAAGGGAAGATCGGCAAACTCCTCGCTGTTGCGGACCTTCTTGAGCAGCTCCAGACCCGACATTTTGGGCATGTTCCAGTCCGAAATCACGAAATCGATCTTGTCCTTGTTCAACACCTCCCAGGCCGAGGTCCCGTCGTCTGCATCAACCACGTTATTGAACTCCAGCTGCTTCAGGATGTTCTTGATAATCCGGCGCATCGTGGAGAAGTCGTCCACGACGAGAATGCGCATGCCCTTATCAATGGCCATAGTCTATCACTCCTTGCACTTTTTTATCCTCACTGGGTTACTCGACAATAAAACTTTTGAGTAACATATTGCTTGTTCTTTGATTGCTGAT
>CAZQPF010000046.1:7575-24034 GCA_964595165.1 uncultured Desulfohalobiaceae bacterium
TGATTTCAACTCTGAACATTCTTTCTTCGCCATGCGCCATACGCTTTGCGCCATGGGAAAACAACTGTGAACATCTTTTCTTCGCTATGCGCTATGCGTCTTAAGTTCAGATCTCTGCTCTTCAATCTTGCTGTGAGCTGAGCTTCTTCTAACTGTGAACTCTAAAGTGGGTTATTGCCTGGCTTCTATGCTGAACAGAGGGACCCATCCATGCTGAACTCGACCACAAAGTCCCCGTAATCCGTCTTAAAGGGGACGACCATGATCCGGCCCTTGGTTACATGGGAAATGGTATGGTTATCCCCCATGATGACCGAGGGGGTTGCCGCGGTCAGGGTAACGCCCATCTCCACGAGCTTCTGCCTGGCCTGGCCGGAGATCATATTGGTCACCTCGCCCACGGCGTCCTGCACATCCTGCATCACGTCTTCAATATGCTCCCCGAGAAGGTTCTTCACGATCTGTACAGCACACTTCTTGGTAAAAGTGACGCTGATCACCCCGTGCATCTCCTCTCCGGCTGTTACGCCGATGACGCCCGAAACGTCGCCCAGGGCGAGATTGTTGGATTTAAGGTACGGTTTGTCCACAGTGGGATTGATCATGGCCATTGTGGATAGCACATTCAGCGTGGCGTCCACGAACGGCTTGGCATATTTTACATCCATGCACCCTTTCCTTTGAGTAACATCCCGCTTTGGCGGTTCGGGGTCAGCGCAGTCTCCGGCTGTACTGACCTCATGTTAATTCATTGAAGTAAAGCAAAATCCATTGTCGCGATATTGAACCCTCCCCTAACCCCTCCCTCCCGCCTGGAAGACAGGCGGCAAGGAGGGGAGCCGGAGAAGGACCATTCCTGATATGCAACAATTTATCTATAGACGTGTCACTAGCCCGGAGTCGGCTAGCCGGCTCGGGATTGATCCGCCTCCTGCAAACAGGGGCTATCCTTAGCTTCGTTTCTCAAAGTTTGCAAGGCCCTTTGCAACTTCTGCGCCCGTTGCCGACCCACTCCGGGCAAGGTGAGCAAGGCGTCGATATCCGCATCACTCATGGCTTGCACGCTTCCGAAGCGCTCCCATAGCTGCTCCGCTGTCTTGGGGCCGATGCCCGGCAAGGACTCCAGCCGGCTGTCCAGTGACCGCTTCTTTCTGGACCGCTTGTGCCGGCTGAGAACAAAACGGTGCACATTGTCCCGCAGGTATTGCAGAAACCGAAGCTCTGCGCTGCCCTGGCGAAGCTGCAAGGGATTCTTCCGGTTGGGGAGATAGACCTGATCCAGCTGCGAGCCCTTGTGACCGGCTCCCTTGGCAATGGCTGCCAGCGCCGTCTCGCCCATGGCGCCTGCTTCAGCCGCCAGCTCCTCCAGACCCTTCTGCACGGCCAGGAGCTGCCCTTTGCCGCCGTCCACCAGCACCAGATCGGGCCAGGGCGGACCGGAGCGTATGCGGCGCTTCATCCAGCCCGCCAAAGCGGCGTAGTCATCCCGGGTTCCCTCCAGCTCGGGAAACGCGTACAGCCGATAATCCTCCTTCTTGAGCCTGCCCTCCTCCACCACCACCTGACCCACCACCATGCCCTCTCCGCTCAAATGGGAGGCATCTACAGCCTCGATGCGCTTCGGAGCCCCGGGCAGCCGGAGCTTGGACGCCAGGGAGTCCGGCACCAGGTCCGTTGGTTTCCGCTCCCCCTGCAAAGCATTCTTTTTGGCCATCCGGAGCAGCCGCTGCTCGGTTTTGCGATAGGCCACCTTGAGATGCACCTTGCCGCCGCGGCGGTCCTTGAGCAGCTCCCCCAGGACCCCATCCTCCAGCTTGAAAGGCAGGACGATCTCCTGAGGTATAAAGCGCCCCGGTCCGTAAAACTGGACCAGGAAGCTGCGCAGGGCCTCGAGATCGTCCTCGAAGTACGCTTCCCTGCCCGGAGAGGAAGCTGTCTGGAGGGCTGCCGGCTCCTCTTCCTCTGCTGCGGATCCCGGTAAGGTCTTGCCGGCATTCCCGCCGGGATCTGAAGCCTTGCCGGCCGAGTCCGCTCCGGACTCCAGGCCGCTATCCCGCTCGCCGTCCTCCGAGGCTGCATTCCAGAAAAAGCTCCGCTGATCCAGCAGCTTGCCCTGCCGGATGAAGAGCACCCCGATGGCCAAACCGGCCTCGGTTCTGGCCAAGCCCACAATATCGCGATCCCCGCCATCTGGGAAAACCACAGTCTGCTGCTCCACCGTGGCTTCCACAGCCCGGATCTGATCCCGCAACCGGGCGGCCTTTTCAAACTCCTGCCTTGCAGCTGCGGCCTTCATTTCCCGCCGCAGCTGATTGATCAGCTCGCCGGACCGTCCGCTGAGAAAGAGCTCCAGCTGGCGAACCAGATGCTCGTACTCCTCTTTGGAAACGTCCCTGACGCACGGGGCGAGACAGCGTCCCATATCGTAC
This sequence comes from uncultured Desulfohalobiaceae bacterium, assembly GCA_964595165.1. Lineage (GTDB taxonomy): Bacteria > Desulfobacterota > Desulfovibrionia > Desulfovibrionales > Desulfothermaceae > CAZQPF01. The sequence goes on from CAZQPF010000046.1 coordinate 10,005, forward strand.
TGCAGGCAGGGCCGGGTCCGGTTGGCAAAAACCCGGTCCTTGCATTTGCGCAAAGGGAAGGCCTGATTGACGGCCTTCAGCGTCTGGCGGGCCTGCAGAGCCGAGGTGAAAGGACCGAAGTAGACAGAGCCGTCCCGCTGCACCCGTCTTGTAAGCTGGAGCCTGGCGTAGGAGGAGCTTTTGTCCAGGCGGAACAGCACGTAGGATTTGTCATCCCGAAGGATGACGTTGTAGCGCGGTCTATGCTTTTTGATCAGGCTGGACTCCAGCAGGAGGGCCTCTTTTTCCGTAGTTGTGCACAGCGTGTCAATGCTGCGCACCCGGCCCATCATGACCCGGGTCTTGGGCGAGAGCTGCTCCGGAGGGCGGAAATAGGCAGACAGCCTCTTGCTCAGGCTGTTGGCCTTGCCCACATAGATTATCCTGCCCTTCTCGTCCTTGAACAGGTAAACGCCGGGTGAGGCCGGATAGTGGTCCGGCCTGAAGGAAGGACTGCTCTCTTGCACTAAGCTTCGCTTGTTTCTACTCACAACACCACTCGACTTCGATCACCTGCAGGGAATGGTACAAGGCGCGGATCGAGTGGATTTGCCCTGAGCGAAAAGACGCTCCGCTGTCAGCACCCTGCACTCACTTTCGTGGCTTATTTCTTCAATAAAATTAGCATTAAGTCAGATTTGCCGGAGGCAAAGCTGACTTTCACTTGTCCCATCCGAACTTCCCCAGCAGGGGGACAAAGGCCACGTCGAGAAGCCTTTCCTCTTGGAAATGGTTTCCGGTACCCTTGGTCAGCCGGACGATGTGCTGTCCAAAGCGGTAGGCCCCTACCGGCATAACGATCCTGCCGCCCACTTTGAGCTGCTCCTTCCAGGGCTCAGGCACCTCCGGACCGGAGGCGGTAGCCATTATCCCGTCAAAGGGAGCCTTCTTTGGCCATCCTGCAGTGCCGTCTCCGCAGCGCACCTCGACATTGCCGTACCCCAGGGACTGCAGGAGCTGCTGTGCCTTTTCAGCCAGCTCGGGAACCCGCTCTATGGTGAAGACCCTTTCCGCGATATGGCTCAAGACCGCTGCCTGGTATCCCAGACCGGTACCTACTTCCAGCACCTTTTCTCCAGCCCCGCCCAATCTCAGGGCCTGAGTCATGAAGGCCACAATATAGGGCTGAGAAATGGTTTGATCGTGCCCGATGGGCAGAGGGCGGTCGACATAAGCCATATCCAGCATATCCTCGGTAACAAAGGCGTGACGGGGCGTCTGTCGCATGGCATTCAGAACCAGGGGGTTGGTGATCCCCCTGGTTTCTATCTGCTTGGCGACCATCTGCTCCCGCTGACGGCGATAGGGATCAGCGCCGGTCGATTCAGTGCTCATAGAGCCGCCCTTGTTTCAGGAAAACGAGGCAAGCAACGGTCTCACTCTTCAGCGTCCGGGCCGTGCTCTAAGTGGAGATGATAGAGGAAAATGGCCACCAAAACGATCCCCAGCAAGACCATAAATCCATTGAGCATCTGATCCTCCTTTTTCCCAAGTCAGCGTGGCCTCTGGCCACGCTGACTTATTTCAGTTTTTTTTTGAAAAGAACTCAAGTTTCCCGGATTTCCATCGCCGCAACCCTGCTCCGCATGGCCGCGTGATGGAAATCCGGGAAACTTGAGTCAATTTAATACTATTTTAAAAAATAATCGAGTCTTTGCCAAGCGTCAATTGGCAAGCTCCAGCCGCGGCCCTACTCCTTCTCGCCTTTTACGCCGCTAGGCGCATCTATGCCTCAGCCTCCCAGCAGATGGTGCAGAAACAGGGTGGACAAGCCCAGAAAAATGCTGAATCCGCCCACATCCGTGGCGGTAGTCACGAAAATGCTGGAGCCCAGGGCCGGATCGAACTTGAGCTTGCGCAGGATGATGGGGATCATGGAGCCCACTAGCCCGGCAATGACCAGATTGAGGGTGATGGACATCCAGAGGATCATCGCCAGCCAGGGGTTTTGAATCCAGATATAGGAGATCCCGCCCATAACGCCGCCAACCAGAAAGCCGTTGAACAGACCCACCCCGATCTCCTTGCACAACACCTTCCAGTGCTGGGCCAGGCTCACCTCCCCCAGGGCCAGGGCCCGAACCACCACAGTAAGCGATTGGTTGCCCGCATTGCCTCCCAGCAGCCCTACGATGGGCATCATGGCCGCCAGAGCGGCGTACTGGGAGATGGAGTCGGTAAACATATGAACGGTATAGATGACGAGCAACCCGGTGCATAGATTGAGAATGAGCCAAGGCACCCGAAGCTTTACCGAGCGGTGCAGCGGAGAGTTGACTGTTTCGTCGGTATCCAGGTTGGCCAGAAAGTACATGTCCTCAGTGGCCTCTTTGTGGATGATGTCGTAGACATCGTCAAAGGTGATCAGCCCGACCAGCCGGTCCTCGTAGTCCACCACCGGCATGGCCAGGAAATCGTAGCGCCGGATCTTCTGGGCCACCTCCTCGATATCCTCGTCCACGCGCACGGAAATGACGTTTTTATCCATGATATCCCGGATGAGGCTTCTCCTGGGGGCCATGATAAGGCGGCGCAGGGAGATGAAGCCCACGAGCTCCAGGCTGGAGCCAACGACATAGATATAGTATACGTTCTCCTTTTTCGGGGCCTGCAGCCTGATCTGCTCCAGGCCGCTCTGGACGGTCTCCCATTCCTTGAGCAGGGCGTACTCCGTGGTCATGTAGGCCCCGGCGCTGTCCTCCGGATAGCTCAGGAGCTTGAGCAGGTTCTGCCGCTCGGCCTGGAACAAAAGGGACAGGATGCGCTCCTTCATGGACTCATCCACTTCTTCAACCAGATCCGCCCGGTCGTCCGGGCTCATGAGGTTGATCAACCGGGCCAGGGTCCGCCGGGATAACCCCTCCAGAACCTCGACCTTGCCGTCGAAGGAGATGAACTCGAAGACCGGGAGACCGTTCTCCGCACCGATGAGCTCAACAAACCTGGCCACCTTGTCGTAGCTCAACTGCTCCAGGTAGGCCGCCCAATCCGCCGGATGGAGGTCATGCTCCTTGTAGTATCGCAGCAGATCTTCAGTCTGCTCTTCTTCGAGGAGATTTTGGAGATATTCCAGATCTATATCCTGCATGGCTACTCCTGGAGCTCATTCGAAGCGATAGCCGAAGCGCTCGATATCGGCTGCAAAATGCTTCCCAATGAGCTCTGCGCTCCTGTCTGTGTAGTACTGCCGGTAGTCTCTTCGGTTCCCGGTCTGACGGCGATGGGGCAGCTTCGGGGCCTTTTGCAGGCCGATGCTGCGGCAAACCAAATGGTAATCCTCGGCCAAGCGCTCGTAGCGGCCAATAAAATCCACCAGGCATCGCCCCCGGAGATCGATCAAGGACTCCCATTGCGGCTCGGTCGAAGCATCGAGGATGTAGTGATAGGGCCGCTCCCCCTCGAGCTTCCAGGCGAGAAAGTCGTCAAAGCTTCCGATTCCGCTCAGCAGATGGGGCCGCTCCTTCTGGATATGATGGTAGGAGCTGACCTGAAGATCCCAGGGGTTCCTCACAAAGGCGAACTTGAAGAGCCTGCGGAAAACATCCCCGGGCAGCATCTCTTTCGCCGCCACCGCCTTGGCGTGACGCGGAAACTTGACCCCCAGCCTGTGCCCGCTCATGCCGCTGACTCGGTTACAGAGGTACTGCAGCCAGCGCAAGGGATCGCTCCAGAGAAGCGGGGTCAGCGCGGCTCGGATGCTTGTGCCGCCAGTCTTGGCGATGTGGACGAAAAGGAATTGATATTTATAGGAGATAAGCATTTGTCAACCGGCCTGGACTTCACTGCTCCGATGAACAAGCTTCATTTTCCAAGGTCTGAGCAACGCCCTGCTCACTCCAGCCCGGGATCAACTCCTGGAGGTATCTTCTAGCACTCTCCTCGAAGTGATAGCCCTTGACTGCTTCCTGGAGAAGATCAGGGCTTTGCGGCGTATCGAGCATCCTTTCAATTTCTCTGGCCATGGAGGATACGTCCCCCATCTTGACCAACGGGCCGTAGCGTCCGTTTTCCAGAATCTCCCGGGGTCCGCTGGGACAGTCTGTGGAAATCACAGGAGTGCCCAGGGCCATAGCTTCGGTAAGCACATTGGGCGAACCCTCCCAGAGAGAGGAGAGCACGAATGCATCAGCCCGCTGCATACAACAAAACGGGTTGGAATGAAAACCAGGTAAATCCACGCTGTCTTGAAGCTTGAGCTCTTTTATGAGGCTTTCCAGCTCAGGACGCTTGCTCCCCTCACCTAAAACAATAAGGCGAACCGACCGGCTAGTTCTCACCTGTGCCACAGCTCTGATGAGAGTGGAAAAGTCCTTTTGCCGGGTCAATCTGCCCACTCCGAGAACAACCGGCGTAGTTTTGTTTTTAAGCCACGGGTGATCGGGATCTTGCTTGGCTGCTGCAAAAAGGTCCGGCGTAAGCACAGGATTGCGAATGACCCGGATCCTTTCCAGTGGCAAACGGGTGATCCGGGCGGTATCCTCTGCTACTCCCCGGGATACGGTTACTATCCTATCTGCCTGGGAATACAGAAGCCTGGAAGGAAGAAACCTTCCCCATTTTACCAGCCGCGACTTATGCTCCAGAGAGGCGGACAGATTAGTTCCAAGGCGGAGCACCAAGCGTATCTTGGCTCCAGCCACGGATCGGGCGATGATAGCCGCTCGGCTCGGCCGATCCTTGGCCACCAGCATCCCCTTAGCCTCGGTCTTGGAAAAGTATCTTGAGAGGGGATAAACGCTGCTCAAAGCATGCCTTGCTGGCAGATCTATGATGTTCACCTCAGAAGGAATCTTGTCTGCATAGGCTCCGATATTGCGGATACGAAGCAAGTCAATCCGGACCCCTTGCTGGACAAAGGCCTGCATGAGATTGACAAGCATGCGCTCCACTCCCCCATCCCCGGAAAAAGAGGTCAAAACGGCTATATGGGGATCACCGGTTCTGGCCATATTCTCCTTAAGCACGGCTAGCCAGGACATCCTCATAGATCTCTTTATTGCCCCTGGCCATAGCCGGGATGGAAAATCTTTCCCTGACGAGCCGGTGCCCGCTTTGCCCCATTTCCACCGCCAGCTTTCGATCTTCAAGTATGGCATTGACCGCAGCTGCAAGACCGGCCACATCTTTAGGGGAAACAAGAAGCCCGTTTTTCATGTGCTGCACGATTTCCGGAATCCCGCCCGAAGCAAAGGCGACGATCGGAACCCGCGCTGCTGCTGCCTGAAGCAGAGAGACACCAAGTCCTTCCATGGTTGCTGGGTGAACCAGAAGCCTAAGGCAGGGCAGGACCTTTTCCAGATCCTGCCGAAATCCGGTGAAAACCACCCTCTCACTTAAATCTTTCTCGACCACACGCTGTCGCAGGTTTTTTTCCAGAGGACCCCGGCCGAAAAAAAGAACTTTCACTTCTGAAAATCGCTGCAGAATTTCGGGCAGGGCTTCCAGAAGATAGCGGTGCCCTTTGCGCTCGATAAACTGGGCCACGACTCCGACGGGAATTTCATCTTTCTGCAGACCGAACTCCCTCAGGAACCATTCGCCGTGGCATTCCTGCTCATAATCCGAACGTTGCACAGCGCTGGGGACACAGGCCGTTTTATTTGCCGGTACCCCCTGCTTGGAAAGCACCTCCCTGATCCCTTCGGAGATAGTGACAACTCTGTCGTAGAGGCGGTATTTCCAGCCAACCATCCAGGCAGGCTCCGGATTGTCCACTCTTCGAGTCAGGATGGCAGCCGTTCCGGCGAGCTTGGCAGCTAAACCGCCCCAGATATCCGCACCTCTGCGACTGTGAATATGCACCACCTCTGGACTGATACGCCGAAGAAGGCGCAGAAAGCGCACAAAGAATAAAAGGTCAGCTTCACCTCGCATGCTCAGGGCGTATGCTTCATCCGCCAGGGGAGCTCCCGAGAAGTGAACTCCGCTTCCTGGCGGGCAAACCAGGATATTGTATATGCTGGGGTCGTCCTGGAGCCCGGAGAGCAAGTACACCACCTGCTGCGCCCCGCCGTAAAGATGAAGGCCGGTTTCCAGGTGAACTACTTTCATATCCGGAGGAGGTTTTGAGCTTTCATGAATACGGTGTCCACCACGTGCTCCCCCATGCAGGGATACTCCCCGCTGCATACCGGGGAGCGCTTGCACGGGGAGCAGCTGTAGGGATGATACAGAACCGTGGCCTGCTGGTTGTCGGTATGCAAATAGGGCTTGGTCGGACCGAAGAGTGCAACAGTTGGAATATCGGACAGGACCGCCATATGGGTCAAACCGGTATCCACCCCGATGACCAGGTTCGCCTGCTTGATCAGGGCCAGGCTTTGCCGAAGCGTAGTCTCTCCCACCAGGCTTACTATGTCTGCCCGGGAGCCTTGCTGTATCCGCTCTGCTGCCTCTCCATCCGAGCTGCCTCCGAGCATCAGGACTTGGAAGCCAAGCTCAGCTTCAAGCCGTTCCGCCAGCCTTGACCATCTCGACTCCAGCCAGTGCTTCTGCGGCCGGGTAGTGAAGGGGCAGATAAGAGCGACAGGATCATTCACCCTATGAGCCCGAAACAATTCGCTAACGCAATGCATATCTTCCCTGGAGCATTGCAATCCCAAGCCAAATTCGTCTCCTTCTATACCCAGGTGCTTAAGCAAGATCCTGTATTCGGAGGAGATTCGGGTATCCTCCCCAACCGCTACAACCTCGGACATGGTCAGCCAGCCGCCTTCGCTGGAACGAAGCCCGATCCTGCGCGAGCCTCCGCTGAAAAGCGCCCAGAGACCGCTCTTCCAAAGGCCCTGCAGATCCAGAACCAGATCGTACTTCTGCCGGCGCAGATTTTTCACTAGGCTTGCGCCCTCAGAGGCGAGCTGCAATAATCTTCCCTGCCGAAGGAGCTCACCCCACTGCCTTCGCGGCCAGACCCATACGGTGTCCAGATCCCGGGTCACCTGCAGGAGCTCGCTGCATTCGGACTGCACCAGCCAATCGATTCTGGCATTTGGAAAGGCCCGGCTCAAAGCCGGAATAACCCCGGAGGCCATGACCACATCGCCGATGGCGCTCAAACGGATAATGAGTATAAATTCTGGATTCACTTGAAAGCTCAAAGTTTCCAGCTCACGGTTATAAGAAGCTTTCAGCGGACAAAAGATCTCTTATAGACATTTTCATACACAAAGACAAGGACGTGGATAGGCATTCCAGGGGGTGAACCGTCGATCCTTAATCTTCAACCTATGAGCTAAGGCAATATGTCAGTTCGTCGACCAAGAATGATCGAGGATGGAGCTTCCAAGCTTATAATCCCTGACAGCTGGGCCAGAACTGGAAAGCGAAACAAGAAGTCCTTGACAGGGGGTAGCCTTGCCAGGCAAATCGAAATTTGGCTTTTGTCTGGGAGGCGGTACAGCTTTATTCGAGATATGCTAGCGCCTGCTTGAACCATTCAAATCTCACCAATGTTTCCCCCGGCGGCAGCAACGAACCGCCTTGGCTTTCTGAACCAAGACCTGAAAAATATCACAATATGAAAAAGCCAGCCTCTAAATATCCATCCCGCTACTTTTATTATGGCCTGTATCTCGTGAGCACCTTGCTGCCATTTTTAATTGTGCTATTGAACCTAGTAGCTCCTGAGCAGAGAAAGTTCTTGCTGTCCGAAGCTGGTCCCATTGAAATGGGCTCAGTCATTGCCTGGCTTGCTTGCAGCATGTTTCTTATTCTTCTGTATATAAAAAATATATGGAAAGGAGGGATAGCAGCTTCAGTGATATGCTTTGCTTTCGCCTTACGAGAGCTTGATTTTCAAAAAAAGTTTACTGTGATGAGTATCGACAAAATTAACTTTTACATAGAGTCTAAAGCCCCAATAATTGAAAAGTTGATTGTAGGATTTATTGTTCTATTTCTGTTTTATTTGACCTTCCATTTAATAAGAAAAAATTATGCTGTTGCTTGGCAAGGCTTAAAAGAGAAAAAAATTACATATATTACATTAGCTATTGCAACATTATTGCTGCCTTTAAGCAAAATATTAGATAGGTTTCCCAATCGGTTAAAAGAGGCAGGGATATATGTATCTGAAACAACAAAGCAACAAGCCTCTATATTGGAGGAAGTAGTTGAATTGATCATTCCCTTATTGATTCTATTGCTAATTTTGCAATGCCTTAATTTTGTGAGACCTTTAACCCATAGTAGGGAAGATTGATAAAAAATAATTCCTTTTAAGACTACAATATCAATAGAATTATGAACATGAAGGAACCTACTTACAAAGTAATTGCTTAGCTTACCATCATCGTCAACATACATAACAAAATAAAATATGGGAAAAAGCACCGGGCTCGATCAGAACAAGCCATTGTTTTCAATTTTTATTCCAACCTTTAACAGGTTTCAAGTAATCACCAAGGCCTTAAATAGCGTTCTTAAGCAGTCTATCAATAGCTATGAAATAATAGTAATTGATGATGGATCAACTGATAATACATATAACACAATACATCAGTGGCAAAAAGACAACAACTGCCACGTGACATATAGATATCAAGAAAATCAGGGAAAACATATTGCGCATAATTACGCTGTATCTATTGCAAATGGAGAATTGTTTCTTGTCTTAGATTCAGATGACGAATTACTACCAGATTGCTTGTGGCTCATAAATAAAGCATGGCAAGATATACCGGAAAACAAAAGAAAACATTTTGCTGGCGTTGAAGGCCTTTGCATTACTAGCGAAGGCGAGATTCATGGAAAAAAATTTCCTTATGACCCTACTGACTCAGACTATTTGGAAACTAGAAACTTCTATAATGTCGATGGAGAAAAAAGAAACGCAATACGAACAGAAATATTAAAAGAATACGTATATCCTGCTTTTGCAGGAGAATACCACGTGAGACCAAGCTATATATGGAAAAGAATATCTCATAAATACAAGTTTAGATATATCAACAAGCCATTGCAAATAGTAGACATCTCACCGAGTGGACTTACGAAAACTTCTTCGAAGCGAAGACTTTCGAATGTTAAAGGCCTATTTCATTATTGGAAAGACGATATATTCAACCACCTTGCATATTTAGAAAAATCTAAGCGCATAAAGCATTATGCTGAATATTGCAGATATGGATTACATTGTAAATTTAACATCTTCAAGCAATACAAAGAAGTACCAGAACGCTTTTTATGGCTGCTATCTTTACCTAGAGCTCTTCCAAATTATATAGCAGACTTAACAAAGAAATCTCTCTACAAAATTCAAAATAGTTAACCACATGAACTTTTTTCAATTTAGGAATAATATTTAAAACGCATTATGAAGCTTATTAGAAACCTTAGGGTAAAATATTCTGCCTTCCATAAGCTTTACCCCCTACCTAACCTTAAAATGATGTGCGAGGTTAACAGGAGGATAGCTGTTGATAAGAAAAACAAATTTATATACTTTAGAATACCAAAGGCTGCTAATTCGACTGTTGTGTTAAACATCACAAAATATAATAATTTCAATACTAAGCTAGGATCCAGACATTTGAAACAAAAATTCAGCAAAGCCAATAAGCTATCTTCAAAAGACGTATATTCTTTATCTACTAAGTACTTCTTATTTACAGTAGCTAGAAACCCTTTTATTAGGATTGTATCTTCCTATTTAGATACCATCGTCAGAAATAAAAGAGCAAAGAAAGTAAAACAAAATTTAGGCAAAGATCAAAATTCAAAAATTACTTTTTTAGAATTTTGCCATTACTTACAATCCGGAGGACTTAACGAAGATCCTCATTGGTACAGACAAGTTGATTTTATACCTTGTGGAGTAAACAAGATACATTTTGTAGGTAAAGTTGAATCCTTAGACACAGACTTAAAATATATTCAGAATAAAGCCTTAGGCTATCAATCAAAAATTATAAAAACTTGGAATCCGCATAAAACAAATGCCACCTCAAAAGCATACCAGCTTTATTGTCAAGAATCATTAGAACTAGTAAGAGCTCTATACGATGAAGACTTTAAAAATTTTGATTATCCCTATGATACCCCTTGGGCAGATAAATAAGCAAATTATAATTAGAAAGAAATATATTAAATTCATTGGCACAGCAATCTTCAATGGTCATGCGTATTAATGATATACATAGGATATTTATTGTTGGTTGTTCACGATCAGGAACATCTATTGTACAAAGATATTTATCTCAAAAACTTGTGCTTTACACTCTTCCTGAGACAGACTTCTTCAACATCGCTGCAAGTGGCGGCATTCTAAGACAAGCACTGATATACCTTGGCCTTGCCAACAATAGGAGCGATCAAGCATTGACCAAGCTCAACAAACTATTAGACGCGGATTATATAAATAGTGCACATGCATCATCAAAATTTTTTAAAATTTATGCTGACAGCTTTACAAAAACATTAGACAGCTTATCAATAAAAAAAGAAGCAAACGGTTGGATTGAAAAGTCACCAAAGCACTTTAAAAAAATATATCTTATTGAGAAATTTGTTCCAAATCCAAAATTTGTTCATGTTGTAAGATATGGTCCAAATGTTGTTGCCTCCATTGTTGATCGTGCATATAGATATAAAGATCATTTTCTGAAACAGAAACATCACGACTACGCTATTGACTTATGGAACAAATCCATAAAATCTGCTCTTAAAAATTCAGGCAAGCCAAATCATATAGTTATACACTATGAAGACTTTTGCGACGACCCTGAATCTACAGCAAGCAATATCGCAAAAAAATTTCAATTAGAGAGTGATAAAAATTATAGCGAGTTATTTTCTTTTGAAAAAATCGTATTAAGCAATGAACTTTGGAAAAATGATGTTTTTCTACCGATTCAAAAAAGAAGTTCTAAATTTTCTTCAATATTCACAGATCAAGAAAAAAATAAGATCTTATCCAAGCTTGACATGAAACGATATAATCAATTAACTTAGCAATAATAAATTCAATTACTTTAAATTCAAAATTTGCTACTTTCAGCAGCATTTTTAGTCTTTGAATATTTTAATACTGCAAGAACATAAAACGAGGTTAGCAATGTTAATGCAGCTCGCCCTTCACTATGTCCTATACGTATCTGAAACATTAGTATCATGCTGATAAAAACGGTTATAGTAAACATTCCTATATATAACCTTGCCGATAACAGTCCTCTTTTACTTGCTTTGATTGTCGAACGGAGAAATTCAAGCGCAGTTGCAGCTGATAAAAACGTTCCGAAAATGCCGAGCCCAACGAAGATTTCCATGTATAGATTGTGAAAATGACCAAATGGTATATTGTCCTTCTTCAATATGACCATACCGCTTCCAGGACCCCAGCCAAATAAAGGCTTTTGTGAAATTGCTTTTAAGCCTGTTAGCCACTGTTGTATATGATAGTTCACTGAATCAGTTCCCTTGCTAGCTTTATTCCATTCCCCGCTTATAACAAGTTTTATTGTATCCCACTCTTCTGTGATTCTTTGCAACAGTATGCTTTTACTATCATACCATAGCACGACAACAATCATACATATAATACCGGTTCCCAAACTTATCGCAATAGCCAAAGATGAAGCTTTCGGTTTCCATTTGTAGTATAGAAAAACTGCCAACACCAGCAACGAAATGACCAAGGCCAACCAAGCTGCTCTAGATTGTGTGGTATAAAGGATAAAGGAGCATAGAACAAGAAGAGGAAAAGCCCAAAGACTATCACTTCGAACGATAGGAAGTTTCTGGGGGACCATGAGCCATACTAATAAAGCCAATATAGTTGACCCGCTTAGCATTCCAACAAAGTTTGGTTGTCCCCAAATAAATCTACGCTGGAATTGCCCTGCCATGATCCAGTCCCAATGGCTACTCCAGGCTAGGCCCAAAAAAAGGCCTACTAAAGCAGTAATCAATATAGGTTTTATATGCCTAGGACTTCGAAAGAGCCACCAACCAAAGGGAACGGCCTGTAGCCCAGTTACTCGTAAAAAATGTGTCCAGTGCGGATTTATATGTTCATCTATCGTAGGCCAGGTCTGCAAGGCAAACATGGATCTAACCAATATATACAAGGTTAGGAACCCTGAAAGCCAAACTACTGGAACTCTTCTAATATCCGACCAAAAGTCAGACACGACCAAAAGCGTTGCTATGAGCATAAATCCCATGCTTAGGCTTGCCGCACTCGTCGAAAACGAGCCTAATAGCGCCAAGGAATACCACCCCAAAAATGCCAGAAATGAAGCGCATTTATATTTTTTACTCATATTCAGTCGCGGAAACTAAAAACTTTATAATTTTAATACTATAGATATGTTACATTAGTTAAGCTTAACTTAATTTTTAAATAACACTTTTATATTCACTGTGTTAAAAATTTATGAAACGCTATACTTTGATGCTGTCCATATATACATTTCTTGCCTCTTCCGCTGTCCCCTTGGTTTTGTCACGCCTCCTTCTCAAGAGCCTGCGTTCTTCTGGCTATCAACACAGACTTGCAGAGCGTTTCGGCCGGATGCCCTTCCCTGCGCTCCAGCAATCCCTCTGGCTGCACGCCGTATCCGTGGGTGAGGCCCAGGCCGCTCTGCCGCTCATCGAGGCCCTGCGAGCCTCCTATCCCCGGCAGGAAACCGTGGTGACCACCACCACTCCAACCGGCTCGGACCTTGTTCTAAAGCGTTTTGGGAGTTCGATCAAGCACTGCTATTTCCCTTACGATCTGCCCTTTTGCATGCGGTCCTTTCTTGACACTGTTGACCCGCGGGCAGCCCTGTTCATGGAGACCGAGATCTGGCCCAACTGCTTTAGTATCTGCAGCCGTAAAGGCATCCCCATAGTCATGATCAATGCCCGCCTCTCCCTGCGCTCTTATCGGGGCTACCGGCGCATCAAGTTCTTCATTGCCCCCGTTCTCCAAAACTGCCGGGCCATACTGGCTCAAAGCCAAGCCGATGCAGAACGTTTCCTCGATCTCGGGGTCAACCAAGACAAGGTCCATGTCACCGGAAACCTCAAGTTCGATCAAAGGATCCCCCCGGACACCCTTGACAAGGGCGAGCAGCTGCGTTCACTCTTCGGCTCGCAGCGTCCGGTCTGGGTCGCAGCCAGCACTCATTCCGGGGAGGAAGAGTACCTATTGCAAGCCCACTCCCAGGTTTGTGACGCCTTTCCCAATGCGCTTTTGATCCTCGTTCCGCGACATCCGGAACGCTTCGAGGAAGTGGCCCGTCTGTGCTCCAGAAAAGGGTACAGCCTGGCCAGAAGAAGCCAGGGGCAGGAGGCGGGCAACTCCGCCATCTACCTGGGCGATACCATGGGAGAGCTCCTTACCCTTTACGCAGCCTCGGACCTGGCTTTTGTAGGCGGCAGCCTGGTCTCTGTCGGCGGGCACAATATGCTGGAGCCGGCAGCCTTGAGCAAACCGATCCTTGCCGGACCGCAGCTCCACAACTTCCAGGAGATAGCAGATATGCTCAAAAGCAATAAGGCCATGTTCCAGGTTATAGGCTCCCATGACCTGGCAAGGCACGTTATTCAGCTCTTTAAGGACGACCAGGAGCGTCAGGCTATCGGACAGCGGGGCTGCAAAGCAGTGGAGCAAAACCGGGGAGCGCTGGAAAAAAATCTGCAGCACATCGAGCGAGTCCTCAACCCGAAAAACGCTGCTTTCTGAACAGATACGACTGCAAAAATCCTTTTGCAGTCGCAGAGGTCAGAAGTCGGTTGTCATTTGTCAGTAAAAACAAAGAGTTACAAGAAGGTGCTAGAGCTTGAAGCATTCATGCACGACTTTTTGCAGCTCGACAGTCAAGAGTTTTTGAATAACATATTGTTTCTGCTGCTTATATTGACCAGCAGGTTTGGGTGTAAATGCTTTTGACTTATCTCTTTGCTTTCTTTGCCTTAACTCTGGAATTCCCTTCTGCGCTATGCGCTATGCGTCTTAAGTTCAGATTCCTGCTCTTCACTCTTGCTGTGAGCTGTGAGCTATCAGC
>CAZQPF010000047.1:0-24032 GCA_964595165.1 uncultured Desulfohalobiaceae bacterium
GAGCCGGCGCATCGACAACCAGCTGCGCGGGCGCTCCGGACGGCAGGGAGACCCCGGGAGCTCTCGCTTCTATCTTTCCCTGGAGGACGATTTGCTGCGGCTCTTCGGCTCGGAACGGATCTCCGGGCTTATGGACCGAGTGGGAGTCGAAGAAGGCCAGGCCATTGAAAACAAGTTCATCTCCCGGGCTATCGAGAACGCCCAGCGGAGGGTGGAGGAACACAACTTCGACATCCGCAAGCAGCTCCTGGAGTTCGACGATGTGCTCAACCAGCAGCGAGAGGTCATCTACACCCGCCGCCGGGAGATCATGAACACCCAGGACATGGAGCCGGTGATCGAGTCCCTGCTGGACGACGTGCTGGAGACTCTCTACGAGCCCTTTGACGACAAGGGCAAGGACAAGCCAGATCCGGAGAGCCTGGACATCCTCCGGGCCAAGCTCAGAGAGGTCTTTGCCCTGAACCGGGTCATGGACCTCAGCGGAGAGCTTCCGGATCAGGAGCGGGCCCGGCAGGGGGTGCAGGAGATTCTGGGTCAGCTCAAGGCGAGCGCCGGGGAGCATTATCAGGAAATCCTGCGCTTCTTCCTCCTGGAGAGCCTGGATCGCTTCTGGAAGGAGCACCTGCTCAACATGGACCATCTCAAGGAAGGCATCGGCCTGCGGGGCTACGGACAGAAGGATCCCAAGCAGGAGTACAAGAAGGAAGGCTTTGAGCTGTTCCAGGAGCTGCTCTATCTGATCAAGGAGAATACCTTCAAGGCATTGTGCCATATCCGGCTGGAGCAGGTGGCTCAGGAGGAGCTGCAGCACGAGGAGCCCGAGGCCCAGCTGCAGTACTCCGGAGGAGACGGATCCGGCTCGGAAGCGCCGCAGCCCTATAAGCGGAAAGATCGCAAGGTGGGGCGCAACGAGCCCTGCCCCTGCGGCAGCGGGCGCAAGTTCAAAAAGTGCTGCGGCCAATAAGTCAGCGCGGCCGGAGGCCGCGCTGACCGCAAATAGATCACTTACGTTATTTGTCATTGTGGAAACAGCAGGACAGGCTCTGTATGTACGATAGGCCAATTGGGTATTTTTTCGCTACGGCGGCAGCGGGATTCAAGTACACCGGCCGCGAGGACCTCGTTTTCATCGGCAGCGACGTGGAGGCCTCCGCTGCAGGAGTTTTCACCTCCAACCGGTTTCAGGCCGCTCCGGTGCACGTAGCCAGGGCCAACCTGGCCGGGAGGGGCAAGGCGCGGGGCATCCTGGTCAACGCCGGACAGGCCAACGCCTGCACCGGGGAGGAAGGAATCGAGGACTGCCGGGAAACCCTCAAGCTCGTGGCCCAGGGCTTCGATCTGGAGCCGGAGGAGATTCTTCCCGCCTCCACCGGGGTCATCGGAGAGCGGTTCAGCTTAGAGGGCTGGAAAAGGGCCGCAGTGGATCTCTTTGCCAATGCCTCCTCCCGGACCCCGCTGGATGCGGCCAAGGCGATCACCACCACGGACACCTTTCCCAAGCTGGCTTGGCGCTCCTTCGAGGCGGGCGGGGAAACGGTCCGGGTTTTGGGAATGGCCAAAGGCGCGGGCATGATCTGTCCCAATATGGCCACCATGCTTGCCTTCATTCTCACCGATGCCACCCTCCCTCCCGACCTTTGGCAGGAGATCCTGCGCAGCGCCGCTGAGGAGAGCTTTAACCGCATCAGCGTGGACGGGGATACGAGCACCAACGATTGCCTCCTCGGCCTGGCCAACGGCAGGAGCGAGGTGGACTGCAGCGCAGAGGAGGCGGAGAGCCTTCGCTTTGCAGTAACCGAGGTCTGCCGCGAGCTGGCCAGGCTCATTGTCGAGGACGCCGAAGGGGGCACCAAGGTGATCACCCTGCGGGTTCAAGGAGCCGCAGACGCTTCTGATGCAGCCAAGGCAGCCAGATGCGTGGCCCATTCCCCGCTGGTCAAGACCGCCTTTTTCGGCCGGGACCCCAATTGGGGACGCATAGTGGCAGCCCTTGGCAGGAGCGGGGCCCATTTTGCACCGGAGGAGGTGGAGATATCCATTTCCGGACGAACGGTTTTTCAACAAGGGCGACCCGCTCTGGAAGACGTGGACAGCCTTCTCGCTCCCCAGATGCGGCGGCGGGATATAGTGCTGCGCATTGATCTGGGCCGGGGGAGCGGCGAGTACGAGATGCTGACCAGCGATCTCAGCCTGGATTACGTGCGAATCAATGCGGAGTATCGCTCATGAGCCATTATAGGGATCAACTGTGGCAGGCCGCGCGGGGAAAAGGCGGGCAAATGCCGGAAGATGCGGGGGGAGAGCAGGCCTGGAAAAGACTGGCTGATTTTCTCTTCGAGGTGGGCATGCTGAAAAAGACCCCGCGCACCGGATACCAGTTTCTGGGAAGCGGCGGGGAAAGCGTTGCGGAGCATTCCTTCCGCACCACGATCATTGGCTATCTCCTTGCTGTGCGGAGCGAGGCGGATTGGGCCAGAGTGGTGCTCATGTGCCTGTTTCACGATCTCCACGAGGCCCGGGTCGGGGACTTCAACTATGTGAACCGCATGTACAACACCGCTCACGAGAACCGGGCCTTTCGCGATGCGGTGGCCGGAACCGGACTGGAGAGCGACCTTGGAGAGCTCATGCAGGAGCTCGACGAGGTGCGCACCAGGGAGGCCTCTCTGGCTCAGGACGCGGACCAGCTGGATCTCATCCTTTCCCTCAAGGAGGAGCAGGATCTGGGCAATCCCTATGCCCCGAAATGGCTGGAATACGCCTTGCAAAGGCTAAGAACAAAATGGGGCCGAGAGCTGGCCTCCTCCATACTGGCCACCGATCACACCGATTGGTGGTTCAAGGAAGCGGACCACACCTGGTGGACCCGGAGCAATGGACAGAGATGAGATCAGGATCAATGCGGCTCCCAGAGCCAGAGCGCCCAGAAGGACGGGGCGGACATGCTTTGCCTTGGGGCTGACCATTTCGGTCCTGCTGCACGTTTTTTTAGGCGTGCAAACGGTGCGCTCCAGACAGGAGGTTCAGGAGCCCCGGGAGGAGCGTCTTGTCCTGGAGCTGGTGCGCAAAGTCCGATGGGTGGAAAAGGGCCGCGAAAAGGCGGCTTCCCCCAAGGGCGCTCCAGAAGCCGGATCCTCGCTGCCGAATTTGCAGCCTCGGGAGCAGCAAACGCCCTCCCGGGTTTACTTCGGCAAAAGCGATCTTCAAGATGAGCTCCTGTCGCAGCCGTTAACCAACCCCCGGGTGAGAAAGGTGCTCCAATTGATTCAGCGCAAGGTGGATCCCCTGTGGCGCAGGGCCGACCCGCCGGGCTTGGGCACCGTAGAGCTCCGTCTGAAGCTCAGCCCCGAGGGCAAGCTCGTTTCGCTCTGGATTACCAAGCTCCGGGGAGACTCCAAGCTGGCCGACTTTCTCGCCGCCCTGCTTAAGGAGGCCGCTCCATATACTCAGGCCATGGGGGAGTTTGCCAAGCCCCTGGTGCTGGACTGCCGCTTCGAGGTTGACGGATCCGACATGGGCTGAAACGAAAATCAGGAGTGGTTATGCAGATTGCCGTCCTGTCCGACACCCACCTCTCCTCGGTCAACAGCACGCTCCAGCAGGCATTTGACCGGATCCTGCGCCATAAGGACGCCGTTCTGCACTGCGGCGATGTGACCGAGGAGACGGTGTGGGCCTATTTGAACAGCCATCCGGCCTTTTACTCGGTATGCGGCAATATGGATGCCGGCCGCTGGGCCTCGCAACTGCCCAGGACCCGAGTGGTGGAGATAGGAAGCTTCTCCATCGGCCTGCTGCACGGTGACGGCCTGGGGCTTGGAGCCGGACCGGAGCGGCTGGCCGAGATCTTTGTGCAGAGCCTGGACTTGATTTGTATGGGACATTCCCATAGAAGGGTGTGGGTCAGAGATCAAAGCGGGGTTCGAATTCTCAACCCGGGCAGCTTTTCCCTGCCCAAGGACGGCCGGGCCGGTTTTGCCGTGCTCGATCTGCCGGCCGCCGGGGAGCCCGGAATCGAATGGGTGGACGTGGCATAGTTCAACCCCGGGAAACCAACAAGCCAAAAGGAAGGGTATGGCCAAAGAAGAGTCCATCGAGGTTATGGGAGTGGTCACCGAGGCGTTGCCCAACGCCATGTTCAAGGTGGAGCTGGAAAACGGACACGAAGTATTGGGGCATATTTCGGGAAAGATGCGCAAGCATTACATCCGCATCCTTCCCGGGGACAAGGTGAAGGTGGAGCTCTCTCCCTACGATCTGTCCCGGGGCAGAATCGTATTCAGATACAAGTAGCTCGCATCCATTCGGGCACATCTTTCTGATTTGCTTGACGCACCTGCGGAGGAATTTTTTGCAGTGGCATCTTGCTCATCCCTGTACCCCCCTGCATGGCTTGTCTTTACAATCGGTTCAGGGCGAGCTCGTTGGCGAAGAAGAGACGCGGCTGCGCAGCATCGCCGCTCGAGGCGGCCTGTTGATCCGGACGGCGGTCGGAAAGCACCAGGCGATAGCCGAAGGTGATGAAAATCTGGCCCGGTCCGGCCATGTTCTGTGGCTGCAGGAGAAAGTCGAAGGAGTAGCCGGACTCCGGGTCATAGGGCTGCGGTGAGAGAATGTCGATCTGCTTGGCCAAAACCTGGCCCTCCCGGTCGCTCAAATAGGCCCCCAGCCAGATGTCCTGCGTCCACATCGCCCATTCCGGAATGGCCTCCCGAAGGGGAAAGGCTGTGCCGGAAACCCTGAGCCCGTCTGCGTTCCGCGTGCAGCGGTAGTTGAACTGGAGGTAGTTCATCTCCAGGGACCGGGTGGAGTTCAAGCTCCAGGGCTGACGGTCCAGATGCCGCACGCTTTGATGGCTGCAGGCCGGCAGCAGCAGGCCCAGCATACCCAGCCAGAGAATCAAAGACGCGGCTTTGTGTCTTGCAGTCCTTGGCACCCGCATTCTCTTCGCTCCTTTGCCCCTCAACTTTTCGGCATTCATCCAGTCATGGTGCGGTCCGGCAGCCTAAATCCGCGGCGGGCCCTGAACAATCATGTCAGCCAGGGTGAGATTGACCTTGGGCATTTGACCGTATTTGGGCCCTAAGAAACGTTTTTCCAGCTCGGCCAGGCGATGGTAGAACAAAGTGCGATCCATTCGGGCCACCTCGGCCATGCCCCGGGTGAGATCCTGGCAGAGCTCGCATCCAGGGAAGAAACGCACGCTTGCGTCTGGCATGCGGACAACATTGGGAACCCCGTGCAGTCGGCAGATCATGAGCCGGAAATCGTACAGCAGGCACCATCCGGATTCATTGACCGGACACATGAGCTTCGGTTTCCGGTTTTGCCTGAGGCTTTCCCGGGCCTGCTCCACGTAATCCTGGGCCCGAGTCAGGATGGCTTCTTTTTTTTCCGCTCCGCAGGCCTTTAGGCCCTCCCAGAAGTAGGCCCATTCGATATAGGTGTGGTGCTGGAAGTAGCTCACGCAGCAGTTATCAGTGCACTGTGTGCAGGAGAGGCCGATCTTGGAGGCCACCTCGTCGTAGCTGGTCTGCATGGCCTGATAAAGCTCGGCCAGCTCCTGGAAAAGGCGCCGCCGTTCATTCTTCCGTCTGGGCATAGATCCAGTCCCTGATTTGTTGGCAGCACTGCTGCAAGGAGTGGCGGCTGGTGTTGACCTGAAAGTGGGCGCAGCTCTCATAGAGCGGCGTGCGTTCGCTAAACAGCGATCGGAGATCCTGATCCGGATTGAGGATCAGGCCCCGATCCGGATTGCGGGCTACCCTGGCAATAATGGATTCCACATCGGCTTGCAAATGGATAATGTGTCCTATATGTTGCAGCTTGCGGATTGCCGGCGGGCTGTAAATGACGCTTCCGCCGGTGGCGATGATACAGCGGTGGACCCACAGATCGAGCACGATGCGCTCTTCGGCCCGCAGGAACTCCTTGCGGCTCAGCCCGTTTTTCAAGTCCTCCAGAGGGGCCCCGAACCAGGACTCGAGAAGGAAATCCGTATCCAGCCAGGCCAGGCCCAATGCTCGGCTGAGCTCCTGAGCCAAGGTGCTCTTGCCTGAGCCGGGCATGCCCACCAGGGCGATGCAGTCTCCTTGGTCCTGTGTGTGGCCCAAAGAGGGGGACCGGGGGGCAAAGGAGGCGTCCTTCGGCCTCAGGGCCTGGGTAACGGGCTTGTGCTGGCTGGCCATGGACCCAGAAGGTAGCATGAACCGTCCTAAAGGCCAAGAGGAATGAGCCGGGAGCCTTGGTATCCTTTGACCGGAAAAGGCTGATTCAGCCAGGAGGAGCGCTGTGGGTATGCAGGATCGCTATGAAGAGGAGAAGGACATTGTCCGGGAGTACGTGGAGCAGGGCGTGGCCTTGCGGGAGCAGTTCTTTGAGCAGCAGGGGGGGAAGGTCATTGAGCTGGCCCGGTGCATTGCCCTTAATCTGGCCCGGGGAGGCAAAGTGCTCTTCTTCGGCAACGGCGGCAGCGCTGCGGATGCCCAGCATCTAGCAGCCGAGTTCGTTTCCCGCTTTCAGATGGAACGCCCGCCACTTCCGGCCTTGGCCTTGACAACCGATAGCAGCGTTCTTACTGCCATAGGCAACGACGACGGCTTCGCCTTTGTGTTCAGCAAGCAGATCAAGGCCTTGGCCGGAGAGGAGGACGTGGCTGTCGGGCTGAGCACTTCCGGCACAAGCCCCAATGTGGTCCAGGGGCTGAAAACGGCCCAGGAGAGCGGCTTGCTGACAGCCGGCCTGACCGGGAAGAACGGCGGAGATATCCTGCAGCTCTGCGATTACACCCTCCATGTTCGAAGCGAGGTGACCGCTCTCATCCAGGAAGTCCACATCACTATCGGTCATGTCCTGTGCCGCATGGTGGACTACTTTCTGTTCGAGGCTGCGGACCGGCTTGAATTTAATGGAAAATAAGGAGACAAAGTATGCCTATATATGAGTACAGCTGTGCCGAATGCGGGCACGAGTTCGAAGAGATACTGTTCAAGGAAGGCGAAACGGTGACCTGCCCCCGCTGCCAGAGCCGGGAGGCACGCAAGCTCATGTCCCGTTGCCGTTCCAAGATGACCGGCAAAGAGCCGGTAGGCGACCTCGGCATGTCCGCCGGTGGAGGATGCTCCAGCTGTGGCGGCGGAAGCTGCGCAACCTGCGGATGACCTGTAGCCCACCATACGGATGAAGCGATGCGAGATAGGATTCGTATAGCCACCCGGGGCAGCAAGCTCGCCCTGTGGCAGGCGGAGCATATTGCCGGACGGCTCCGGGAGCAGTACCCTCAATTGGATGTAGAGCTGAAGAAGATCAAGACCTCCGGGGACAAGATCCAAGATGTCCCTCTGGCCAAAGTAGGGGGCAAGGGGCTCTTCGTCAAAGAGATCGAGGAGGCCCTGGAGCGCGACGAGGCCGACCTGGCAGTGCACAGCATGAAGGACGTTCCTGCCGAGCTTCCTCCGGGATTGGTGCTCGGGGTCATCCCGCAGCGCGATGATCCCAGCGACTGCTTTTTGAGCACTGCCTATTCCGGGCTGGATTCCCTGCCCCAGGGAGGAGTAGTGGGTACCAGCAGCCTGCGGCGTCAAGCCCAGATTCTAGCCCTGCGGCCGGACCTTCAGCTCGTCCCGCTGCGAGGCAATCTGGATACCAGGCTGCGCAAGCTGGAACAGGGACAGTTCGATGCCATCATAGTCGCCTCGGTGGGCCTGAAGCGATTGGAGCTCGGGGCCGAATTTGAGGAGCGTCTGGAGCCGCCTAGGTTCCTGCCGGCTATCGGCCAGGGCACGCTTGGCCTGGAGTACCGCGAGTCCGACGCAGACCTGCAGGCCATGCTGCAGTTCCTGGATCATCCGGAGTCCTCCTGCACCGTAACCGCGGAGCGAAGCTACCTGCATCGCCTGGAGGGGGGCTGTCAGGTTCCCATCGGAGGTTTCGCCAGTCTGCAAGCCGACGGCAGCCTATGGCTGCAAGGGTTTGTGTCCGATGTTGAGGGCCGGGAAGTTGTTCGAGACCAAGAGCAGGGCCGGCCGCAGGAAGCGGCGGCTGTGGGACGGAGCCTGGCGAAGCGGATTCTGGATCGGGGCGGAGGACGGATTCTGGCCCGGGTCTACTCCGGCTGAGCATTGTCCGGAACAGTACAATTTCCGGAGCAGGAAGGGTGATTCCGGGAAAAGAACAAGCCTCGGAGCTGCAGATCTGGCTTCACTCTTCCGTAAACCATCTAAGGGCCCGCTCGTAATCCTCTTTGGTGTTGATGTTGAAAAAGCTCAAAAGCTCCGGGTCAGCCAGGAGGAGCCTCTCCTCTGCCACCTCCCTGACCCGAACCCGGCTGTAGAGATTCGTAATCTTGAGCTGTTTGCGCTCCAGCAGGCCTTCTATAGCCGGCAGGCAATCCCTGGAGTACACAGCACACAGGGGCTCGAAATAGCCTGCGCAGATGGGCACCACCACATCCACCTCTTCAGAGCACTCCCCCAGCAGCAGCTGCACCATCTCGGGCTGCAGAAAGGGAATATCGCAGGCGGCGACAAAGGCAAACCGCGTCCGGCAATGGAAAAGCCCGGCCTGTATTCCGGTGAGCGAGCTGCGCACGGCATATCGATCACAGACCACCTGGACCCCGGGTTGCGGCTCGAAGAGCCAGGGATCGCGGGTTACCAGGAATAGCTCGGCAACAAAGGGGCGCAGCGTGCTCAGCAGGCGTTCGAGGAACGTCCGCCCTCCCAGGGAGAGGCGCCCTTTGTTTCTTCCCTGCATGCGGCTGCTCAATCCGCCGCAGAGGATGATTCCGGAAAACTCCTGCCCCATGCCCTCACTCCGCCTGTTCTGAAGAAGCGATCTCGATCAAGGTGATTTCCGGGCGTGAGCCCAAGCGGATGCGCGGTCCCCAGGTGCCGGTACCTCGGCTTACGTAGAGGCTCCTTCCCCGGCTCAATTGATGCAGGCCGGAGATGTAGGGATAGTGGAGCCCGACAAACAAGCTGAAGGGAAAGATCTGCCCTTTGTGGGTGTGGCCCGAGAGCTGAAGGTCAACCGGCTCCTTGCAGAGCAAAGGCCGGTGCTTGAGCAGGAGGCGAAAAAGGTTCGGATCAGTCCGGCCCAGAAGACGCTCCTCCACTGCGCAGTCTCCATGGAGCGCGTCCTCGGTTCCGATGAGCGCTATGTCCGGTCCGAGCTGAAGAGACTCGTTCATGAGGACCCGGAAACCGGAAGCGCGCAGGTACTCCAGGGACTCCTCCAGCCCGGTGTAGTACTCGTGGTTGCCGGTAACTGCGTACATGCCCAGGGGAGGGGAGAGGCTTTTCCACATAGGGGCCCACTGCTGGAGCTGTTCCAGGTTGCCGTCCACCAGATCACCGGTGCAAACCAGGAGATCCGGCTTGAGGTCCTCGATCCGCTTGATAATGCGCTCCAGCCGCTGAGGCGAGGACAGCAGGCCGAGGTGGAGATCGCTGATCTGAACCAGTCGCAGGCCAAAGGCCCTGTCCAGCTTGGGGCTGCTCAGAAAAATGCGTTCCGTGACCAGCCGCCTGGTTTCCAGATGGCCGTAGAGGCCAAGCCCGAGGCAGACGAGGAGCAGGGCCCAGGCTGCCGGCTTGTCCGGCAGCGAAGGCAGATGCGACAGCCCGCCCCGCCTCAGGGCCCAGAGGGTAATCTCGGCCCCGAAGAGCAGAAGGCTCATCCAGAAGGCGAGAAAGGCAAAGCCCATCCAGGAGTAGCCGATCCAGCCGCAGCTCTTGGCCCAGCCCGTCCTGCCCCAATGGTCGAGCAGATGGGTCAGTACCGGGCTGGCGACCATCAGGGCGAGAAATAGGCCAAGGACGATTTTGGCCAGCCGGAGCTGCGGCAGGATAGGCTGGAGCTTGAGAAAGATGACCGCTTGCATGCCGCCGTAGACGGCGAAGAAGAGGAGGAGAAAGGTGAGCACCGTGTTGCGGCTCCTGGGGCGGAGTGGCTGGATAGGTTCTTGTTTACCGGATCATTGTCTAAAGGCGGTGGAATAGGATCCTCCGGCCACCCGGAGCACTTCCGTCAGGGTGGTTTCTCCGGAGGCTGCCTTGCGGATGCCGGCTTGCAGAAGGTCCAAAATGCCCTTTTGCCGCACCAGCGATTGGAGGTCGGCGAGCTCAAGCCCGTCTTTCAGGCCCTGCTTGACCCCGGAGTCCACGGGCATGATCTCAAAAATGCCGGTACGGCCGAAATATCCGGTTCGGCGGCAATGCTCGCACCCGGTGCCCTCAAACATGCCGTTTTCGAAATGCGAGGCGAACTCCTCCAGCCCCCAGAAACGCAGCCGCTCCAGGTCCACCTCCTTGTTCACCAGGCAATGGGGGCAGATGCAGCGTACCAGCCGCTGGGCCACCACTCCGATGAGGGCCGAGTTGATCATGAACGGCTCCAGGCCGAGGTCGAGGAGTCGGGTGAGGCTGGAGGCGGCGTCGTTGGTGTGCAGAGTGGAGAAAACGAGATGTCCGGTCAGGGCGGCCTGAACCGCCTGGCGGGCAGTGTCCAGGTCGCGGATCTCACCCACCATGATGATATCCGGGTCCTGACGCAGGATGTAGCGGATCATTTCGGAGAAGGTAATGCCGATCCGGGGCTGGACTCCGATCTGATTGAACTCGTCCACCACCATCTCAATGGGGTCTTCCAGGGTCACCAGGTTCAGTCCGGGCTCGGCCAGGTGCTTTAGGGTGGAGTACAGGGTGGTGGATTTGCCGCTTCCGGTGGGACCGGTGACCAGGATGAGCCCGTAAGTCTGCTTCAGGAAGCCTTGGAATTCAGGGAGCTGGGCCGCATTCATCCCCAGGTCGGAGAGGTTCTTGATGGTGCTCTCGCTGGACAATAGCCGCAGGACCATCTTTTCCCCGAAAGCCACCGGGATGGTTGAGATACGGACATCCGTAGGCACTCCCTTCAGCTCCAGCTGGATCCTTCCGTCCTGGGGCTTTCTCTTCTCGGCGATGTCCAGGCGGCTGAGGCTCTTCAAGCGGCTGATCATGGCCTGGTGCACAGTGAAAGGAAGCCGGTACAGGGTATGGAGCACGCCGTCGATGCGAAAGCGAACCAGGGACTCGTCCCGTTTGGGCTCTAGATGAATATCGCTGGCCCGTTCCCTGAGGGCGGAACGCAGGAGGTAGTCCACGGCCTGAATGACATGCTTATGGGTATGGGGGTCCTCCCCGCCGCTAACCCGGACCTTGCTTTCCAGGTTTCCCAGATCCGCTCCGGTGGAGCATTCGGATTCAGCTGCCTGGATAGCCAGGCGAAACCGGAAGTAGTCGTCGATCAAGCGTTCGATCTCCGCCCTGGTGCCCAGAAAAACCCGGAACTCCATGGAGCTCACCCGCTCCATGTCCTCCCAGAGCTCCGGCTGGAAGGGATTGAAGACCAACAGCTCCAGGACCCCTTCCACCACGCGCAAGGGGACGAGAAGATGCTTGCGGGCGAAGCTCTCGGAAATGGTCTTGGTGCTGACCTCGAGATCGAGGTCCAGATAGTCGACGCGTTTGGTCTGCAGCCCGTAGCGCCGCCCTACGGCCTGCAGCACAACCTCCTCGGTGACTCGTTTGGGGCTGGACTGCTGGGCCGCATTGCGGCTCAGATTGAGCTGAATGAGGAAATCCAGGCCTAGGGAGGAGCGTGCCTCTACGCCCTCGGCAATGGCTTGCCTGCGGATGAGGCGCACCTGATCCTCGCTGATTTCCCCGGCGTGGTACAGCAGGGGGATGAGGGTTTCCAGATTGTACTGTAAGCGGCGGGTGGCCCAGTCCGGACGCTTTTGCTTGGGGCGGGGCATATCAGCACCTCCGCAAGAGCAACAAAAAGGCCGGATCAGAAGAAGTGACCCGGCCTGTTGCTTGCAAAGGCCTTGATATTAGCAGCTGGTACAGGAAGAGCACCCGGAGCCTCCGGCAGAGGCCGACAGCTGGGAGGCTATCTTAAACCCGTACGGAGTGCCGTCGATCTCGATAGGAGCGGCGGTTTGCAGCAGACTCTTGTCCACTAGAAAGGTGTAGCCGTTTACGGAAAACACATCGTCAGTTTCTTGTTGCTCGTCCAGAGCAAGCCCGAGTTGCGGTCCGCCTCACCCGGCAGCCATATAGACGCGGATGGAAGGGATTTCTTCTTTTTCGGCGAAGTGCTTGTCCAGAAGCTCTTTCGCCCCGTCGGTCAGATTGAGCATATATTCCTCCTCAGAAAGTAGTAATGAGTTTTAGAATAATGCCTGAAATCCCGTTTGTCAAATCGATTTCCAAGCGGAAGCTTGCTTGGGTAGGCACTCCAGCTGGACAAGGAAAGGCCTCCTATGAAACACCGGATTGCAGCAACCCCTTTCAGCCGTGTTGTCTATTGCCCAGGAAATGCTTACCCTTGTATACATGTGCGGCCTGAGGCTGCGCTGAGGAGAAACCTTGCAGCATCGAGAGCGTTCTCCAGGAGGCCGTCCCAGAGCATGAACCGGATTCTGGCTCCCATCAAGCGCAATAAGGGAATGACTGCTGTTTTCTGCTCCCTGCTCCTTCTGCTGGGCTTGGCCATGCTCTGGCGCTGGAGCCCGCTCGCGGAGTACCTGGACGTGGAGAGCATTCGCTGGCTAATATCCGAAGTGCAGAGCACCGTTTATTTGCCCCTTATTCTGCTCCTAGCCTATCTGATCGCCGGGATGACCATGTTTCCCATGACGGTTCTCAATACCGCAGCCGTGCTGGTTGTGGGGCCCTGGAAAGGGTTTGAGTACGCCTACCTCGGCAATCTGGCCAGCGCCCTGTTCACCTTTCTGGTTGTCCGCTACGCCGGCCGAGAGCGGCTGCAAAGAATATCGGGCCCCAAGCTCCAGGGGCTGAGCCGTAGCGCAGCCAACAAGGGGTTGCTTTCTATAATCATCCTGCGCAACCTGCCCATTGGGTTCACCACAGCGAGCATGGCGGCCGCGGTGAGCCATGTCTCCTTTCGGGATTACCTCCTCGGCTCCATGCTGGGAATGCTTCCGGCAATCCTCCTCATCTGCCTGCTGGCCGGAAGCATATACAATCTTTTGCTGCAGCCGAAGCTGGGTCTGGCCGTGGGAGCTGCGATAGCGGCAGCGGCGATATTTGCGCTCTGGAAATGGTTCCTGTCCACCAGGCTCACTGTGCATGGAAGCAGCGATCTGGAGCGACTCAATGCACTTGACGATGGAGCGGACCAATGAATGTAAAGCTTGTTCTCGCTCCGGTTATCTGCGCTTTTATCGGATGGATGACCAACTATCTGGCCATCCGGATGCTCTTCCATCCCCGCCGGCCGATTCGCATCGGATTTTGGACCTGGCAAGGCCTGTTTCCCAAAAGGCAAAGGGAGCTGGCCTTCAATCTGGGCCGGCTGGTGGAGCAGGAGCTGGTTAACCACACCGATGTCTGGCAGGCGGTGAACGATCCTGCCTTTCAGCAACGGTTGCGCACCCTGGTGGGCTACTACGTGGAAGATTTTCTGCACAAGAAGCTCACCGCCATTCATCCCATGCTCGCCTTTGTCCTCAAGGGGCCGGTCATTGACCGGACCAAGCATCTGGTGCTCCAGGAAGTGGAGCGCTTCATTCCGGATATGGTGGACCAGGCGGCCCGGGAGCTGGAAAGCCGACTGGACTTCAAAAAGATTGTTCAGGAAAAGGTGGAAGGGTTCTCCATGCCCAAGCTGGAGCAAACCCTGTTCTCCATCATGAAGCGCGAGTTCTGGTTCATCGAGATATTCGGCGGGGTTCTCGGCTTTGTTGTCGGACTGGGCCAGATAGCTTTCCTCTACGCTTGGCCCTGAGTTGGAAAACTGGAGAACAGGAGCAGTCCTATGCCTGAACTGAAGAAATCCCTGGGATGGCAGTATCTCCAGGAAACGAAGTTTGATCGGGGGAGCTTGCTCGCTTTGGACCGGCCGAACATCGCCCCCGGCCCCTTGTACAAGACCTACCCCGATGCGGAGCGCGTGGAGCTGCCCCAGCCAGCTCTCCCCAAGGCCGATCTGCAGGATGCTCTCGCCTCCAGGCGCTCCAGGCGGCGTTTCGGCCAGGCAGGGCTCAGCCTGGAGGCCCTGTCCGCTCTCCTCTGGGCCAGCCAGGGGCCCAGCGGTAGAATGGGTCAGGTGACGGTGCGAACCGCCCCCTCTGCCGGAGCTCTGTATCCCATAGAGACCTATATGGTGATCCGTAATGTGGAGGGGCTTGCCAGTGGGGTGTATCATTGGAATTTTCGCGAATCGGTGCTGGAACGGCTGGGCGAAGGCGATTTCGGTCCGGCCTTGGCCCGGGGATGCATCGGGCAATCCTTCATGGGGCAGGCTGCAGCGGCCTTCTGCTGGTCAGCCGTTTTTCGGCGCAATATGTCCAAGTACGGGCATCGCGGCCTGCGCTACATCCTCATGGACGCGGGACATGTCTGTCAAAACCTGCTCCTGGCTGCCGAGGCACTGGGGCTCTCAGCCTGTCCGGTGGCGGCCCTGCTGGATGATGAGCTCAACGGTCTATTGGGCCTGGATGGCCAGGAGGAGAGCGTTATCTACTGTGCCGGCCTGGGCTCTAGATAAAATCTTCCTGTAACGGGACTGCCATGGACATAAGACGTTCTTGGCCGGGCCGCACCTATTACGCCTTTATCCGGCGCTGGATGCTGCCCTGGCTGCGGCGCACCCGGCTCACCCCGAACCAGATGACGGCCGTCGGCGCATTCTTGGCTGCCCTGGTTCCGGTGGGCTTTTACTTCTCTTTGTGGGCCGGCCTGGTTTTTCTCGCCCTCTCCGGAATGGCGGACACCCTGGACGGCTTTTTGGCCAGAGAGCAGGGGCTGCAAGGAGGCTCCTTCGGCGCCTTCTGGGATTCCACCCTGGACAGGATCTCGGACTGCTTCTTTCTGCTTGGCTTCTGGGTTTTGTTCTGGACCACGCTGCCGGAAAGGTTCTGGCCCAGCCTGCTCATGTTCCTGGCCCTGCTTGGCACCGGCCTGGTGAGCTACACCAAGGCCAGAATAGAGGGCTTGGGCGGAGAGTGCCGGGTGGGCTTGATGGACAGATTGATCCGAACAGGCTACTTTATGTTGTGGGCCGCCCTGGCCCTGCTTTTCAGGGCACATTTAGAAAACGTCCTGTGGTCCGGCCTGATTGTCTATCTTGCTTTGGTGGGCTTCACCGTGGCCCAGCGCGTTCGGCAGGCGGCCAGAGCCCTGTAATGAGGCTGGAAGGCGAGCGGCCCTGGACTTATTCTTCACTTGAGAATTCAAAGTTCACGGTTGTTTTCGCATGGCGCAAAGCGCAGGGCGCATGGCGAAGAGAGCTGATAGACAGCTCCACAGCAAGAGCAAAAACCTGACCTTAAGTGGACATAGCGCACGGCACAGAGCGAAAGAAGTCAAAAGCATTCACAGTCAAACCAGCTCATAAATATCAGCTGTAGAAACAATATGTTATTGGAAAACCCTTGACTGTCGAGTTCTTCAATGAATTGCCAATAAGTCAGCTTTGCCTCCGGTTGCGCTGACAGCAGCATTCATTTTGAGACATGCAAACCGAATATGATGTGATCATCGTCGGAGGGGGTCCGGCCGGCCTGTTCGCCGCCTACTATCTGGCCGAGCATTCCGGGGCCTCCGTCCTCCTTCTGGACAAGGGCCAGCTGCCGAAGAACCGAGCCTGTCCCGTGTCCAGCAGCCAGAAATGCGTTCATTGCAGCCCGTGCAACGTGCTCTGCGGTCTCGGCGGTGCCGGACTGTTTTCCGACGGCAAGCTGAACTACATTCACAAATTGGGCAAGACCGATCTGACCCAGTTTTTGAGCAAGGAGAAGGCTGTTGAGCTCATCGACGAAACCGAGGCCATATTCAACCGTTTCGGCATGGACGGCCAGGTGTATCCCAGCGATATGGCAGAGGCGAAACGGATCAGACAGGAGGCTCGCCGAGAGGGTATCGAGCTTCTGATCATCAAGCAGAAGCATCTGGGAAGCGATCAGCTGCCCAGGCACATAGAGGGGATGGTGGAGCATATACGTTCCCGGGGAGTGGACATCCTCTCTGATACCGAGGTGTCCGACATCATTGTGGAGCAGAAAAGGGCCAAAGGGGTGAAAACCGCAAAGCGCAACTTCTACGCGCCGCGCATCATCCTCGCTCCCGGCCGAGTGGGAGCGGAGTGGCTCGGCTCCCTGGCCAGGCGCTACCGCATTCCGCGCAAGCAGCGGGGGATCGAGGTGGGGGTCAGAGTGGAGGTGCACAACGATATCATGAGCCATCTCACCGAGGTCATCTATGATCCCACCTTCTTTGTCCAGACCAGGAAGTACGATGATCAGACCCGGACCTTTTGCACCAACTTCGGAGGCTTCGTTTCCCAGGAAAACTATCAGGATTTCGTGTGCGTCAACGGCCATGCCTACCTGCATACCAAATCGGAGAACACCAACTTCGCCTTCCTTTCCAAGGTTGTGCTTACCGAGCCGGTGACTGACAATCAGTCCTATGGGGAGTCCATAGGACGCCTGGCCTCCCTCATCGGCGGCGGAAAGCCCATTCTGCAGCGCTTCGGAGATCTCAAGCGGGGAAGGCGCTCCACTTGGCCCAGGGTACAGAAGGGCTACCTCATTCCCACCCTTTTCAGCGTGGTCTGCGGGGATATCGCCATGGCCCTTCCGGAAAGGATCCTGACCAACATAGTGGAAGGATTGGAAAAATTGAACCGGGTGATTCCTGGAGTTGCCAATGATGAAACTTTACTCTATGCTCCGGAAATAAAGTTCTTTGCTACCCAGATAGAGACGGACGAGCATCTGCAGACCGCGATCCAGGGCCTCTATGTGGCCGGAGACGGGGCGGGAGTGGCCGGCAATATCGTCTCCGCGAGCGCCACAGGGCTCATGCCGGCCAAGGAGATCCTGCGCAGCGGCTGGGAGAGGGAGCTTGCCTAGGGGATTCCTGGAAGCAGGCGCAAAAGCTGAGCAAAAGCCTGTTCAACCATAAAGGAGGGATATGCATGAAGAGTCTACACTGCTTGATTTCGGGAAAGGTTCAAGGCGTCAACTTTCGGGCCTGGACCAAAAATCAGGCGGACAATCTGGGAATCAAGGGCTGGGTGCGCAATCTGAGCGACGGCCGCGTCGAGGTCCTGGCTCAGGGCGATGAGAAAGCCCTGCACGAGTTCAAGGGGCGTTTGGCTCAGGGCTCGACCGTGAGCCGCGTGGAGAATGCGGAATGCAACTGGACCGAGTACGATAAGGAGTACTCCAAGTTCGAGCTGCGTTTGTGATAGAGCAGGGTATCATTGATGTATCGATACGCCCAGGAAAGAAAAGCCCCGGAAGGCAAGCCATCCGGGGCTTTTCCTTTTCCCGAACAACAAACAAGCCTTCTTGTTTTCGGTTCCTCCGACGAATGCGTACCTTGAACAATGCCCCGCGCCCGCTCGCAGACTCGCTAGAGGCACAGATCTTCAAGAGTGGGAAGAGGAGAGGGTTTTTCCCTGCTGGTTGGCATCTGGCTAATGGTCCATTCTTTCCATAATCCTGGTGAGCTGTCTCCCCGTGGTGCTATCCTTGCTCATCTCCTTTTCCACATTGGTAATTCCTTTCAGAACGGTGGAATGCCTTCGGTTGAACTGCTTTCCGATGTCCTTGAGGGAGAGGTCGGTGTGCTTCCGAGCCAGGTAAAAGGCGGTGTTCCTGGCCATGACCACCTGACGTTTTCTGCTTTTGGAGCCGAGCT
The DNA here is from genome assembly GCA_964595165.1 of uncultured Desulfohalobiaceae bacterium. GTDB lineage: Bacteria > Desulfobacterota > Desulfovibrionia > Desulfovibrionales > Desulfothermaceae > CAZQPF01. Next base: position 17,721 of record CAZQPF010000047.1, read on the forward strand.
GCGGCTGGGGCAGATTGAAGGTTTGGCAGACGAAGTCGATGATCTCTTGAATGTCCGGAGCCTTTGATTGTTGAGAGTAGTTCTGGAGCACCTCCCTGGCCAGGTCCGATGAGACCTCCTGGCGCAGGAGGAGGGCTTTGAGGGCCATATTCTGGATACAGCTTTCCAGCTGCCGGATGTCGTGCTTGATCTGTCCGGCTACCAGATGGGAAACCTCCTCCGGGATATTGATCTGGAAGTGCTTGGCCTTTCTTTCGATCAATCTGACCCGCAGGTCGTAATCCGGCTTTTCAATGGGGGCCAGGAGCCCGGAACAGAAGTAGGAGGTAAGCTGCGAGTCCACCTTGTTCAGCTCTTTGGGAAGAAAGGAGCTGGTAAAGACCACCTTGCGGCCGCTGGCCTCCAGGGCCTTGATCAGGGACAGGAGCTCCTCCTGCATCTTCTCCTTGCCCTGGAAGAAATGGATGTCCTCCAGCAGCAGCAGGTCCACGCTCTCCCGGTAGCGGCGCTTGAACTCGTCGATGGTCTTCGTTTTCAGGGCCTGGACCATCTGGTTGGCGAACTGCTCCGAGGAGAGGTAGGCTACGCTGATGCTCTTCGTGCCCCGCTCCCGGCAGACATGGTTCCCGATGGCCTGCAACAGGTGCGTTTTGCCCAAGCCCGGCCCGGAGCACAGGAAGATGCTTCCGGCGGGGAACTCCAGATTGCACAAGCTGGTGCAGGCGGCATAGGCCAGCTGGTTGCACTGGCCGACGATAAACTCTTCGAAGGAGTAACGCCAGCGGTTGACGGACTGGACTGCGGGTCGGGGCTCCTCAAGGGGCAGGCTGAGCCTTTTCTGGCCTTTGCCGTCACCCAGGGGAGGCCTGGTGCCTCCGTTGGACCCTTTGGCAGTGAGCAGGCTCAGCTCGGGTCTGTAGCCCAGGTGCTCCTCGGCGGCCTGCTGAATGGTCTCCAGGAGCCGCTCTTTGATCCAGGAGGCCACAAAATCGTTGGGAGCTGTGAGGAACAGAGTCCTATCCTCTAGCTCTCCCTGCAGCGGCTTGATCCAAACCTGGAATATTCCTGATTTTAAACGATTTTCAAGAATTAGTTTTATTTTGGACCACGCGTTGCTCATAGGTTTGCCAGCATAGTTTTTTTCGAGAGTTTTACAACACGGGATATGGATCAATTCGAAGAGCAAGGCGACAGTTTGGGGTTTATTTTTAATATATTGTAATGATTGATTAAAAATAAAAATATAGGCAGTACCGCGCATTTGCTTCTTCCGGGTTGAAGTCCCAACGGCTATAGGATTATCTCATTTTCGACACGGTTTTCCACAGGGGTTCCTTTTGTTTTCCACAAGTTAAATTTTTTGTATCGCCAAATTTCTTTATATTTCGATTTTTTTACTCCAGCCTCCTGTTGCAAGGGCAAAGGCGGCAAACAGCCGGGCCTGGGGCCTGCAATTGCCAATCTGTTCTTGTAAACTTTTGTTTTTGCTGATATTTTTTGTTCAGATCCACTGGATCGTTAAGGGGGTTGGGGCAGACGCTTCTACAGACGGCCTTTCGGGCCGAGGCCCGGTGGGAAAAAGGGAAATGGGGTTTTGACATATCTCCATTTTTTACAGTATACACGAGATGACACACTTAAGAGGCTCTCCGGCCCGTGAGGGCGATATTCCTTATAACTTTCAAACCATAAGGAGTCTCTGCGATGGCATACGATGTCTCGAAGATGAAGGATTGGCAGATTTCCGAGGCAGCTGAGGAAAACATGCCCACCCCCGAGGAGTGGCGGGACAAGCTGGGTCTGCAAAAGGAAGAGATGAACATCATGGGCCGCTTGTCCAAGCTGGACTTCCTGAACATTATGAATCGGCTCCAAGATCGTCCCGATGGCAAGTACATCGAGGTGACCGCCATCACTCCGACACCTCTTGGTGAGGGCAAGAGCACCACCTCGGTGGGCCTTATGGAGGGCCTGGGCAAGCGGGGCAAAAACGTCGGCTGCGCCCTGCGGCAGCCCTCCGGCGGTCCGACCATGAACATCAAGGGATCCGCAGCAGGCGGCGGCAACGCCATCCTGATCCCCATGACCGAGTTCTCCCTGGGCCTCACCGGAGACATCAATGACATCATGAACGCCCACAACATGGCCATGGTCGCTCTGACCTCGCGCATGCAGCACGAGCGGAACTACAGTCCCGAGAAGATCGAGAAGCTCTCCGGCATTCCCGCCCTGAACATAGACCCCAAGAACGTTCAGATGAACTGGATCATGGACTTCTGCGCCCAGTCCCTGCGCAACATGGTCATCGGCCTCGGCGGCCGCATGGACGGATACACCATGGAGTCCGGGTTCAACATCGCGGTGAGCTCCGAGTGCATGGCCATCCTGTCCATCGCCAAAGACCTGGCCGACCTGCGGGAGCGGCTCAACAACATCACCGTGGCCTTCAACCGAGACGGCAAGCCCGTGACCACGGGCGACCTAAAGGTCGGAGGGGCCATGACCGCCTGGATGCGCCAGACCATCAACCCCACCCTCATGTGCACCGCCGAGTACCAGCCCTGCATGGTGCACGCCGGCCCGTTCGCCAATATCGCCGTGGGACAGTCCTCCATCATCTCCGATCGCATCGGTCTCAAAATGTTCGACTACCACGTCACCGAGAGCGGCTTCGCAGCGGACATCGGCTTTGAGAAGTTCTGGAACGTGAAATGCCGCAACAGCGGGCTCAAGCCGCACGTCTCCGTGCTGACCGCCACCATCCGGGCGCTTAAGATGCACGGCGGCGGCCCCAAGGTCACCCCGGGCCTGCCGTTGCCAGAGGAGTACACCAAGCAGAACTTGGAGCTCCTGGACAAGGGCATGGCCAACATGACCCATCTGATCAACGTCATCCGCAAGTCCGGCATGAACCCGGTGGTCTGCGTCAACGTCTTCCCCACGGATACGGAAGAGGAGATCAACCTCGTCAAGAAGCGGGCCGAAGAGGCCGGTGCCCGTTGCGCCAAGTCCACCCACTTCATGGACGGCGGCGACGGAGCCCTGGAGCTGGCCGACGCGGTCATCGACGCCTGCGAGGAGGACTCCAAGTTCGAGTTCCTCTACTCCATGGACAAGCCGCTCCGGGAGCGGGTGGACATCATCACCCGCGAGGTCTACGGCGGCGACGGTGTGGACTTTCTGCCCGAGGCGGAGAAGAAGCTCAAGGTGATCGAGTCCGATCCCAAGTACAAGGACTACGCAACCATGATGGCCAAGACGCACCTCAGCCTGTCCCACGAGCCCACCTGGAAGGGGGTGCCCAAGGGCTGGCGGCTCCCGGTGCGCGACATCTACATCTACTCCGGGGCCAAGTTCCTGGTACCCGTTGTCGGCACCATCCCCTTCATGCCGGGGACGAGCTCCAACCCGGCCTACACCAAGGTGGACGTGGATCCGAACACCGGCAAGGTAAGCGGCCTGTTCTAGACAGCCCTATCCTCGAGGAGCCCTCAAAAGCCCGCACCCAGGTGCGGGCTTTTTGTTTGTGAGCGGGGCAGAGCGCAGGGCCTCATTTCCCGGAGAGGCCGTCTTGCAGGTAGCGCTCCGCGGCCTTGGGCTCCATGGGCTTGGCGAAGTAGTATCCCTGACCGAATCGACAGCCCAGCTCCTTTAGCTTCTCCAGCTGTGCCTGGGTCTCGATGCCCTCTGCGATGAGCTCCTTGTGCAGGTTCCTGGACAGGGAGACGATGGTTTTAATGAGCTCAACGTTCTCCTGGCGCTCTTCCAGGCCCCAGACAAAGGAGCGGTCGATCTTCAGGCTGTCTATGGGAAAGCGCTGCAGGTAGCTGAGGGAAGAGTATCCGGTTCCGAAATCGTCCATGGCCAGCTTCACGCCCAGCCCCTTGATTCGATTCAGCATGGCAGTGGAAGTCTCCACGTTCTGCATGATAACCGACTCGGTAATCTCCAGCTCCAGGCATTCCGGTTTGAGCCCGGCGGAATGGAGGATATCCCGGACCAGTATATCCAGGTCGGCTTGGGAGAACTGCTTGGCCGAAAGGTTGATGTTCATCAGCAGGTCGCTCCGGCCAAAGCTTTCCTGCCAAGCTTTAAGCTGACAGCAGGCCGTCTCCAGGATCATCCTGCCCAGAGGATGAATGATATCCGTATCTTCTGCCAGGGCTATGAAGTCCCCCGGCATGAGGAGCCCGCGATGGGGATGGTGCCATCGGATCAAGCCCTCGAAGCCAATGATCCGCCGCTCCATCAGATCCAGGATCGGCTGGTAGTAGACGAAAAGCTCCTTTTTCTTCAGGGCTTGCCGCAGCTCGGTATCCAGATGGAGGAACTTGAGAGCCTGCTCATGCATCTCCGGATTGAAGGCCTTGATGGAGTTCTGCCCCTCGGTCTTGGCCCGCTGCATGGCTGTTTCAGCGTCGCGGACCACCAGGCTATGATCCTGGTACTCCTTCGAGCCGATGACTATGCCGATGGAGCAGGTGGTGTGGATGTTGTGCTCCTGCAGGGAGAAGACCCGGTTGAGCCTGGACTGTATCCTTTCCGCCAGACGGGCTACCTCTGCATATCCGGAGACCTCTTCCAGAAGCACGGTAAACTCATCCCCGCCGAAGCGGGCTAGGGTATGCTTGCTGTCCAGCCCGTTCTCCAGATGGGAGGCCACCGCCTGGAGCAGCTGGTCCCCCACATCGTGACCCAGGCTTTCGTTGAGCAGCCGAAAGCGGTCCAGATCCAGAAACAGGATGGCATAGCCGTAGCGCGACTCATTGCCATAGCGCTCCATGGCCCAGGCCAGACGGTTCATGAACAGGGCCCGGTTGGGAAGACCGGTAAGGGAATCGTAAAAGGCTCTGCGTTCGAGCTCCGCTTCGAATTGCTTGCGCTCGGTAATGTCCATCAGGGAGACAACGGTGCGCTGCGTACCGGGGATGAGATCCACGGTGCTGAGCATGTTTTTTATCCCCCCCTGGCTGTCGGCAAAGCGGAACTCGTAGCATTTGGGAGCCGCGCCGGATTTCCTTAGCCGACGGCTGCGGTATTCAGCCAGGGTGTCCAGATCCTCGGGATGGACGAAGGATTTCCAGACAGTTTGCCCTATGACTTCCTCCTTGGGCTTCTTGAACAGCCGGGAGAAGGCGTTGTTGCACAGGGCCACCCTGCCGTGCTCGTCAATGATGCAGGTGGCATTTTGCGTGGTTTCAAATATGGCCCGGTAGAGCTCGTTGGAGTAATGAAGGGCCTGTTCGGCCTGATAGCGAGCGATTATTCCGGCCAGGGTGTTGCTCACGGAGCGGAGAAGCCCGGCTTCAGAGGATTGGAGCTGATGATGCTCCTCAAAATAGAGGTTGAGCAGCCCCAAGATGGAATCCCCGTATTGAAAGGGTACGCAATAGTGGGCGTGCGGCTTCAAGTCGGGAAAGGAAGTGGTGTGCCTCTCGGTAACGGTTGGCTCGAAAATGGTGTCCTCGGCCTGTAAAGCTCTACCGCAAAGGCATCTTCCGGAGGGAACAGAGCTGCAGCCCTGCAGAACAGATGGTTCTAGATTGCGGTGTACCTGGAGCTCGAGGCATTCGGTGTCCTTATTGTAGGTGAAAATGGCCCCTTTTTGCATCGAGGAGAGCCAGCTGAGCCGGAAAATCTCCTCCAGGGCCTGATCCAGAATCTCCTGCAGTGAGAGATTTTGCAGGGACAGATGCAGTAGGCGGTTTACGACCTGGATAGAGTCGTAGTTCCTTTGCAGTTCTTGTTTTGACTCTTGCAGGGCTTTGGTTTGGCGGTTCACCTCCTGCTCGAGCCCTTCGGTGTACCCCTTGAGCTGCAGATGCGTCCGCACCCTGGAGAGCAGCTCCAGGCTTTCAAAGGGCTTGCTTACGTAGTCCACGCCTCCTGCCTCAAAGCCCTTGGTCTTGGAGTGCACGTCGTCCAGGGAGGAGAGAAAGATCACCGGAGCGGCCCGGGTGGAGGGATCGGCCTTGAGCCGGCGGCAGGTTTCGAATCCGTCCATCTCCGGCATCATAATGTCCAAGAGCACGAGATCCGGGTGGCGATTGCGGGCTATCTCCAGGGCCTCTTGACCGCTTGCGGCTTCCAGGATGGTGACCGGCTCCTGCAGGCGAGCCAGGTGTTTGTTCAGCAGCTTGCGGTTGCTGGCTTCGTCGTCCACGACCAGGATGTTGGCTGATTGGCTTCCCTGAAACATAGGCGGATCGAGATGCGGTTGGCGTGCGTAGCGAGTGACCGGGCAAAGGATTTTTTTGTTTTGGGCCCCAGATCTTATACAAGCTCTCTTCTGAGCTGTAAGCAGTGCACATA
>CAZQPF010000048.1:0-23924 GCA_964595165.1 uncultured Desulfohalobiaceae bacterium
AATTTTGGGTTATCACACCCCAGGTAAACTGATCAGTTTTCGGTTATCACAATCAGGAGCCCGTTGATTTCAACGTCGAAGATGACAAATTCAAAGCGCATACATCAAATGGAGACTGCTTTGATGCCGGTTCAAAAACATAGTTGTTCAAGACAGGGAAGCATGCTTAGTCAGGCGTTTTATTTTTTATTCCCGATAATTATCTGGCTACCTAATATCTTAAAAGGACCTGGAGAGGCACTAACGTACTGTGTCCATCGTTCATTAAGTTGTGATTTGCTCAGAATATATAAATCATCAGTCTCTTTTGTGTCACTTTTTAATTGATTATAGCCAAATGGTAAACCTATACCTAGTGCATTTGTTAGTATGTATCGATTATGAAATCTTTGATGTCCAGAAATATTTTTCTTTACAGTTAACTTTAATTTTTTCTGATATGGTACTAAGTTTCTTAGATATGGAACACATTCTTTCATAAAAGATTCACATTCGCATTTATTTGAATTTTTATCAAGCTTTGTTTGTATTTCTACAATTGCAGGTTCAGTACCAGAAGGACGGATATTCCAAGTATAGTCAAATAGATTTTGAAATAATATTTGAGTATTTTTATTCATAGGACTGAAATAAGGTTCTATAAAAACTACAGATTTGGAAAACTGAAGAATAGGCCTAGCAGCTTCAGCAATCCCTTCAGGTGTTCTTGGTATGGCCTGAAGATCTGGGATTTTCCAAAGTCTATGATATCCTTGATCAATGAGTTTATCAGCTTGTATTATAGAACTATTTGATCTTGGATTATCTTCGGCAATGATTGCATGGAATGGTCGTTCTTCATTTTCTTTTTCAGCTCTTTGGAGCCAATCTCCTATTTCGCTAAATGTACTAGGTCTTTTTATAGCATCCTGAAGTATGTCAAATAATATTATTTCAATATCTTTGAGAATCGAATCATGTGCTTTGTAGTTATTTATGATTTTAATAACTCTTTCTCGCCAATCTTTTGGATATATTGATACGATGCGGCGCGTATGAGATCCAAATTTTTCCTCAAAATACAGATAGTTTAACCTATCGTACCACTTAGCTACTAGACTAGGCTCAAGAGCAAATTCGTATATCATCAAAATAACTCCTCCATTCGCTCTTGAAAAAAACCTCGTGGCCATCGATCAAGGAAATCACCATCTTCATCTACACGGATTTTACTGATTACAATCCCTTCTTCGTTTGAATCAAAAAAATAAATAGCTAAATGAGTGTGGTCAAAAATATTATCAGAAGAAAATGGTTTATGTCTTTTTGATATTTGATTTATTCTTTTTAAAACCCTGAGGACAATAAACTCACTATGTGTTTCAATTAAGAACTTTCCGTATTGATTATCTGGATTACATACACAATGAATAAATAAGTCAGCTAATTGCGCCTGTAGACTGGGATGAATGTGAAGTTCCGGTTGTTCAATTGATATTAATCTTTCTTGATATTTGAGTGATGCAACTATTATTGGCATTACTTGAGAAAAACCAAAACCTACATCTTGAGGCATAATTTCTTGATTTGTTTTATCGTCAATAAAAACAAGACGTTTATACACAGGATATTTTTCTAAACTTATTTTACTCGTCTCATCCTCGCTTATATTATCTGTTTCTAATTCAATATATTTTTTTATAAATGCCTTATAAGTAAAATTAAAAAAATTATCTCCAGATATCACTTTATTAAAATTTGAAATAAAATTGCTATCTGATTTATACAATATATCATATGCAGACAATCCGCTTATCCAGTTTTCATGTGATGGCTTTTCATGTATTCTAAGGCGATCTGGTACTTTTCGGAATGGTCCAATCCTTAAAAATTTTAACAAAAAGTAGCTCACCATTTTTCTACTGCCAGACAACAAACTATCTAAAATGATAGACTCAAATACTTCCATTTTATTTTCAAAATCAGTATTCTTTAGATCACCTATTATTTCTAATTTTTTCCAGCCTTCATTGCTTGGCGATTTTCTTGATAATAATGTGTCTTCCTCTTGATTTGTTATTAAGTAATGTCCTCTAGAATAAATATTTGGCAATGCATATTCTAGCAAACTATCATTTAATATATATTCGTATTTTAAATCACATCGATTGAAATGTTTTTTAAAAAGCGAACTGAAATACTCCTTATAAGAAAGATATCGTTCCCTATTCAATTTGTATATTTCATCAAATGAGACACCAGGCTTTTTACATATACTTTCATTAAATATATCATGCATTGAATTAAAATATGATAACATCGGTTTTTTTAAATTTAAATCAAAATTAATTTGTATTATTTTGTCATTATTCAATACAACTGAATATTGTTCAACCATGGGGGTCAAATGTAAGCTATTCCAAGATATGATAACCTCAACATATATATTATGTGCCTGAGTTATTAAAGCTTCAAATACAGTATCATCGAAATTAGACACAGCTTTTTGGGGAGCATAAAATGAATGATCAATTCCAATTCCTATTTTTAATTTATTCGAATAATTTTTATTTCTTAATATATAATTAAAACCTCCGAGCTGAGTAGAATTGCTATTAATGGATGATACATCCGCATCTAAATTTCCATTCTCAAACACTTCGCGGGCATAATGAAGTGCTTGGATTATTGTGCTTTTACCAGAATTATTAGGTCCAAAAAGTAATGTTATAGGTTTGAAATTTATAGTAATCTCGCGATTTATATTTTTAAAGTTCATTAATGTAACAGAGGAAATAACCATATACGACTCCAAAATTAATGTTTCCGCTTACGGCAATTAATCTGAATAAACTTTCACTCCACCCCCAGCCCCTTGAACACAGCATCTATGGGGTCTGAGTAAAAGCTGGTCTGGAACTTGGCGAACAGCTCACCGGGTATACTCTGAATATCACCCACACTGCTCATGGGCAAAAGAATTCTCTTGGCCCCGGAGTCAAAGGCCACTTGCAACGTCTCAGCTATGTTGTCTGCCGGAACAATGCTCCCGCCAAGGCTCATATCACCAAGGACAACCATCTGACCCTGCGCAGGCTTTTTTATCAGGCCAGAGCAAAGTGCAAAAAAGCTCTGCAAGGTTAACGAGGTTGCCGGGCCGGTATTATGGAACTCCACCACATGCAGATGATAGTCATGATCACCAGCCTTGGCTGAAGCGCTCACTCTGGAGATATTGGCCTTGAAGTAGTCAAAGCCCACCTTAACAGCCTCTTTGGTCTTAGAGTTTGCTCCAGACCCTGATACGGACAGCTTGCCGGTGCCAGCCACCACCTGCAGCTCCAGGCGGTACAGGCCCAGCATACCGCTTGTACCTTTGAGTACAGTATATACCGTACCAGGGCTGCCTGGTCCTTCAGGAATGAGCGCATCTCCGCCCTGCTCGGGCACGCTGACGAACCTCTCCTCAAGATTCTCATTTTCCAGGTAGCTGAAATGGACATCATAGAACTCCATCCCGCCGATCTTTTTCAGCTGCTCCTTAACCCTGCGCCGGCACTCAAGGGCATACTGCAGGCATTTCTCCACGGTCTTCGTTGGATAATCACCATGGGGATAGAGGAGCTTGAGCATACCGGATACAGACTTGCGCACCGCAATCACATCCCTCTGGTTCAAGTTGTTGCCCAGCTTGAAGAAGCGGTCTATGGCGTCTGAAAAGCTCCACTTGCGCATCTCCCGGAAGTACTCTGCCAGATAGTCCACGATCAACCCGTAACGGTTGGTGAAGTACTCGGGTCGCATCTTGGGGATCTCCCAACCCGGGAGATAGGAGTGCATCCTGTCGAAAAAGGCTGAGTCCACCATCTCCTCGGGGAAAGGCGCAAACAGATGCCCTGTCTTGACCAGGGTATCCACGGACTGGTTGATATTGCCCACAAAGACCATAGAGGCTGTGGCGTTGATCTCCTCCTTGCCCCTGGAGAAGGATCCAGAGGCCATATAGTCCTTCATGATCTGCACGCCGTCCTTGTCCTTGAACTTGATGCCAGCCACCTCGTCAAAGGCCACGACGTCCCACATGCCCACCAACCCTACCTGCCGCTGGCTCAAGTTGTAGAACAGGTTGGCCACCGTGGTCTGGCCGCCGGATACCAGGATGGAATTAGGGCTGATCTCCTTATAGACGTGGCTCTTGCCTGTGCCCCTAGGGCCCAACTCGCAGAGGTTGTAGTTGTTCTCCACCAATGGGATCAGCCTGGCCAGGAAGTGCCACTTGACCCGCTCCTCGAACAGGCTGGGCTCCAGGCCGGTGGAGCGCAGGAGGACATCCAGCCAGTCCTGCTCGGTAAAGGCCTGCCTGGCCTGAAACAGGGCCTCCATGTCCATGCTGGGCATCTGGATGGGCTTGAGCTTGGTCAGTATGAAAGGCGAGGTCTTTTGCCCCTCTTCATAAAAATATTGGAGATCGATAATGCACCAGATCCCTCCGGCCAGGAGCTTTTCATAATTCTTGACGTACTCAGGGGCCACCTCTATGCCTTTGACCCCCAGATTGGAAAGCAGGGCTTCATAGATGTCCTTCTTGTCGTTCAGCTTGACCGTTACCTTATCGATGATCTTGTAGCTGCCGTGTTCCTTGATTCTGGACTTGACCTTCTCAGCCTCATCTGGCCGGACATAGTTCTTGGCCAGGATGCTGCGCACGTTCTCCAGCCCTTCTTGGATGATCTCCTCGTCTTCCGAGGCGCAGTACATGCCCAAAAGATACTCCAGGACATAGACCGGGACGTTGGCCCCTTCCTTGACCAGCTTGGTCAGGTCCTTGCGCACTACCCTGCCTGCGAACTGATCATTCAAAGCAGAGTCAAGATCTCTATCCAGAGCTTCGTTCATATTCCTTCACCCTAAAATTCATCCATAAAGGCCAGATCTATTTTCATAGGAATCCGCTCATACTCGATTTGGGTCTCGCTGTCTCGAAGCACCAGGTAATAGTCCTTCTTATTGTCATAGTCCTTTTGCTTCAGGGTCAGCTTGACTGACTTCTTGCGATGATCCAGGGATTCGGACTGGCTGTCAAAAGTGAGCTTCTCCTCGTTGCTGATCAGCTCGTTTGCGTCCCTTAAGGATATCAGCAAGCTTCTTGGCTTGACCCTTTCAGATACAGCCTCGGTCTGGATGAACTGGAACCTGGAGATGGTGGAGGTCACTTTCTTGGGGCTGCCCAGGATGGAGACCCCGACTTTCCGGACTTCTGATTTTAAGGCCTCTTTGCCTTTCATCTCCCGGATACTTAAAACTGGGATCACCACTTCCTGCAGTGCAGCTCCGCCGTGGATGAACTTTGCTCCCCCCACAAAATGAAAGCGGTTCAGGCCCTTGGGGACCCAGAACTCGGTCTCGTCCTTTGTGCCCGCGGTATTTTTGCTGAATCCGTGCCAGACCTTGGGGTTCTCTCCCAGGTCCCTGCCCAGGATGTACCGCTTCTTGGCCTCCAGGACTCCATCCGGTTTGAGCTCCAGCTGGCTCTTGTCCAGCTCCTGAGGCGGGCGGCCGGAGAAGGAAAAGCCGTGGTCTGCGGTCACAAACACGTGCGTGCCGTTTAGACTGTTGATGATCAGCCTGATCAGGGCATCGATTTCTTGTATGGACTTGCGTACAGCCTCAAAGGTCTGGTCTTCGCTGGATGAGGTGTCTCCGGTACTATCTATGCGATCGTGATAGATGTAGATCACCCGGTAGGGCTTGATCAGCTCCCGGCCCTGGTCCTTATTGACCTCAAACAGCTTCTCGGCCCGAATTGCCAGGCCCTCGTGCTCGGAGAGGATCCTGGAGCGCTGCTCCAGGCTGGAGCTGGGTTTGTCATCCACCGGGACGCCTTGGGATTCCGCAAGCTTTAGGCTCTGGTGGGGCAGTAGGGCAGCCATGCCCAGGGCTGTATAGCTGGGCACAACTCCCAGCATAGCCCCAAGCCTGCCCTGGAAGCGGTATTTGCTGTTGATCTCCTGCTGGAGCTCCTGGGCTGCTTCAAAGCGAAAGGCATCGCTGACTATCACAAAGAGCCTGGTCTTGGGGTTCTGCCGCAGGATAGGCTGCACATATGTGGAAAAAAAGTTGTATTGACTGTGGATCTCATGCCGGCTCAGGGACCAGTTATGCAGGAACTCCTGGCTGCCGCCCAGGAAGCTGTCCCAGGCCAGGCTCATCTGGTCCAGGAACCAGCTATAGCAATCCTCAACCTTATCCTGCAGGCCCTTGAGGACATCCCAGCCGCCCATCTCCACCTGATCAGCCTGCTCGCAGAAATGGCGGTAGAGCTGATCTATGTGATACAGCTCATTCTGGTAGGCCTGGAACATATTGCCCGGGCTGGAAAAACTAAGACCCTCAGCATATTTACTGCGGTATTCATAGAGCCTATGCGCTTTCTCCAGGCCGTGGTAGCAGGCCAGATAGAGGTTGGGCTCTCCCGGGGCATCGGTTTTGCCTGCCCAGTGCCCGTTCTTCCTGTTTTCCAGGATATCCTCCCAGTCTGTAAGCTCCAGGTCCCGGCCGGTAATGATCCGGTCTCGCAGGGCCTTGATGAGGATCTTTTCCACCACGGGAAAGGTCATCACCTCCTTGAGGTCCTGTTCCTCATAGCTGCTCAGCACAGCATCCAGCTGCAGCTCCTGCTCCAGGTATTGGGCCAGACGGTTGTAGCTGGCAAAGAAGGAGACATGATTCCTCCACTGGGAGAGAAAAACAGTGCAGTTCAGGCTGGTTGCTCCCTGGGGCAGGACAAAGTGGATAATGGCTTGAGGAGCTTCCTGGGGTAGACTTTGGACCAGGTCTGTTACAAACAGGTGCAGGGCCAGGTCCTGCAGGCTCGGAGACTGGGCCTTATAGCCGAAAACCTTGTGCATGAACCGCCAGAATGGCTCCTCCAGGCCGCTTTTGTGGATGGCGTCCCAGGATTTGAGGGATCGCTCCTCCCCTTGGGCAAGTTCGTTCGCATATTCGCTGAGGACCTTCATGGCCACGGAGAAGATTTCAGGATACTCCGCCCGGACAGCAACGCCTAGCATCTTCCTGTCCAGCTCCTCAGGATTGTCGTCAGGCTCCACCCATTTTTTGAGCCGGTGCAGCCTGTCCTTGCTCCTGAAAAATTGCTTGCGGGTCTGCAGGTGGGGTTTGAGGCTGTGCTGGGCCAGGCCCAGGTCGTCCAGGATGATCGAGGCCTGGTCAGCCTGGAAGCTGTGGCTGTAGAGCTTGATGTCCAGGAGCCAGTCCTGCTCTGGGTCGGGCTCGGCAAAAGGAGCGTAGAGCAAATACTTGCCCTGGGTATCCTCCCTCTCCAGCTTGAGCTTGAGCTCCAGGGAGCCCCACTGGTCCAGGTGCAGAACCTGGACACCATCCAGCTGCAATTCCGGAACGGACACTGAGAACTCCTGCTGGGAATCCAACCAGAACACCAGGCGATGGTCTTCCTGATGGAATAGTCTATGCAAATTGTCCTGAAGCTGGGTGATATTCATGGAGTACTATTCACCTGCTTCTTGAGCTATTCTAGATACAAGCCGATCAGAGAGGTAATAGCCATTGGCCTTCATACGCTCTAGCAATGGTCTAACTTCCTCAATAATGTCATTTTGCTTGGCTCGCACAAGCAAGCCTCCAGTTCCGGTAATGCTCAAACTATATATGAGCTTGGCTATTCTCCGAGCCTTTCTTTCATCAATGAGGATTTTGCTGGCATTCAGCTCCATAGCCAAAGTAATGACTTCAGATTCACCTGCTCCTAGCTCTGCCCGCAAAAGCCTGTCAGGAGAGCTGTTGAGGGATTTTTTTTCTATCCATGATTCTTGAGCAATTTGTTGCGCACCGGTTAAATCCTTAGAAGAAGTCACTTCCTGATATACAGCATTGGGGATAATTATCCTTTGATAAAGCCTGCTCAGGATATAGAGACAATCTATACTTACCAAAGCGATTAACGGCCCACTGTTGCATATTATTGTTGGCTCATGAGTCTTGTCACTCATTGCTGAACTCCTCGTCCAGCTCTTCTCCGTCCAAATCAGCCACAGGTATACCGGAACGCCCCAGCTTTAAAATAAAGTCTACCCTGTTATCCCCGCACATTTCCGCAGCAACGCCTGAACTGAGATAACCTTTTTGAAATAGATAGGAAGCCAGAGCAAAAAGGCTCTCTTTTTTTATCTCGTCAAAGGAAGTAGCCTTGCTGAGCAGAAGACTATCCGGCAGATCTATACTTATTTTGGGCATAATAAATACCTCTTAAGGCCAAAACTGAGGCCCAAGTTTATTGTTATTGATGCACGCTTTTTTGAATTCATCAATCATGGACTTCATGACATATACAACGTATAGCGGGAACTCACAGGAAATAATTTCAATTTTGCCATCATCTCTTTTTAAACCATATTGGTGTAGATTTTTTATGGCAGATTCAATCTTGCATCTCTGGCTTTCTTGTTCAACCAATGCTATATCAGAATTAGAGTGCACAAATAAGTTTCGTATTTGATAAATATCATTAAGTATTTTCCATAATTCTGAATTTTGTGGATATATACAAAAGTTTTTTGAGTAAAAATTTTTCCAACATTTTAAAAAAGATTTTCCAAAAGAATCATATGAAGAAATGATAGACATTTCAGCACAATTTTCTAGACAGCGAGAAGTTTCTCTTATGCGAGACTCAAGTATGGAGCAAAATAATATCGTATGAGATTGATATAAATAACCTGGAAAAAGTCTAAAATAATCATCTATATATTGATGTTCTGTGTCATATAATGCTTCTGACTCTTCTTCGCTTAAATCACTAGATTTAGTGTGCTTTTCTTTTTTTAATCTAAACCTATTTTGTTCTTGCTTAATAAATCTTTCAGTATCTGAAATATACCTACCAGCACTATCAAAATATTCTATCAATATGTTGATTAATCCTGGAAACATTCCTATAGCGTACCAAGATCCTTTTCTTGGAGATTTTCGAGGGCATTTATTCATTTGATTTTGAACGTAACGCATTATCTACTTTTCCGTTTATAATGATCATTTCTTCCCGGTGATGCTCTTCACCTCAGCCAAGAGATTCCCAAACTTACCATAATTGTGTTTCACCCCGTCATCCAGGTCAATGGTGATCCGCTGGTCTGCATAGTGGCGCAGCTCCTCGTCGAACTTGTCCAGCTCGGCCTGTTTTTTCTTCAGGGTGTTCAGCTCTTTGGTCAGCTTGTTTTTGGCTGAAGCAGTGGAGGCGGCATCAATCTCGTTTTGCAGGTACTCGATCCTCGAGGAGAGTTTGCCCATGAGAGGGGTAACGTACTCCGAGCGCATTCTGGACAGGGTGGCCTCGGTGTAGCGGTGCAGATAGACCAGGCATTCAAAGGCCTTGTTCTTGCCCGAGGAAAAGAGCCAGTAGATGGGCCGCTTCTTGTACATCCGCATGTGGTCCTTGAAGAAGCTGGAGGATAGATACCTGCGGATGGTCTCCCTTGGGGATTCGTTTCTTTTGGGGCTCAGGCTGTTGGCAATGAACTTGAGGTTTTCCTCCAGGTACTCCCTGGGCCAGGCAGTAGCGATGAACTCCTCCAAGCGGTTGGCAGCATCATCGGCAAACCAGTCATCGTCCATGATGGGGACGATGCCGTCATCATCTGCAGGAAAGTTCTGATATCTGGGGGGATCAAAGCCGATATTGCCTTCGTGGGCATAGATAAGCCCTGGTTCATCCAGGGAGTAGCGGCCCATCATGCAGCCAATGGCGTAGGAGATGAGCTCCTTCATGGTGTCGGTGCGGAGCAAAGCCTCGAGTTCTTCTTCGGGCTTGTCCCCGCCATAGCGGTAGTAGGGGTTGCAGGTGAGGGTGATTTCTTCTAAAGGGACTTCAGGGGTAAGTTCGTCTTGAAGACCGTAGGCCTCAATGAAGATGCGGTTGTTTTCTTCTTCCAAGCGCTTCATTTCTTGAGTGGTTTGGTGCCAGTGGGAGTGGAGGGCGAAGTATGAGCTTAATAGCGATTTCTGCCCATTTACTGTGAAGATTACTAAGGGAGCTGCCTTAAAATCCCAAGAATTTTCATATGAATCCCAATCCTTTTTTGCCATATCGATTAGCTTGGTTGGATTAGTTACAGTGTCAAATTTATCAAAGTCGAGAAGAGGAAGTACCGCAACTTGGCCTGCTTCAAAGTTTAATGTTGGAGAGATAATTTCAAGCAACATTCGAGCTAATACTGTATTACAAAATCCAATCAAAGAATATAGCGCATTGATAGAGTCAGAAAAAATGCAACATCCAGCAACATCAAAAATATACCCTGAAGGATAATATCTCATAGCTAAATTTGCGCTTGAAATTTTAGACCAACTTATGCATGGTTTGAAATACTTTGAAATACTTTTTATTGTACGAGTGGGACTACCATACAAAGAAGCTGCATGCTTTAATATTTCTTCACCATCGTTTTCCCAATTAACAAAAAAATCAGAATTGCCATACCATTTTCTAAAATCTCCTCCCTTATTATATGGAAACCATTTTTTTCTTGACTTTTGAGCCTCAACTCTGTTGATTGCGTTTAAGCATGATTTTTCAATATTGACTTCATGCCATGCTCTTACAAACCTTTCATTATCGCTTGTAGCCATTCCTTGTCGGGTATCTCCGATCTTTTTCAACGGAAAACTATATTCAAATATATTAGCAATCTTTATGTTAATCCAATAAGATATTGGACTCCCGGGAATCTTTTTAAAATCATCAGGTCTTGATGTATAGAACCAACCACAATCACGATTCTGAATAGCTTCCAAGGTTTTTGGAGCTTGATTCTCAGAGCCTCGAAAGTCTGTGAGCCGTATAAAGCAGCCTAGCCAATTTGAAATGTGCTTCTTTCCCAAGACAAATGTGCATATTGGAACTGTCGCTCCATCAAAACCAGAATACTCCAACTGCACAAGTGATGAAATTTGGGCTTCGTTAATGCATTTCAGGCGCAACTCTTCATAAGAGGAGATAAACATCCAGACAAAAGGACACATGAAGCCCAATCTGCCATGTTCATCGGCAAACCACATATTCCTGACAATAAAAGCCGAGAAGAGATCACTTTCATAACCCTTGAAATAGGCCTTCAAATACTCCTTAAGCTTAGGCTCTTGATATCTTCTCACCATATACGGCGGATTCGCCACCACACAATCGTACTTCTCCCCCAGCATCCTGGCCTGCCTGACCAGGGGTTCCAGAAGCTCGGCAGCCTTTAGCTGCTCGATGTCCCCTTGCTTGCTTTGCTCGATCAGTCGCTCCAAGGCGGGAAGATTGTTCCAGATGCCCTCCGTGACCTGGAGCAGGGAACCAAAGGTCTTGGCGTCCCGGAAGAGATTCAGTAGGTCCTGGAGCTGGGCTTTGCCTATTTCTGGTTGTTCCTTCTCCTCATAGAGCTGCTTTTCCTTGGGGGCAACCAGATAGCCCTGCTGCTGCTGCGGCCCCAGACGACGGCCCCTGGTCCTGAGTAGCGTCCTGGCCAGATAGTCCGCATCCAGACCATTAGTCTCCTGAAAGGACTGCACATTCAGCTGGAGATTATTCTTCTCGAGTATCCTGCGGTTGTCCTGTCTGGCTTTCATCAGCAAGGCGAATCCAGCCAGCTGGGCGGAGCGGTCGTCTATCTCCAGCCCGAAGAGGTTGTTCTGCAGGATATAGTAGGGGATGTCCCGAGTGCGGTAGCCCTGCTCCAGATAGATCTCCTTGAACAGGTTGTAGGCCTCCACCAGGATATGCCCTGAGCCGCAGGCCGGATCCAGGAAGGTGATCTGCTCCGGGTACAGCTCCTTGGGAGTGATGCGATCCAGCTCTGCCTGGACTTCTGGCTCCTGCTCCGCGGGCTCGATGTAAAACTCCATCTTGTCTCGGATACTGGACTCCGGATAGGTGGCCAGCCACATCCGGCCCAAGGTGTTGTGCACCATGTAGCGCACAATCCAGTTGGGGGTGAACAGAGATGTGGCCGCGGGAATGTCCTCAGGCTGGACTGTCTTGCCGATGACCTGGTCCTTCTTCTCGGACATGTAGAACTGATAGATCCAGCCGATGACCTCCACGTCCTGCCACTCTTCCTCGGGCAGGGCCTGGACCAGCTTCTGCAGAGGGGAGTCGGTATGCAGCAGATTGTCCGGGAGCATGAGCTCAGTGGCATCGTCCAAGCGCTCGAACAAAAAGGGCATTGAGCTATGCAGGGCATTACACTGGGCGATAAGCAGCATGCGGTAGAGCTCGTTGTCCCGGTCTCCAGCCAGCTTGAACTCTATAACCTGGCCTTGATCCAGGCCGGGCAGTTCCAGCTCAGCCGCATTCTCCAGGATCTCCGGGATATCCGGTCCGCTTCTATTTGAGAGCACCCGCCAGCCGTGGGCCAGGTAATCATGAATTTCCATGTAGCGCAGGGCCACAAAACGGTTGAACCAGGTATAGGCCATGGCCTCGATGAACTGATCAAAGCCCTTTCTCTTGATCCTGCGCTCCAGCTCCTGGCGCAGCTCGCCGACCTTTCGAGGGAAGGCCTGTCCGCCGATAGTGGCCACGTCTCCCTGGATCTTTACCGGCTCTATATGGTCATTGGTCAGGCCTAGCTTGCCTGCCCGGTCCGTGACTGCCTGGATGAAATCCCGCCTGGCTTGCGGTGCATAGGACTTGATCAGGTTCTTGTTCATAACAGGTCTCTACAAAATCCGGACTTTCTGGTTGCTCTGGATGGCCTGCAAGAGCTCCTGGCGTATCCTTTCCACATAGGAGTTCACTTCCTCTTCGGTCTCCAGCACCGACTTGGGACCCAGCTCCGAGAGCCTCACCTGCTTGGTGCTTTTTGCGGCTTTAAAATCTTCTGGGTTTCCCTTTGCTGAGGTCTGCTCGGAAAGCTCTTTCTGGGCCTGGTCCAAGAGATTAGGGACCAGGGACAGGAAGTAGCGGATATCCGGAATGCTGCCTTCCTGCTCCACTTTGTCTCGTATTTCTTGCAGTGGCCCTAGGGCATTGCTTTGCAGGTCCTGGGCGGGGTTTTTCTGATCCAAAGTCTCCTGCAGGTCCTGGATCGCCTGATCAATCCGGGACAGGGCACTGGCCCTTTCCTCTTCCAGCAGGGTCTGGTTCTTCTGCTCCACCTGGGAAATGTATTTCCTGACATCCTTGAGCTGGCTGTAAGGCCGTTTCTGATTCACTATCTCCTGCATTTTCTTTAAGGCCCTACCAGCCTCCTGGTCCTGCTCCAGGATGTTCCGGTTGGGTCTGAAGCGGACCAGGGCCTGGCGCAGCTCCTCCCAGGTCTGGATCTGGTTGGTGTAGAAATCTTGCAACTCATGCAGATCCTCGCTCATATCCAAAAGCTGGTTCTTGTTCTGGATCAACCTGGAGATGAACTCGTAGCTGTCCAGGTTCCCGAGCAGGTCCCCCAACTGGGAGAGGGCATTGTCGATATCCTTCTTGCCCGGGTAATTGCCGGTATCAGCCAGCATCTTGAAGGACTCCAGCCTCTGCTTCCAAGAGCTGAGCCTGGACTTCAGGAACTTGACCAGCTGCTCCTGGCCCTCAGGCCCGATCTGGCCGAAGAGCTCCTTGCCTATCTCTCTTGCCTGCTTAAGCTGGCTTTCGCCGGCCTTTTTGCGCAGATAGATCTTGATGCTTTTCCACTGCCTGGTCTGGGAGAGCGGGGCGACCATATTCTTGGGCTCCTGCTTGCCCCCTTCCATGATGAGGTCGATCTCTCCGGCCCTAAACATCCTGGCCACCAGGAGGATAATCTCCCATTCCGGCCAGCCGTAAGGCTTGCCTGCAAAGCGGTCCCTGAGCTCGTTGAGAACCACCGGCTGGCTGCTGGCGGTCTTGAGCCGGATGTACTCCCTGACCTCGCTCAAAGCCCTGGAGTTCACCTCCTGCCCGTCCTGGATCAGCTTGCCTTGAGCCACATCGTCCGCAGTGAGGATGTATCTTATCTCCTTCAAGGGATCCGGGGTCAGCCTCTCCAGGTAGTGGAACTTGTTGTAGGTGTTGCCGATGAGATATTCCAGGCCCTCCTCCACCATGGTCTTGGCCTCAGTTTGCTCTGGCTCGAAGGAGTTGCCCAGGGCGTACATATCGGCCTGGGGCAGGGTCTCCTGCAGCATGCCCACCAGCCTTTTTCTACGTTCCTGGTTCTCCTCCTGCTTGTCCCGAACGATCCTCTTGAAGGTCGAGGTGCTGGCTGCATCCGACTTGTTCCTGATGTACTTGTCGGTCTGCTTCAGGGTACGCACCTCCCTGATAAAATCCTGCCTGTCAGGCAGGACAACAAGCAGCCTACCTTGGTGCTGGCTGGAGTGGATGATGCTCTTGGCCTGATTGTAGGCGGTGTACTCGTCGTTTACAGGGGTGACAACCTCCACGGCCAGATCGAACTCCCCTCTGCCTCCAAAGACCTTGCCGTCGCATATCCTTTGAAAGGCGTAATCCCTCTGGTTGGCCTGGAAGCGGTGCTTGTTCTTGTCCTTTAAGATATCACTGAACAGCACCTCGCCTATGACCTGGGCCTCTTCCCCGGGGACAAGCTCGGTGGACTTGATCTCCCGGTTAACCTCTCGCTCCTCGTTGGTCAAAAAGAAGTACAGATCCCCGCTGCGGTTGATCAGGTTCTCCCGCTCCAGTCTTTGCACCGCTGCCTCGATCTCCCTTTTTAGGCTCAGACGGTCCGCGTCCACCTCTGCGATGCTCAAGGTGACCAGGTTCTCTACATTGGGGCGGACAATATCCACATAACGGATGAGAAACAGGCTCTGCAGCAGCCTGACATCAAAGGGCTTCTGCAGACCGGGATGATCCCAGGCCTGATCCACGCTCCTTTTGACCGATGTGTCCAGAAAGCTCTCGATGCTGGAATAAAAGGCGTGCAGGGGAACCAGTTTGCCCACTTCATCCTGGCTCACGCTTTGGGCCGCGGACTGGAAGGCATCCAGCATGGAGCGCTCGCCCATGGCCAGGTGCTTGCCTGTAGCCCCCACCTTGCGGATAGACTCGAAAACCTTCTGCAGGAGCTGAAACTGGAAAGGGGTGAAAGGGTAGTTGACAGTAAAGTTCCCCTGGTCTGTAAAGTTCCTCAGGCTGGGGTTGTCCGAGCTGAAGCTGAGCTGGCTCTTTAAGATATCCCCTTTGTCCTGGAAGATGCTCTGCAGCTCAGGTACCGCCTGGGACTTTTTCTTGAGCAGCCTCTCCTGGATGACCTCGTCTGTATTTGCGCTGGACAGGGTCAGCCTGGTCTTGAAGCGGCCCTGGATCTTGGAGAAGTCATTGGCCTGGGAGGAGGGCAGGTCCCCGATGATGGCGTCCACATCCTCCTGGGAGGTGACCACCAGCCAGGCCCTGCCCCCGCAGATGCGGCCCAGGTCCTCGGTGATGGTCTGCAGGTTGAGCATCAGGTGAGTGTCTGTGCCGATGAACTGTCCCACCTCGTCTATGAGGAACACGATCCTTTTCTCCGGCCCGAAGCTGTCCAGATACTCCTTGACCCGCTGGGCAAAGCCCTCCACAGACATGGAGAAGCTTCTGCGCAGGCTCTCCATCCAGCCCCTGGTCTTGTCCTCAGGCCTGGACAAAGCCTGGCTCAGAGCTTGGACTACCTCGTCCTCGTAGAGCTCAAAGGCGTCCCTTTCCTGCAACCAGTCAGACTCAGCAATGCTCTCAAAAGCAGAACAGAACTCCTGGTAGCAGCCCTTCTGAGCCAGATACTTCTCGATCTCTGCGATATAGGGGTAGTCAGGGCAAAAACCCTGCATCTCGTTGAACAGCTTCCAGAGCACGGACAATATGGCCCTGCGGCCCTCACTGGGATCTGCCCGGCTGTCGATATTAAAGAGGATGACCTGGTTGTCCAGATTGGCTACCCGCTGCATCTCAGCATACAGCATGGGGTCGTGGACCTTGTCCTTAAAGAACTCAATGGCTCTTTTCTCTTCCCCGGTAAAGGGATTGCACACTTTTCTGTTCTCCAGGAGGTAGGAGAGGATCTTCAGGAAGTGGGACTTTCCAGAGCCGAAGAAGCCGGAGATCCAGATGCCCATCTGGCTGGCGGTGTAAGGATCGTACCCTTTCGCCAGGGCAGCAGCGTAGGTCTCAAAGAAGATCCGCAAATGCTGATCCAGCTCCCTGGTTATGACGTACTCTTCCAGCTCCTGCCAGGTGATGGCCTCGTCAGCCTGGTCCACCTTGACCACGCCGTTAATCGGCCTGTGGATGTCTTTGGCGAAAGTGTCCTGAATGAGCATGGGCCTTACCTTGTAAACGGATTTTGCATTTTCAAAAGGGCAAGCGCCGCTGGTGCCTGGTTATGGGACCAGCTGAAACGCCCGGTAGTAGTGCCTGTGCTTCAGCCTGCCGAACAGGCGCAGGTCCTGTCCGGAATACACCCCGGGATAGAACATGACCAATGGGGTATTGCCCAGCAGGGGATGCAGGTTCTGCAGCAGGTTGTGGCTGCGCAGCATGGGGAAAGCGCTTCCCACGCCTGAGATCAATATAAGGTCCTGGTTCGCTGGATCCGCTTCTTGGACGAAGAACTTGGCGATCTTTGGGGGATCCAGTGGAGACTTCAGTGCGCTTAAGGCTGCCTGATCCCCTTTTTCACGGTTTACCTTCAGCACCCGCTGCAAGAGGTTGCGCTCCTTAAGATAGGCTATAATCAGATCAAAAAGGTTGATGTGACTGAACTTGATCTGGGGATACTTTTTTGTGAGCTGATCACAGATGAAGGATACAAACTCCCGGAGCTGCAGCTCCCTTTCCGGGGGATAGTCAAAGATGTAAAAGCCGATCTCATTGCCCAGGCCGATGTTTTTAAGCAGCTCCGAGGAGGTGAGCTTTGGCAGGATCTGGTTAAGTCTTTCCTCAAAGGAATCCATAAGCCTCTTCTTTATTCAGCTGCCTGCATACAGTGCAGAACATATCTTTCATTATGCTGCAGCAAGAAATTTCGCACTTCAGTGTTCACTGTCACCGGCAGCAGGTTCCTGCTCCTGGTTCCGTCTATGTAGGAGGACTCCGATAGAACCCTGAATACTACCTGGCGCAGCTTGTTTGATGTAGACTCGCTCCAGGTCTCGACATGAGGATCCCGCTGGCTGCACAGATCCAGAAAGGATTGCCAGTCCCGGTTGGTAAGCTTATAGGTGAAGGTCCGCCAGTGCTCCCGGACCACCTGGTCCAGGAAATCGCCTAGCAGTCTGCTGTGCTTAATGGCTGAAGCTAACAATGCTTGAGCCACGACCTCATGGGAGGGGTGCTCCATGAAGTCCAAAAAGGAGAGCGGCATGAGCTTAAGGCGGTTTCGGATCAACCGAGCCTGCCTTTTTGCTGCAACAGGGCTTCTCTTTTGAAGAACGTTATCAACAGCGATCGCTTGATTCCACTGTTGGGTAGAAATGCTCTTTTTTAGGAGGGAAGCGATAGCTCTACTTTCTGGGATGAGAAGAGAGCCTGCAACTATATCTCCAGAGTATATGCTGTTTTGGTTGTGATTATTCATTCAGGAAGCATCAGATAGGAAGCATTTACCGAATCGATATAATATTTAAGCCTAATCCCATTCACTGAAATATTTTTTCTGGCATTTGCTACATATTAGAATGCAAGTTCTTTCTGATTCCAGCGTATTTCTCCCATTTAACGGCTCCACGCAATATATTTCCATGCTTCCTTCTTTGCAACAGGTCTCAAAAGGAGGCAAACGATTCAAATATTTAATTAGTTGATTATAGTCTGATAGTGATATTTTATTAATCATATAACTCCCTTTAAAGTCATTGTTCAGACTTCCTGCATAACCCAAACCGCCTGCCCTACAACCAAATCCTCCCGCTGATCTATGGGGAGCTTCTGCTCTGGATGCTCTGGATTTTCCGGCTTGAGGCGCAGGTATCCCTGCTCTAGGTCCACGAACACTTTCTTGAGAATCAGGCCCTCGTAGGGCACTCGGGTAACCTTGGTCTTGCCGCTAATAATCTACCGCTTACCGGAGTCCCACATAGGCCCCTTCTTTTATTACTGCCTCCACCTAGACTTCCTTGCTTTGTTTGTGGAGAGCATGAACGTGAATGGCAAAGGGGCATTAGCATTTGAAAAATCGGAATTTGGGCTTTTGACTGTAGGGAGCCCAGAGCCAGGCATATGAACTTCTGGCGGCTTTGATCATTGTGTTGGTTCCGGATTGTTTGGTTCACGGTTGAAGAGGTTGACGGTTGTTCAAAGAGCTTCTTTTTTCAACGGCTCTGTTTTAATTTATCAATGTATTCCAAGCCTTTTTGTGTTAGCCGGTATTTTTGCAGGCGGCTGCCGGGCTTATCCGGTATGGTGTAGTCCACAAGCTCGTTCTCCAGAAGTTCCGCCAATGTTCTTTTAAATGCACCTGTTTTGCTTTGTAGCCCGAGTGCTTCTGCTAGATCCGCAGCAGAAAGGGATTTCCGGGCAAGGGCCTGGAGTATTTTTTGTGAGTGGGCCCCTGACTGGGCCCCTGACTGGGCCCTGACTGGGCCCACTTGCTGATGAGCTTGTTCGGTTTCTTTTTGTTCCTCAGGCTTTTCAACAGCCCCAAACTCCGGCACTTTGACAATGATCCGGAACACATCGCCCTCGATCATCTGCGGATCTTCCCCGCCGTAGGCTTTTCCATACTTCATCATGTTCCGCATGCCGGAGCCCAATTCGTCTGCTCTGTGGATCTCCCGGAAGAAGGCTCCGATAACCGGGTTCTTGGGGAAGGGGGTAAAAGTCTTTGGATCAAGGACCCCGAACCCGTGCGGCTTGTTGCTGTTTTCGGTGCGCACCTGGCCGCGCTCAATAATCAGCTTGGCAGGGAATGCGTTTCGGTACTCCCTGTGAATCAGGATATTGGAGGCCACTTCCCGGAAAATGGCGTCCCTGATGCTGATGCGCTGGTCTCCTTCAAGATGAAAGGGGTCTGGCAAGTGCTTCTGGACAAAGGCCATGATCCGCTCATAGCTCTCGATGAGATTGGTCCGGACCAGGTCCCTGTCATCATAGCGGTCCAGATTGACCTTTCTGAGGATAAGGTCGGTGCGGTGATGAGGCACGGCAGAGAGGATGACGTGGTCATTGCCCAGCAGTAGGATCCCGGCCAGGGTCAGCCCGCTTTTGCCGGTCTCAGGGTCGGTCTGATAGAGCTGGGCGCTTTTGATCAGCTCCATGTCATCCATGTCCAGCCAAGGGTGACCGTCGCGCCAAACCCCGGCCAGGCGACGGCACTTGTCGATAAGATCCGGCCGAAGATCCTCCAGCCCGGCATAGGGATAGACCTTGTTTTCAGAGTAGGTGGCCTGCTTGCGCTGGTACAGCTCGGAAACCAAGCGGGTGTGATCAGTGATGTCAAAATCGCCGTCTTCATTCCGATCGAATATACGACCATTGCAGCGGTGAACCTGGGAGCTTTCCGGGACATAGACGTGCAGGACAATGTGCTCCTGGACCTGAACTTCGTCTACAGCGAGATAGGCAGGCGGGTGTATCTTCTGCGGATTGTTCATGGTGGTGACAAAATCTTTCTTGATCTGAGCCACGGCATTGGGATCGATTCCAGTGATCCGGCCGGAGTCGTGCACTCCTAAGAGCAGTGTCCCGCCATACCTGTTCAAAAAGGCGCAGATGGTTTGATAGACGTCCTGGTTGAGCTTGTCCCGGCTTTGCTTGAGCTCCAGGTTGAGGCCCTCGCCGGCCTTGATCAGCTTGAGTATGCGAGATGGGTCAACACTCATTTATACTTCCTGCATCACCCAAACCGCCTGCCCAACAACCAGGTCCTCTCTCTGATCTATTGGGAGCTTCTGCTCCGGATGCTCGGGATTTTGAGGCTTAAGGCGCAGATATTCATTCTCTAGGTCCACGAACACTTTCTTGAGTGTTAGGCCCTCGTAGGGCAGCCGGATAGCATAGGTCTTGCCGCTGATAATATCCCGCTTGCTGATGTCTATACCCACATACGCCCCTTCCTTGATTACGGGCTCCATGGAGTCGCCTGCCACCTGAATAATGTGCAAGTGGTTCCTGCTGAAACGCTCAGGGATGCATATCTGGAAGAGCGGATCATCCTCCCAGTGATCCCTGCCCGATCCGGCTCCGATCGTAGCGTGAACAGGCACGATGTATCCGGCTAGATCGGTATTGCACTCCGGGCAGACCTGGGAGACATTTTCTGGGGCAGCATGGTCATTCAGGTTTTGAATCTGCATCATGCGCTCTTTATGGGGCTGAGGCTCGCCCTCGCCAAACAGAAGCCACCGCGGCGAGAGGTTCAACCGACGGCCAATCAACTCCAGATCTGAGGAGCTGGGGCGCTGGCCCTTGGTCCAGGCCTCCACCTTTCCTCTTTTTACGCCAAAGAAATCGGCAATGTTCTGATAAGTGAGCTTCTCCTCACCTGCTCCCAATTTTTTTGAAATAATTTCTTTTATTATTTCGAACTGTTGCGGCCAAAAACTTGTTTTGTTCATGTTTTTCTTAAAATCCCTGTTGACGTTTCTAAAATTTTAGTTTTCTCTGTCCTCGCGGCATAGCTACACATGAAGGCAACTGTCTATAAAAACCGGACTAGTCTTATTTTACAGCGGTTTTATTGCATGAGCAATTTTAGTTTTGACTTTGAACCAAAAATTCTGTGCCGTCAAGCCCGTTTGAATGGTTGGCTGGCAGAAAGAGGCATTACCCGAAGAAAATTGTCCAGAGCGCTCGGAGTGTCCTCCTCCATGATCGGACAGCTCTTATCCGGGCGCAAGCGCACGCCCAAAAGAATTCAGCAGCTTATCGACCTCGGCATCCCTGCAGAGCTCCTACCTCAACCGAAGCAGCCTGCAAAACGCGGCCCGAAGCCGAAGCACCAATCTGAAAATTAAGAAAAGCTCAACAAGTGGACGGATCGATCTTAAATCGAAGGGGAATATATGCCAGAAAGGAGAAAATCAGGGGAGGCTATGAATCAGGTGGAGGCAGGGCTGCATCAAGGTATCACACCTGACATCCATGAACTGAAGCAGATGACATCAGGAGTTTGGCTGTCAGCTCAAGGAGATCAGCCCCAAATTATAGAAAATCAAATTCTGGAAGAGATCCGCTTGGCTACTCTGCAGGCACTCTCACCGGTTGCAGAAGTCGCTGCTGCCGTTGCCCGCCTGCAGGAGCTACGAAACAAATCGGCCTTGAAGGAAGTGGAGGTTGAAGCTCTCTACAGCATAAAACGAAAGACGCTCCAGGCCTGGCGGCAACGAAGAAAAGGTCCGAAATACGTCAAGCTGGGTGATTCGGTGCTATACAGAAAAAAGGATTTAGAGGCCTACTTTGCTGACAATTCAGTACGGACTATTGATCAACGCGATTGAACAGCCTGTCGATATGATCCACTGCGGTTTGCTTTTTCCCAGGCGCAAGATGGCTATAGCGCCTCGTCATCTCCAGGGTGGAGTGGCCGAGCAACTCGGCGATGACATAGAGCTCTACCCCGGAAAGAGCCAGCCAGCTGGCATAGGTATGGCGAAGGGTGTGGAACACGACCTTATCTCTCCGGTCAACGACCTCGTCGTTGAGCCCTACATCGTCGACCGCAAGCTCAAAAGAATGGCTGACCTCTGGGATCAATTCGCCGTGGCGGGAAGAAAATATGAGCTCATTCTTCCCGCCGCGGTCAAGACCACACAGCATGTCTGCTGCAGTCCGGGTCATATACGCTGTGCGCGTCCGGTGCTTTGGGTCAACCACTCGTATAGTTCGTTGACTGGTATCTATGTCGGACCAGGTAAGGCGGAAGACCTCTCCGGCGCGCAGACCACTGTGCAACGAGAGCAGAGCGATGCAGTACCACTGCCGGCTTCTCTCGCAGAGGGCTTCCAGGAGCATGTTGGCTTCATGCTCAGTGAGCCAACGCCACCTTGCATTGTCCAGTTTGGGAAGCCTTACCTTGCGGATAGGGTTATGCTCACTATAGAGCTCCCAGTCGATCATTTTGTTGTAGATCTGACGAATGAGCACCAAGGCGTGCTTGACAGTGGCCGGAGCGTAGGATTTGCCGAGCTCGTTCTTGTAGCGCTCCAGCTCGTATGGCGTGATCTTGGACAAGGACAAGTTTCCGAGCGAGGCTCTGATCATCTTATCGTACCGGTTGCGCTCCCTGTTCTGATGTCGCCTGTTAGGAGTGAGGTGATGCTCATCGTACTTGCTCCAGGCATCATTGAGTGTCATATCTTTTTGGGGAGCCAAGCTGCCATGACGGGAAGCCTTGATTCGCTCCGCCCTGATCTGCTTGGCCAGCTCTGCGCTATACCCCTCACTGACCCATCCAATCTTTTCCCAGATCTTCTTGCCCTTGACAGTGTAGAGGATATCATAGCATACATCATACTTACCCTGGTGACGTCTGGAGGTCGACTTGCGGGAGAAAACGCCTGTGTGTCTCGTCTTTGTCCTGGCCATTTTTTGCTACCCTATTGCTACCCGCGAGCGCGAATTGCTACCCTTTTGCTACCTGTCGGCGAGTATTCCAGAGCAACAAGTAGCGCTATAAACCCCTATACTGCAAGGGTTTTTGGTAGTCAAGCAAACCATGCAAAAACCAGTAGTAAACCCGTAAAATGGACTTCGGATCCGAAGGCTGGAGGTTCGAATCCTCCAGGGCGGGCCATATAAACAAAGGGGTTGGCTGCATGCAGCCAACCCCTTTGTTTTTCAATGAGCCCCGCGGGCCGCGAGCAAGGGTCCGCTTAGCGAAAAAGATCCTTGAGCTTTCTGCTCTTCTCTGGAGGCCACTGCGGGCAGTAAGCCGGCTTGCCCTGCATCACCAGCTGCATGCAGACGTCCTCGCAAGCCGGGTCGCAGTGGATGATCTCCTCCTCCCGGCCCTGCTCCACCTTGCGCGGCCACTCCGGATCGGCCCAGAGCACCCGGGCCAGGCCGATCAGATCCGCCTGCCCCGAGGCCAAGATGCTCTCCGCGGTCTGGCCGGTGGCGATCCTGCCGGCAGTGATGACCGGGACCTGAACCTGCTTTCTGACCTCAGCGGCCAGATCTGCCATGTAGCCTTCGGTTTTGGACCTTTGCACGACCTCGGGCAAAAAGAAGGACTCGAAGGTGCCGCCCATGACCGAGACATAGGCAATGCCCTCCTGGGACAGGATGCTTGCGAACCGGGTCGACTCCTCCAGGCCGAGCCCGTCCGGCAGCCACTCCTCGGCCAGGAAGCGGTAGCCCACGGGAAAATCCCCCACAGCGGACCGAACCGCCTGCAGCACTTCCAGGGGAAAGCGCATGCGGTTTTCCAGGGAGCCGCCATAGTCATCCGTCCGCTGATTGGTTCGCGGGGAGAGGAACTGGGCCAGCAGATACCCGGTGCCCCCGTGCAGCTCCACCATGTCGAAGCCCGCCTGCCTGGCCCTCTGCGCTGCGGCCGCAAAGCTGTCCCGGATGTCCCCTATCTCCTCCAGGCTCAAGGCCCGAGGGGTCTTGCCGAAGGTGTCCACCGCGGAGGGAGCCACCGGCTCCTGGGCTCCGGCGAATCGTCCGGCGTGATTGATCTGGATGCAGGCTTTGGCACCTCCGGCCTTGACCGTTTGGGCCAGATTCTCCAGGCCGGGCAGGTTGTCATCGGTGTCCAGTCGGAGGGTCCGATCCGAGCTGCTGCCTGAAGGATGATCCACCGTGGCGTTCTCCACGGTGATCAGGGCCGCGCCGCTTTGGCCCATAAGCTCGTAGTGCTCCAGCACGAGGGGCGACACGGTGCCTCCCTGCCCGGCATAGCCCAGGTACAGCGGGGCCATGGTGACCCGGTTGTCCAGCTCGAGGCCTCCCACACTGAGCGGCGAGAATAGATTGGTATACATAGACACCTCCTTTTTTGGCTACCCGAAGAGACAGGCCG
>CAZQPF010000049.1:0-23884 GCA_964595165.1 uncultured Desulfohalobiaceae bacterium
ACCCCCAGCTATTTCTGCAAAACTGAGTGCCGGGTGAGGGGTTGGAAGTCGAGTTCATACGAGCGCAGCCTCCGGGGCGCTGACCGGTCCTAACTGCCCTCCTGAAGCACGCTGTACACTGCGCTGCCTGGAATCTCCTCCTGCTCAATGAGCATCTGGGCCACCTTGTCCAGGCCGGCTCGGCTGTCCTGCAGAATCTTCTTGGCCCGTTCAAAGGACTCCTTGAGGAGCCTCTCCACCTCGGCATCCACCTCCTGGGCTGTGGACTCGCTGTACTCCCTGGTTTTGCCCAGCTCCTGACCCAAGAAGACCTCTTCGGACTGGCCACCCAATGCCATGTGCTCGAACCGGCCGCTCATGCCCCATTCCAGGACCATCTGCCTGGCGGTTTTGGTGGCCTGCTGCAGATCGTTGGAGGCCCCGCTCGTGGTGGTGTTGAACACGATCTCCTCGGCGCAGCGGCCGCCCAGCATGACCGCCAGGCGATCCAGCAGATACTCCTTGCGGTAGATATACTTCTCCCGCTCCGGCAGCTGCTGGGTGACGCCCATGGACTTGCTCCTGGGGACGATGGACACCTTGTGCACCGGATCGGCATGGGGCAGCGAGGCACCGACGAGCGCATGGCCGGACTCATGATAGGCCACCAGGCTCTTCTCATCCTCGGTAAGGGCCAGCCCCTGCCTGACGAGGCCCATGAGGATCTTGTCCTTGGCCTCCTCCATAACCTGGTTGTCGATGCTGTCCTTCCCCTCTCTGGCCGCCAGCAGGGCCGCCTCGTTGAGGATGTTCTTCAGGTCGGCGCCCGAGAACCCGGGAGTGGATCTGGCCAGGCTTTCCAGGTCCACGTCCTCGGCGAGGTGCTTGTTCTTGGCGTAGATATCCAGTATCTCCTTGCGCTCCTTGGTGTTGGGCAGGTCGACGATGATTTTGCGGTCGAAGCGGCCCGGCCGCGACAGGGCCGGATCAAGGATGTCCGGCCTGTTGGTGGCGGTCATGACGATGACGTTCTCGTTCTTTTCAAAGCCGTCCAGCTCGGAGAGGAGCTGGTTCAGGGTCTGCTCCCGCTCGTCGTGCCCGCCCCCGAGCCCGGCTCCGCGCCGCCGTCCGATGGCATCCATCTCGTCGATGAAAATGATGCTCGGGGCGTTCTTCTTGGCGTCCTGAAAAAGGCTGCGCACCCGCTTGGCTCCCACACCCACGAACATCTCCATGAAATCGGAGCCGGTGATGGAGAAAAACGGGGCATTGGCCTCCCCGGCCACGGCCCGGGCCAGGAGCGTCTTTCCGGTACCCGGTGGCCCCACGAGCATCACCCCCTTGGGTATCTCTCCGCCCATGTCCAACACCTTTTCCGGATTCTTCAGATAGGACACGATCTCCTGCAGCTCGGTCTTGGCCCCGGAAGCGCCGGCCACGTCCTCAAAGGTGGTTTGCTCCTCGCTTTGCTGATACATCTTGGCCTGGCTTTTGCCGATATTGAACAGCCCGCCGCTCTGCCCCTGCATCCGCTTGTACTGCACAAACACGATCCAGATGATGAGGAGGAGCGGCAGGAAGCTGATCAAGAAGTACCAGAAGGCGGGGTCGGATTGAGGCAGGGCCTTGACCTCCACGTTGTGCTCCTTCAAGAGATCCATGAGCTTTTCATGGCCGAAGGAGGGCAGGTAGGTAACGAAATACTGGTACGACTCCTCCTGACCGCTTCCGGCTTGCAGCTTGGCCTCCTGCTTAAGCGATCCCTCGATCTCATCGCCCTGAACGGTGACCGAGGCCACATTGCCCTTCTCTACCTGCTCCACAAAGGTGGAGTAGCTGATCTTGGTGGTTTGGGCCTGGCGGACGTACATGTTCCAGCCCAGAATAACCAGCATGGCCAGGAGAAGGAACCAGACGGTGTTGTTCACCGACCGCAAACGATCCCACATAGCAGCTCCTAGTCAGCGTGACCCCCGGTCACGCTGACTTATTGGGTCTTTTCAACAAGAAGACAAGACCTTGTTTTGCAACAATATATGCCAAACTTTCCTCTGGCCGGGTTGACCCACTCTATCCGCGCGTTGCACGAGGCACGCTCTGCGAAATAACCATCAAATGGCCAGCGTCAAGCTTTTCTGCTCTAGAGCCGGAGGCAAAGCCGACTGAAGCATCCGCATGAGAGCGACAGTCTGGTCGATCACCAGGCTGCCGCTGTGTAAAGCTACTCGGAGTAATAGGACCGGGACCGCTCCTCGAGGTATCTGATGAGCCTCAGCCCGGCCTGAAGGGGGTCTCTTTCCTGCAGGAAGGACTGTATCCAGGGGTCTTCCCCCTTGCCCTGCTCCTCCCCGAGCAGGAGGCGGTTGGCCATGGTGGGCTTATCCAGGATAATCTCCACAATAGGGGCGATCTGCATTCTTTCCTCTTCGCCCAAGCCCTCAGATTGCTGCAGGGTCCATTCCATAAGCTCCGGCCCTCCCACCGTGGTGGGCAGGACCTCCTGGCCGGCACTTTCCAGGAGCTTTCGGCAATGCGCATTCAAGGGATGGGCCCTTGCTTTGGCCAGCTGCCTCTGCCCGATCTGATCCTGGTGCATATTCCCTCCAGAACGAACCTTCAGCCTGCGGCGGTGGACCGCCGCAGGCTGAAGGCTCGTTCTATTGTTGGTTGATAAGCTTCTGAGCTGTCAAATATAAATCGTTGCATATCAGGAAAAGCCCTTCTCCGGCTCCCCTCCTTGCCGCCTGTCTTCCAGGCGGGAGGGAGGGGTCAGGGGAGGGTTCTTATTTGAGATATGCCAAAGTGCCAGGATGAGACCTGTCTTCTATTCTTCTTGAGGGCTCACCTGTTGTGCTCGCTTCCTTGCCCTGTGGTGCGAAAGGATCGCACCCGGTTATCCGGGCCGTACTCGATGATCAGCCGCTTGCCTCTGCCTTGAAGCGCCTGCTCCAGAGGTTTCTCCACGGCACTCCACAATCCGAAGGTCAGGATCTCCATCAGGCCGTGCGGCTTGGGTTTCCCCTTTTCTCTAGTGTCCCCAGCCTCTTGGCCCAAGGGATAGACGTCGATGCGCCCGCCTTCCTTTGTGAGGCGGCTGCGCAAGGGCTGTCCCAAGGCCTCGACAACCCGGCTTCGAAGCGCTCCCTGGTACAAGACCTCGCCTTCGGGTGCCTTGATGCCGGCCTCGCCCCTGCCTGCATTTGGCTCACCCAAAAGCAAGGCGCTGGCCAGCATAAGGCCGCAAGCAAGCTGGCCCGCTGTCCTTAATCCCTGCAGCGCAGACATTTTCCGAGTCGATCCTGTAAAGCCCAATATATCAGCCAAGTCTTCGGCTTGGCTGCTCCTTAAGGATTCTGGCAAGCAGATCCCCTATTACAGCGCATTCCAGCCCAAAGGGCAAGTAGCCGGCATACCCCAGCAGCGGCATTTCAAAGACCGGAAAGCCATGCACGAACGGGATGCTGTACTTCCATTTGGCCAGGCTGTAGAAATTCCACATCTCCCAGAAAAAGCCGCAGATAAGCGCTGCTGCAGCCGCAGCCAGCACATGGCTCCAGTCCCCCTGCTTGATCGGGCTCAGGATATGCGGCTCCCCGCGAAGCGCGAGCAGGGAAAGGATGATCAGA
The DNA here is from genome assembly GCA_964595165.1 of uncultured Desulfohalobiaceae bacterium. GTDB lineage: Bacteria > Desulfobacterota > Desulfovibrionia > Desulfovibrionales > Desulfothermaceae > CAZQPF01. Next base: position 3,606 of record CAZQPF010000049.1, read on the forward strand.
AGCGGCGAAACCCAGAGCAGCGGAAAGAGATAATTGGGGTACATGCCCAGCAAAAACAGGCCGGCTGCGGACAGCAGGAGCACCCCTGCGGCCAGCAGCTTGGGTCGGGGAGCCCGGAGGCAGAGAAAGTTGCCGTAAGCCCTCTTCCACAAGGAGAAGGTGAGCAGAAAATCCCTGGTCCCGAGCACGGCCGGCAGGACGGTGGCAAAGGCGATGCTGGCGAAAGCCGCGTATTCCAAGGAGCTGAAGTGCTGCACTTCAATATAGTGCCAATTATAGACAAATCGGTTCAGGTATTCAAAGAACCACCAGAACAGGCTGCTGGCCGGAAAGAGGAGCAGGAAGTAGACCGGTCGATGCAGGAGCATGCAGCTGGCGCTTCTGCGGTAGGTGAGGGCGTTGAGGCTCAGGATATAGCCCAGCCAGAGAGGCGTGTAGGTAAACCGCTGCCACGGCTCGAACCATTCCAGCCGCGTCCAGGCCAGAAACCAGGCCGCCAGGGTCAGGAGCACACCCGCCCAGCCCCACCAGGGAAAAGGCCGCTTCGGCTTGCTCCGCCCCGCTTTGCCAGAGAGAAAATATGTAAGGCCCCGGACAAAAAATGGAAGCAGGACGAGGCCTAAAACAACCGCCAAGCCCAGGAATACGGGCCAGGAAAAGCCGGGATGATCGGTATGGGCCTGCGGCGGAAAATGGAAGTACTGGGAAACGTCCGATCCAGCTACGAGAGCGCCGAGCAGCGGGAGGCTGAGAAGCAAAACGAGGCCGCCGGGGATCAAAGCAAGCAACCTGGTTCCCGGTCCAGGCTTCATTCCGGTCTTTCCGCTATTCATATCAATAAGTTATAAATTCATGTCATTGAGCTTGACAAAAATTGACGCCTTATAACAACTCAAATCGCTTCAAAGGCTCAACAATGGGGAATGCAGCTTGGCATGGAATTTGATTGAAAGAGAGCAACCTACAACACACCTTTTAAATCAATTGAGGAGGAAATGATCATGATGCAAGTCAAGAAGAATCAGCAAGGTTTTACGCTCGTCGAGCTGTTGATCGTGGTGGCCATTATCGGCATTCTGGCAGCGATCGCCATTCCGCAGTATACGCAGTATAAAAGAAGTGCAGTTGCTTCAAAGGCAGAAGCAAATTTGAGTACATGTGTCACAACTTTGGCTGCTCAGTTTGCAGATAATGGAACAGATTCCTATGACTGTACTATTGCAGATGGTTGGACACAAACATTAGATCTAAATGGAACTGACGGTACTGTAGAATTTAGCGCTGGTGCTGGAAATCAAACTTCTGGAGATGGTGCTGTAGACGGATATACTGTTGAATGTGGACTGTCAGATGTTGGAGATTCAACAGATGTAGATTGCGATGCCACATAACATTAAAAGTTAAAATAAAGAGAGTAGTTCGGAAAACTACACGGACTACTCTCTTAAGCTATTATATCTCAATGTAACAACATCTCCCAAACCACCCCCCCAAACAACAACACCGACACCACCCCATTCAGCGTAAAGAACGCCGTATCCAGCCGCTCCAGATTATCCGGCCCCACCATCAGGTGCTCCCAGAATAAGATCCCGGCCATAAGCAGCCAGCACAGCCCATAAACAGCCCCTAACCCTGCCGACCAGCCCGCCAGCCCAAAGAAAAGCCCGGCATTGACGTGACAGAACGAGGACAGGTGCATGGCCTCCACCAAGCCGAAGCGCGAGGGGATGGAGTGCAGGCCGGCCTGCGCATCGAAGCTCGTATCCTGGCAGGCGTAGAGGATGTCGAAGCCGGCCACCCAGAAGGTGACCCCCAGGAAAAAAAGAACGGCCGGGAGGGTGAAAACTGGATCATAGGCCAGCCAGCCGCCGATGGGGGCCAGGCCGAGCACCGAGCCGAGCCAGAAGTGGGACAGCCAGGTAAACCGCTTGCTCAGGCTGTACAATCCGGCCCAGATAAGGGCCAGGGGGCTGAGGATCAGGCAGAGCTGATTCAGGCCGCTGCAGGCGAGCACGAAGATGGCGGCGGAAGCAAAGGTAAAGGCCAGGGTGTGGCCAAAGGAGATCTCCCCGGTGACCAGCGGCCTGGTCTGGGTTCTCGGGTTCTGCCTATCGATGTCCAGATCCAGGAGCCGGTTGGCGCCCATGGCGAAGGTGCGCACCGCCACCATGGCCAGGGTGAGCAGCAGAAACACGGACCAGCCCGGCTTTCCCTCAGAGGCGAGGAACAGGCCGATGTAGGCGAAGGGCAGCGCGAAAACCGAGTGCTCCAGCTTGACCATCCGGGCAAAGGTGGTGAGCCTAGCGATCAAATCACCTCTCCTCTCGCATGAAACTCCCGATTCCAACCCCTCACCCGGCACTCAGCTGATATAAAATGATCTCAGGATGTGCCTGGAAGCACATACAGGTCTATGACAAAAGCTTCAGCAACTGACTACGAAGCTGAGTGCCGGGAGCTCCCCTTGTGAAGGGGAGCAGCTCAGAGGGAGTCTCTTCCTTGATCAACCCGGCACTCAGTTTGAATGCCACCTTCTTGCAATAGGTGATATACACCTGAGCAGCAGCTCTTATTCAAGCTCGAACTGAGACTGGGCAAACTGAGTGCCGGGTCAATAAACTGTTAAAAAGTATTAATTTTCTTTTTCTTCAATAAATTACCAATAAGTCAGCGCAGCCGGAGGATGCGCTGACGCCTCGCTTACCCTTTTTAAAATGCTGAAAACGGGCGGCCTCTCCGCCCCCCGTTTTCAGCATTTTACCTTCAGAAACCTCCGCTTGCCGATGCGCAGCACGTGTTCCCCTGCCTCGAGCCGGTAGCTCGGGTCCTGCACCTTATGGTCGTCCACAGAGACCGCGTTCTGCTTGCACAGCCGCTTGATCTCGCCCTTGGAGTCGCAGAGCCCGGCCCGAAGCACAACGTCTGCCACTGCCGAGGAGTCCTCGGTGGACAGCTCGAGCTCGGGAGCGTCCTCCGGAATCTCATGCCGGGAGAACACCCGGTTGAACTCGTCCCGCGCCTGCCTGGCCGCCTGCTGCCCCTGGAACCGGGCAGTGATCTCCAGGGCGAGCTCCTCCTTGACCGACTTGGGATGGAGCGTGCCCTGCTCCACCTTGGACTTCAAAGCCTCGATCTCCTGCAGGGTCTTGTCCGAGAGGAGCTCGAAGTAGCGGTACATGAGCTCGTCGGAGATGGACATGAGCTTGCCGAACATGTCCCCGGCCGGCTCCTCGATGGCCACGTAGTTGCCCAGGGACTTGCTCATCTTCTGTACCCCGTCCAGCCCTTCCAGGATGGGCATGGTGAGGATCACCTGCGGCTCCTGCCCCTCCTGGCGCTGCAGGGTGCGGCCCACGAGGAGGTTGAACTTCTGATCCGTTCCCCCGAGCTCCACGTCGGCCCGCATCTCGATGGAGTCGTAGCCCTGGATGAGGGGGTACAGGAACTCGTGAACCGAGATGGAGCGGTTCTCGGTGAACCGCTTGTGGAAGTCGTCCCGCTCCAGCATCCGGGCCACGGTGTAGCGGGAGCAGAGCTGCACGAAGTCGTAGGCGGTGAAGGCGCTCATCCAGCTGGAGTTGAACATGATCTCTGTCTTGTCCGGATCGAGCATGGTGAAGATCTGCCGCTTGTAGGTCTCGGCATTCTGCACCACCTCCTCCCGGGTGAGCGCCTTGCGCGTCTCGGATTTGCCGCTCGGATCCCCGATCATGCCGGTGAAGTCCCCGATGAGGAACAGGATCTGGTGTCCGAGCTGCTGAAAATGCTTCAGCTTCTGAATGAGCACCGTGTGGCCGAGGTGCAGATCCGGCGCTGTGGGATCGAAACCGGCCTTGATCCGCAGCGGCCTCTCCTTCTTCAGCTTGGCCAGCAGCTCCTCCTCCTCGATGATCTCCTCGCTGCCGCGTCGAATGAGCTCCAGGCTGTACTGCAGGTCCGTCATATCGCTTTCACCTTAATATTCTGTTTCTGGCCGCAAATGTTTCATTTCTTCGTTCCCAGGGTCCTCCCTGGGGACGTCTTTTTCTTATGGCTCCGGCCATCCTCTCATCATTCCTGCTCATTGCGTTGGTATGATGCGAAAGAGTTGTACCGCTCCGGCATAAGGTAAGCCTTTGCCGCTCTCCTGGTCCCCAGGCGCTCACGTAAAATGGCCCGCTTCCTGCCAGGCTTGCATGCTCCGCGTTTTGCCGCTGCCGGGATCGAGCTCCAGCAAAGCGCCCTCCAGCCGGACCGGCCCCTTGGCCACGCTGAACTGGTGCGGCAGCTGCCGCAAAAAGCCGTCCAGCATGGCCTCCGGATCCATCCCGATCACCGAATCGTGCGGCCCGGACATGCCCACATCGGAGATGAAGCCGGTCCCGGACTCGGTTATCTGGGCATCGTTGGTCTGCACATGGGTATGGCTGCCTAAAACAGCGCTCACCTTGCCGTCAAGATAATAGAGGAGCGCCTTTTTCTCCGAGGTGGCCTCGGCGTGAAAGTCCACAAGGATATGGCGCGTCTGTCTTGAAATGGCCTCAACCAGCCGGTCCGCAGCCTGGAAGGGGCAGTCCAGCTGGCGCATGAACACCCTGCCCTGCAGATTGAGGACCCCGATTTTCAGCCTCCCCAGATCATAGACTCCCCATCCCATGCCCGGCGTGCCCGGCGGATAGTTGGCCGGTCGAAGCAGCCAGGGGGTCTCCTGGATAAAGGGCAGGATCTCCTTGTGCTTCCAGATGTGGTTGCCGGAGGTCATGGCGTCCAGTCCGGCTTCTCTAAGCTCAAGCGCATTCTTGGGCGTGAGCCCTATGCCGCCGGAGACGTTCTCCACATTGGCCAGCACTCCGTCCAGCTCCAGCTCGCTCTTGAGACGGCTGATACTGGCCAAGGCAGCTATCCGCCCCGGCCGCCCCATAATGTCCCCCAGAAAAAGAATGCGCATCCAATCCGCTCCTCTTTCTCTGCCTTAATAAAGCATCTCGCAAAGGGGACCCTTTGCGAGATGCTTTATTTGGCGTACTCCACTGCCCTACGCTCCCGAATGCAGGTCACCTTGATCTGCCCGGGATAGGTCAGGTGCTCCTCCACGGAATGGGCAATGTCCTTGCAGAGCAGGTAGGTCTGATCTTCGTCCACCCGGTCCACGTCGACCATGACCCGGAGCTCCCGCCCGGCTTGAATGGCGTAGGCCTTGTTCACGCCGTCGTAGGCCGTGGCCACGTTCTCCAGCTCTTCCAAGCGCTTGACGTAGTTTTCCAGAAGCTCCTTTCGGGCTCCCGGCCGTGCCCCGGAAAGGCTGTCCGCGGCCTGCACCAGGATGGCCAGAATGGACTGCGGCTGTGTGTCCTCGTGGTGTGCGGCTATGGCATGGATGATATCCTTGGACTCACCGTACTTCTTGGCCAGATCGGACCCAATGATGGCGTGCGGCCCTTCCATCTCCTGATCCACGGCCTTGCCGATATCGTGAAGCAGCCCGGCCCGCTTGGCTTTCTTGACATCCATCTGCAGCTCTGCGGCCATGATGCCGCACAAAAAGGCCACCTCCAGGGAATGGTGCAGCACGTTCTGGGAAAAGCTCGTTCGGTAGTACAGGTGGCCCAAGAGACGGATGAGCTCCGGGTTAATCCCGTGCACCCCTACGTCGAAGGTTGCCTGCTCGCCCATTTCCCTGAGCTTGACCTCCATCTCCTTGTCCACCTTCTGCACGATGTCCTCGATGCGGGCCGGATGAATCCGGCCGTCGGTGATAAGGCGCTCCAGTACCTGCTTGGCCTTCTCCCGGCGAAGCGGGCTGTAAGCCGATAAAATGACCGTTTCCGGGGTGTCGTCGATAATGAGGTCCACGCCGGTGGCCGCCTCCAGGGAGCGGATGTTCCGGCCTTCGCGGCCTATGATCCGCCCTTTCATCTCCTCGCTGGGCAGCTCCACCGCGGTCACCGACTGATCGGAGATATACTCTCCGGCATAGCGCTGGATTGCGGTGGCCAAGATCTCCTTGGCCTTGCGGTCGGCGTTCTCCCTGGCCTCGGTCTCGATCTGCCGGATCATCCGGGCCGCTTCGTGCTTCGTCTTGCTCTCTATGTCCTCCAGCAGCTGTCGTCTGGCCTCCTCGGCAGTCAGCCCCGAGATCTCCTGCAGCTTCTGCTCCTGCTGGTGCAGCAGGTTCTCGGACTGCTGATCCTTTTCCTCGAGCTCGCGCTCCTTGTTGGAGAGGCGCTTTTCCCATTCCACGAGCTCGCTTTCCTTCTGGGCCGTCTTTTCCTGCTTGCTGTCCAGACGCTCTTCCTTTTTCTGCAGCCGGGATTCCTGCTTTTTCAGGCTGTTTTCCCGCTCCTTGAACTCCTCCTCCATCTCCTTCTTTTGCTGGTAGATCTCATCCCGGGCCTGAAGGAGATACTCCTTTTTCCTGGCCTCAGCCTCCTTTTGGGCATCTTCCAGGATCTGGTCCGCCCGGTCCCCGGCATCCTTGAGCTTCTTCTCAGACAGGGCCTTGTTCAGCACATAACCGGCGCCGCCTCCCACGGCAAGCGCCACGAGGGCAACTAGTAGCATATCCATAATCTTCTACTCCTTGTATCGAGGCTAACTTCAGCAGAGGGTATCGATCTGCATTTCCCAATATCCAGAGGCAACCAATGTCACCGAGGGCACAATCAGCTCCCTGGACGCCGCATTGGGGCACATCGAAGCAAATGGTGGGAAGCGGAAAACGAGGATCGGCGTTGGAACCCAAAACAGCTCTGGGTTCGCCGCCGCAAAGGAAGGTTCGCTCCAGACCGGCCGAAGGAAAGGGCCTTAAGTTAAAGAAGGCTGGTAATGATTTCTATCTCGATTAAGGAATAGTGAACCCCCGGGGATCCGTGTTGCAGGCCACTTTGAACCTGGTTCAACCAGGTGGGTGCCGCTGGTAACCATCAGGCTTCCCGGTCTGACCGGGCATGCTCAACAGGTTACAGGAAGCGGCTCCCTTGCTTTTGAGATGTTGGCTCAAAAATGGTCACAGCAATCACGCAATCCCCAGGGAAATCTTTACTCGGAAGAGTCCACTCCATGTCGATCTATTTTTTCCAGTACATCTCGAATCTTGGTGTTCTGATCGAGAAGCTTCTGGTTCGTTTGTAGATAATCATCAGCCAAACTTAAGGCCACAAGGATGAGCAGCTTCTCATTGCTCATCCGAGTCCCGTATGTATTGAGTCTGTCGAACTTTTGCCTTATGAGCTGCTCCGCTTCCCGGATGCGAGATTCTTCCACATCGGCTCGAAAAGAGATCTCTTGCCCCAAAATGGACAGATTGTAGCTCGGCATTACCTATTCAATATCCGCCTCTTGAATTTTTTGCAAGAGCTGATCCAGCCTTTTTAAAACCTGCTCCCGGTTTTGCTTTTCCTGATCCAGGCTGTTCTTCAAGCTTTGGTTTTCGGCCTCCAGACGCTGTATCTTTTCCACAAGGCCGTCGATTTTCTGTTCCAGGGCATCGAGGATATCCATTACCTATCCTTGGGGCTCACCTTTTTGCGATCCAGGTTTTTCTGTTTGCCGCGCCCCACGGCCAGCGAGCCGGAGGGAACGTCCTTGGTGATGGTGGATCCGGCTCCGACAAGGCTGGCATCGCCGAGGTTCACCGGAGCTACCAGCGCGGTGTTGCTGCCGATGAATACCCTGTCGCCTATCACCGTCTGGTGCTTGCGGCGGCCGTCGTAGTTACAGGTGATGGTTCCGGCTCCCACGTTGGTCTCCCGACCAATACGTGTATCTCCGATGTAGGTCAAATGGTTGACCTTGCTCTCCTCCCCGATCACCGACTTCTTGATCTCCACGAAGTTACCCACCCTGGAGCCGTCCCGGAGCTCCGTTCCCGGTCGAATGCGTGCGTACGGCCCGACCTGCACCGCCTCGCCGAGATGCACCTCTTCCAGATGGGAAAAGGATCGAATGCGGCAGGAAGACTCCACTACTGCATCGCGCATCCAGACGTGGGATTCGATGCAGCAGCCGCCGGCTATCCGACAGTCGCCGTACATCTCCAGCGGGCCGGTGAGGTCTGCGCCTGGCTGAATCCGAACCTTGGGTCCGATTCTCACCTGCTCCGGATTGCGGATGATAACCCCTTGCTCCAGAAGCCCATCCAGGATGCGCTTCTGCAGGAGGCCCTCGCAATGAACCAGATCCTTCGGGGTATTGATGCCCAGAAACTCCGGGCTATGTCCGTGGCAGACCGTCTCCACCCCGACTCCGTCTTCCAGAAGCAGATCAATGAGCTGGGGCAGATAGTACTCCCCTTGCCTATTGTCGTTGGACAGCCGCTGCAGATAGGGCCTTGCCGCCTCGAGGTTCAGGCAGTATATCCCGGCGTTCACTTCACGAATGGCCCGCACCCGTTCCTCGGAGATGTCCTTGTCCTCGACTATGCCCCGAACCCTGCCTTGCGCATCGCGGACAACCCGGCCGTAGCCGGAAGGGTCCTCCAGCTCCAGGCTCAAGAAGGTAAGCTCCGCCTGGGACCCAGCTGCGGTTTGCACCAGGGATTGCAGGGACTTCGGGGTCAACAGGGGAGCGTCTCCGTTAACAATGAGGCACAGCGAGACCTTGTTCTCCAAAAGCCTGGGACAGGCGCACTGCAGGGCATGACCGGTGCCCAGCTGCTCCTTCTGGAGAACGAAGCGAGGCGCAAGCTCGGGGAAAAGAGCTTCCACCTCTTGGCTGCCGTGCCCCACCACGGTCCACAAAGCATCACTGGAGACCACAGGCAAAAGCGCCTGAAAGGTGAACCACAGCATCGGCTCTCCCAGCATGGACTGCAGAACCTTGGGACGCTCCGATTGCATCCGGGTTCCCTTGCCGGCAGCCAGAACAAGGGCCCCGAGGCGTTTTCCATTTTCAGTAGGCATGGCTGTTGGCTCGGAGATCATAACCTTTTGAACTCAAGACGATTTCTTGTTCTCCGTTGGGAGTATATGCACATTGCGGCTTTGAATCAAGGAACGATTTGCCCATCCTCCCTGGAAACTCGCGGCGGCAAAAAAAAAGCAGACCCGAAGGCCTGCTTTTGTCGAGGAGCGAATCTGAAATACGCGGCGGTTGTCTCCCTTGCTCAGCAGCAGAGAGAAGATGGCCGCAGCCGGTACTTGATTCGTTCAGGGAACCGATTCTATCAGGATTGCTTTTCCTTGGTGGAGATCCGTTCGATAGCCCGCATGAGAGCGGCTTTAGCCCGAGTGTAGTCGATATTCTCCTTGGCCTGGCGCAGACGTTCCTCAGCCCGCTCTTTTGCCTTCTGGGCCCTGGTGATATCGATATCCTCGGCCTTTTCCGCGCTCTCGGCCAGTATGGAAACGGAATCCGGAGAAACCTCGGCAAACCCGCCTGAGAGGAAGATGTAGCGGTTTCTTCCTTCTTTGCGATAGTACAGCGAGCCAATGGCCAAGGCGGACAAAAAGGGGATGTGGTTCCGCAAGACACCGAATTGACCGGCTATACCGGGTATGCCTACATACTCGACATCGTCGCTGAGTACCTTCTGGTCCGGGGTGACGATTTCCAGATTAAGCGTATTAGCCATAGTCCCTTCCCGAGTTCATCGCTAAGTGTTGGATCTACTGGTTGGCCTTTTCCCTGGCCTCTTCGATCGTGCCCACCATGTAGAAGGCGCCTTCTGGGAGGTCGTCGTGCTTGCCGTCGATGATCTCCTTGAAGCCGCGGATGGTGTCCTCTGTTTTGACATATGCCCCGGGGGTTCCGGTGAACTGCTCGGCCACATGGAAGGGCTGGGAGAGGAAGCGCTGAATCTTGCGGGCCCGGGAAACGGTGAGCTTGTCCTCGTCCGAAAGCTCTTCCATGCCGAGAATAGCGATGATGTCCTGCAGATCCTTGTAGCGCTGCAGAATCTGCTGCACCTCTCGAGCCGTATTGTAATGATCGCTGCCCAGAATATTGGGATCCAGAATCCGGGAAGTGGAATCCAGAGGATCCACAGCCGGATAAATGCCCAGCTCTGCGATCTGCCTGGAAAGAACCAAAGTTCCGTCCAAGTGCGAGAAGGTCGTGGCCGGAGCCGGGTCGGTGAGGTCGTCCGCAGGAACGTAGATGGCCTGAACCGAGGTAATGGAGCCCTTGTTCGTGGAGGTGATCCGTTCCTCGAGCTCGCCCAGGTCCGTGCCCAGGGTCGGCTGATAACCCACGGCCGAAGGCATGCGTCCCAGCAGAGCCGAGACCTCCATGTTGGCCTGGGTGAAGCGGAAGATGTTGTCAATGAACAGCAACACGTCTTCCCCGTCCTCGTCGCGGAAGTACTCCGCCGTGGTCAAGGCGGAGAGAGCAACTCGAGCTCTGGCTCCGGGGGGCTCGTTCATCTGCCCGTAAACCAGGGCGGCGTTGGGGAGCACTCCGGCTTCCTTCATTTCCAGATAGAGGTCGTTGCCTTCGCGGGTGCGCTCTCCGACGCCGGCAAACACGGATTTGCCGCCGTGCTGCTTGGCGATGTTGTTGATCATCTCCATGAGGATAACCGTCTTGCCCACGCCGGCGCCGCCGAAGAGGCCCATCTTGCCGCCCTTGGGGAAGGGAATCATGAGGTCGATAACCTTGACTCCGGTTTCCAGCAGCTCCACAGCGGTGTTCTGATCGGTAAAGGACGGAGCCGGTCGATGAATGGGCCAGATATTCTTGGACTCAATGGGCCCCAGCTCATCCACCGGACGGCCGACCACATTCATGATCCGCCCCAGGGACGGCTGGCCTACGGGAACAGCAATGGGCTGTCCAGTGTCCACGGCCTCCATGCCGCGAACCAGGCCGTCGGTGCTGTCCATGGCAACGCAGCGAACCACGTTGTCGCCGAGCTGCTGCGCCACCTCCACTATGAGCTCTTCTTCCTGGGATCGGTTGGGATCCTTGACGCGAATGGCGTTGAGAATGTTGGGCAATTGCCCTTCGGGGAACTCGACGTCAGCTGTAGCCCCGATGACTTGCACGATTTTGCCTACGTTTTCACTCATTACTTGGCCCCCTTTTATCCTTTGAGTGCTTCAGCACCACCGACAATATCCAAGAGCTCAGCTGTAATAGCTGCCTGCCTCGCCTTGTTGTAGGCCAAGGTAAGCCTGTGGATCATGTCGTCGCAGTTCTGAGACGCGTTGTCCATTGCAGCCATGCGCGCTGCATGCTCACTAGCCGATGTTTCCAACATGCCCCGGTAGATCTGCACCTTGACGAATCGCGGCAACAATTCGGACAAAATGCCTTCCACCGAAGGCTCATAGGTGTACTCTGCGCTGGTCCCTGCTTCGGCTCCCTCCTCTGTCACCTCCTCCTGGGTGACGGGAAGGATCTGCAGGGCGTAGGGCACCTGACGGGCCACGCTTTCGAAACGCCCGTACACCAGGTGAACTTCGTCAAGCTCGTGCTCTTGAAAGGCATGAATGATTTCCACGCCCAGCTTGTTGGCCAGACTGAAATCAAAGCTGTCCATGACGCCGGTATGGCCCTTGACAAGCTCGAACTCCTCGCGCTTGCGCACTTGATCGCGGCCTTTCTTGCCCACGCAGTAGAACTTGACCGCCTTGCCTTGCTGCTTCTTGTCCTTACCGAGCTGAAAAGCCCGCTGAATGATATTGGCATTAAATGCTCCGCACAGACCCCGCTCCGAGGTTATAAGCATAATGCCCACGTTGTTGATCTCTTCCCTGGGCTCCAGAAGCGGATGCACGCTGGTATCCACTCCTCCGGCCAAGTCGCCGAGCAGATCGTAGAACTTCTCCGCATAGGGCCGGAACCGCTCGATCCGGGCCTGCGCCTTGCGGAGCTTGGCCGAAGCCACCATGTTCATCGCCCGCGTTATCTGCTTCGTCTTCTGGACCGAAGCAATCTTATGCTTGACGTCCTTTAAGGATGCCATGAACGATCCCCTTTTCTGTTAGGCCTGAAATCCTTTCTTGAACTCTTCAACCGCTGCCTTGAGCTTCTTCTCGGCCTCGTCGTCCAGATCCTTCTTCTCCTTGAGCTCCTCCAGGATCTCAGGCTTGTTGTTGCGGACGAACTCGAGGTATTCCCCCTCGAACTTGCGCACGCTCTCCACCGGGATGTCGTCCATGAACCCTCTGGTACCGGCATAGAGCACCACAACCTCTTCTTCCATGGGCATGGGCTTATATTGATCCTGCTTGAGAAGCTCCATCATCCGCTTGCCCCGTTCCAGCTTCTCCAGAGTGGCCTTGTCCAGCTCGGAGCCGAACTGGGCAAAAGCGGCCAGCTCCCGGTACTGGGCCAGGTCCAGGCGCAGAGTGCCGGCCACCTTCTTCATGGCCTTGACCTGAGCGCTACCGCCAACCCGGGACACGGAGAGGCCCACGTTGATGGCCGGACGAAAGCCGGCGTTGAACAGGTCCGGCTCCAGGTAGACCTGGCCGTCGGTAATGGAGATCACGTTGGTCGGAATGTAGGCCGAAACGTCACCGGCCTGGGTCTCGATGATCGGCAGAGCGGTCAGCGATCCGCCGCCGTGCTCGTCGCTGTACTTGGCGGCCCGCTCCAGAAGGCGGGAGTGGAGGTAGAAAATGTCGCCGGGATAGGCCTCGCGTCCGGGAGGGCGGCGCAGCAGGAGGGACATCTGCCTGTAGGCCACTGCCTGCTTGGAGAGGTCGTCGTAAATGATGAGCGCGTGCTTGCCGTTATCGCGGAAATGCTCGGCCATGGTGCATCCGGCGTAGGCCGCAATGAACTGCAGGGCCGCGGGCTCGGCGGCGGTGGCGGAAATGATGGTGGTATAATCCATGGCCCCGTGGCGGCGCAGGGTATCCGCGACAACTGCCACAGTGGATTTCTTCTGCCCAATGGCTACGTAGAAGCAGTACACGTCGCTGTTCTTCTGGGCGATGATGGAATCGATGGCGATGGCCGTCTTGCCGATCTGACGGTCGCCGATAATGAGCTCTCGCTGACCCCGGCCAATGGGCGTCATGGCGTCGATGGACTTCAGCCCGGTGTACATGGACTCCTTCACCGGCTGCCGGGCTACGATACCCGGAGCCTTGATCTCCACCCGCCGGGTTTCGTCCATGGAAATGGACCCCTGTCCGTCCAGGGGGTTGCCCACCGGGTCGATAACCCGGCCGGTGACTGCGTCTCCCACCGGCACGGAGAAAACCGCCCCGGTTCGCTTGACGGTATCGCCTTCGTTGATGTGGGTGTCTTCACCCAGCAGGGCGCAGCCCACGCTGTCCTCCTCCAGGTTGAGGGCAATGCCGTAGACGTTGCCGGGAAACTCCAGGAGCTCCATGGCCATGACGTTCTCCACGCCGTAGACCCTTGCGATGCCGTCGCCGACTGAGAGGACCACGCCGGTTTCGGTCATCTCCATCTTTTGTTCGTAGTTCTTTATCTGGTCCTCAATAATCTGGCTGATTTCTTCCGCTTTTATTTGCATAGCCTAGACACCCCTTTTGATGTTTTCTTTCATCAACTCCAATTGGGCCTTGAGGCTGGCATCGTAGACCTTGTCCCCAACCTTGAGCACCAATCCACCCAAAATGGCCTTATCTTTCTCATAATCCAGCACCAGGGTGCCGGATATCTTGCTCTCCAGATCCTTCTTGATCTTGTCCTGCTTCGTCTTGGTCAGATCAATGGCGGTGACCAGCTTGCCGCGCATGATGCCTTCATCGAGATCGAGCAGCTTATTGAAGTACTGCTGAATCTCGGGAAAGTTCCACAAGCGGTTCTTGTCGGCCAAGAAGAGACAGAAGTTTTTCACCATCTGGCTCACCTCGAGGTTGTCCAGTATGGTGAGCACCAGCTTTTTCTTGTCCTGGGTACGAATGACCGGATTTTTGAAGACGCGCAGCAGCCTGGGTTCTCCCTCAAGAACTTCGGCCAAGCCAGCCAGCTCCTGACCGAAGGTCTTGTGCGCCTCGCCACCCTGCTCACGACCGATCGAGAACAACGCCCTGGCGTACCGTTTGGCTATGACCTGCTGTCTCAATTGAGCACCACCTTTGTTAGATAGTTGTCAACCAGCTTCTCCTGCTCCTTCTTACCCAGCCGGGAGACGATCTTCTTTTCCGCGGACTCGATGATCCGATCCGCCATTTCCGCTTTCAGCCGTTGGACCTCCTGCTCCAGCTCCTGGGAGGCCTTGGCCTGGGCCTGCTTCTTGATCTGCTCGGCCTCCTCGTGGGCCTTGGAGATGATGGATTGGCGCAGCGCCTCGCCTTGTTGCCTGGCCTGGTCGAGAATTTCCTCTCGCTCCTGGTTCAGATTGGCAATGCTGCCCTCCACCTGCTTGAGCTTTTTATCCGCTTCCTCTTTGCGGGTCTGGAGATCCTGAAGCTCGGACTCGATCTGGTCCCGCCGGCCGGAGAAGAACTCCTTCATCCGATTTCCGGCCACATACCAAATGATCCCCACAAAAAGCACGAAGTTGACACAGCGCCAGACGAAATCCATCCAGGCAGCAGCGGCCGAATGTCCGCCTCCCCCCTCGGCGGCAAAGGCCCCGCCGGCTGCAAGGCCCATGAAAACGAGAATCGAAGAAATTGTTATCAGCCGTCTCAAGACGCACCCTCCTTCGTTGAGATTAAGCCAAGATTTTGTCCGCAACGAGTTTGGCGTATTTGTCCACCTGCTTGTGGAGGTTCTTTTGGGCCTTCTCCGCCTGCTGGCTCAGCTCGCTCCTGGCTTGTTCGAGCTCCTGGGAAGCCTCTTCTTTGGCCTGCCCCACTATCTTCTTTTCTTCCTGAAGCCCCTCCTCCTTATAGCTGCTTCGAATCTCGGTCCCTTCTTGCCGAGCCTTCTGCAGGGAGGCCTCGTAGTCTTCCATCTTGTTCTTGGCCTGCTCGTTGAACTGCTCGATCTCGGTCAGGTCTGCGGCCATCCGCTCCGACCGCTTCTTGATTACGCCCCGAATGGGCCGGAAGATGATGAGGTTGAGCACGGCCAAGAGGATGAGAAAATTGACCAATTGAATGAGCAGCGTCATGTTCAGCTCTATCATGCAGACCCCCCTTTACTGAAGCATTCCATGGAATTTGTGAAATTTGTTGCAAATTGGGAACTCTTTAACTTATTTCCCTGAGCCTGTCAAAGCATTTTTCCCCTTGCAGCTTTTTTCATCGCAAAAACAAGTTGATACACCCCTCCGGATTGCACAAATGCAGGTGGAAGCAAGGCGCAAAAGACAGGCCAGCTTGCGGCTGTCCGCAGGGGAAGGCCCTTATCCGGGATCGGCTGGACACCGCAAGGGAGACTGATGGCTCTCGCCGGCTGGCCTCCCCTTTTGCTTTGCCCAAAGGACCTTTTCCACTGCAGAGCTTTGAGGCCCAGCAGATTTGTGAACAATTTCACTTACACGCATTCTACAATTCTACAGGGCGCGCATCCACTCCGGCTTGAGCCGAACCCCGCCCTGAAGCGCATCGTCGATGGTTTGCAGCCCGGCGGTCTTGTCCTGGGGAAACCGGACCTTGATGGGAAGATAGTTGGAAGCATGATTGGAGATGAACAGCCCCTGGCTGAGCTGAGTATGGCTGAGCATCTCCCGCAGCTCCCGAAGTATCCCCTGCTGGTCCGGAAGCTGGAAGGTGCCGTTCTGGGAGCTTTCGTAAAGGGGGGTCCCCGGAATGAGCATCACGGTGAGCGCTCCGACATAATCGGGGTCCATGGCGCTCAACAGCTCGCCAGTAGCCCTGGCGTGCTGCAGCGAGAGCTCCTTGCCCCCGATACCCAAAAGCACGGTTACCGACAGGAGGATCCCAGCCTGCTTGACCTTTTGTCCCGCCTCCTTGAGCTCATCGGCGCCGGTCCCTTTGCTTACCGCCCGCAGGACCTGGTCGTCGCCGCTCTCCACGCCCAGATAGACGATGCTGAGGCCGTGCTCGCGCAGCTCGCGGAGCTCCTCCGGGCTCTTCTTTCGGATGGACTTCGCGTTTGCATAGGTCCCGATTCTTTTCAGCCAAGGCAGGTGGGAGGTGATGGTCTGCAGCAGCCGCAGCAGGCGTTCCTGGGGAATGATGAGCGCATCGCCGTCCATGAGAAACAGCCTGTCCAGATGGCGCATGTGCTTGGCGGCGTAGCGGATATCGCTGAGTATTGTCTCCTCGTCCTTGATACGGAACCTTTTGTCCTTGTAGGATCCGCAAAAGGTGCACTTGTTGTGCGAACAGCCCACCGTAACCTGCAGGAGAATGGATTCCGCTTCACTCGGCGGCCTGATGCAGTGCCCTTCGTAATGCATGCCTTCATTCATCGGTCTCTCCTAAGCTGACGCAGCTTCCCTCTGCAAAAAGCCTCCCCGGTAGACATGGGATGAAACCTGATACATTGACGCTGCTCAAGATATTGGGGTATCCTTATCTTACAAGCCCCTGATGTCGCAACTCTTTCCCTTCTGAGCACCGGGTCTGCAGGAAGTATTGCCTGCAGACGCCTCTTTCCCGGCATCAACCGCGATCGACGCCCATAAGGAATTGCTATGGATCTTCAGTCCTACTGCCCTGCGAAGCTGCTCCCGGCCGAGGAA
This sequence comes from uncultured Desulfohalobiaceae bacterium, assembly GCA_964595165.1. Classification (GTDB taxonomy): domain Bacteria; phylum Desulfobacterota; class Desulfovibrionia; order Desulfovibrionales; family Desulfothermaceae; genus CAZQPF01. The sequence continues at coordinate 20,110 of CAZQPF010000049.1, forward strand.
GCGGTCAGGAAGATCAAAAACGGCAGCCGGGTGTTCGTCGGCACCGGCTGCGGCGAGCCGCAGCATCTCATTCGAACCATGGTCCAGGAGCGCAGCATTCAGGACATCGTCGTCTACCAGATGCTCTCCTCCACCTTTGCCGAGTTCGTTGACGACGAGTCCTTCCTGAACCGCTTCTCGCTGAAGCTGTTCTTCATCAGCCGCCGCATGCGCCAGGCGGCCTTTGAAGGCAAGCTCGACTATCTTCCGGCCTATCTGTCCCAGATTCCGGACCTCTTCGCCTCGCAAAAAATCGGCTTGGACGTGACCCTGGTTCAGCTGAGCCCCCCGGATCGCTACGGCTTTTGCAGCCTGGGCATCTCGGTGGACATCACGCTCTCCGGCCTGAAAAACGCCCGGACCATTATCGCCCAGATCAACCCGCGCATGCCCAGAACCTGGGGGGACAGCTTCATTCACCTGGACGACATCGACTATATTGTAGAGCATGATGAGCCGTTGGTGGAAGCCCTGCCGGCCACCAAGAACCAAGAGGTTGTGGAGCGCATTGCCGGCTATGTGGATCAGCTGGTCGAGGACGGGGCCACCCTGCAGGTCGGGTTCGGCCACCTGCCGGACGCCATTTTGCCCTACCTGCAGAACAAGCAGGACCTGGGCATCCACACCCAGGTCATCACCGACGGCTTTCTCCCCCTGCTCCAAGGCAAGGTAATTACCAACAAAAAGAAGAACTTCCTGCCGGGGCGGGTGGTGGCCTCCTTGTGCATGGGCTCCGAGGACCTGTACAACTTTGTGGACAACAATCCGATGTTCTACTTCCGGGCCTCGGAGTTTGTCAACGATCCCAATGTCATTGCCCGCAACGACAACCTCATCTCCATCAGCTCGGCTCTGGAGGTGGACCTCACCGGACAGATCTGCACCGACTCCCAAGGCTACCTCTTCTACAGCGGCATCGGGGACCAGGTTGACTTCATACGCGGCAGCAAGATGTCCAAGGGGGGCTTCTCCATTATTGCCCTGCCCTCCACGGCCCAGAACGGCAAGGTATCGCGCATCGTGCCCCATTTGAGCGAGGGGGCCGGAGTGGCAACCACCCGGGGCGACGTGGATATCGTGGTCACTGAGTACGGAATAGCCGAGCTGCACGGCAAGGGCATCTATCAACGGGTCATGGAGCTGGCCCAAATCGCCCATCCCAAGTTCCGGGAAGAGATCATCAACGAGGCCAAGAAGCGCCACTACATTTTCCCTGATCAGCTTCCTCCGACCAAGCAGGATCTCATTTTTCTGGAAAACTACAAGTACCACCTCGTCCTTCCCAACCGGCGGACCGTGGAGTTCAGGCCGCTCCTTCCCTCGGACGAGTTCGCTTCGCGGAACTTCTTCTACTCCCTGCAGGAAACCACGGTCTACTACCGCTTTTTCCAGAAGCGCAAGGTCTTTTCCAGGGAGATGCTGCAGAAGCAGTGGGCCTCGGTGGACTATCGCAAAAACATGACCATCATCGGCCTGCTTCCCAAAAGACAGCACAAGGAGATCGTGGCTATCGGATCCTATGCAAAGTCCGAGGAAAGCGAGAGCGTGGCCGAGGTGGCCTTTGTGGTCAAAGAGGAGTTCCAGGATCAGGGCATCGGATTCTTTCTGCTGCAAATCCTGGAAACCATCGCCAAGGAGAACGGCTACCAAGCCTTCACCGCCACCGTGCTCAGCGAAAACATCAAGATGGTGCATGTCTTTAAAAAGAGATACCCTCAGGCCAAGACCAGGCGCGGCATTGGAGGCGAGGTGGAGATCTTCATGCCCTTTGACCAGAGCGCCGGGTCTGAATCGGATTAGCCATGGACAGCAATCTCCTGGCCTTCATCTCAGATACGCCCCCTTTCCATATCCTCCCCGAAGCCGACCGCCGGCTCATTGTGGATTCCCTGGAGGCGAATCACTACCACCGCAAAATGACCCTCTTCGTCCAGAACACGACGCTCATCACCCACATCGTCATCGTCCACCAGGGGCGGCTGGAGATGACCATGAGCCAGGAGGGGGAGGTAGTAAGCCGCTCCACGCTTCAAGAACAGGACATCTACGGAGCGCTCTCCCTGCTGTTCAACAACGGCGTCTCCATGAGCACCATCCGCTGCCTGGATGATGCGGTTCTGCTGCACCTGGAAAAGGAGATCTTTCTCGAGCTCTGCTCCAAGTACGAGGAGTTCGTGCGCTACTTCGCCGATCGGTTCAGCTCCAAGGTGGTCCAGCAGCCCTATGTGGAACATCTGACCCGCAAGTCCGGATCCAGGGAGGCCGGCTCCGGCGGGTCCCTGCTGCTGGGCAGGCCGGTGGGCAGCGTCGCTTCCCGGAACTTTGCCGCCTGCAGCCCGGAAACGAGCATACGCGAGGCTGCCCAGGCCATCACCGCTTCGGGCCATGACGCGGCGCTGATCTTCGACGAGCTCGACCGGGAGCTGGGAATAGTCACCGATCATGACCTGCGGGACAAGGTCATCGTGGCCGAACGCTCGCCGCACAGTCCGGTCCGGGAGATCATGACCGCGCCCTTGATCAGCATACATGAGCAGGCCCAGCTCTACGAGGCAATGCTGACCATGATGCAGCACCGCATCAAGCAGCTTGGGGTTACCAATGAGACCGGTCTTTGCGGCCTCGTTTCCGAGCAGGACATCTTCCTGGCCCAGGGGCTGACCCCGGTCTTCCTGATGCATCGGGTCCGCAACGCTCAGGACATTGCGGGGCTTAAATCCCAGCAGGAAAAGCTCCCCGGGCTCATTAAGCGGCTCATCGACGGCGGAGCCAAGGCCGAGCACCTGAACAGCCTCATCACCTCCATGTCGGATACCGTGCTCTATAAGCTCATAGAGCTCGCCCTGCAGGAGCTGGGGAGCCCGCCGGTTCCTTTCGCCTTCATCATACTGGGCAGTGAAGGCCGCAAGGAGCAGACCCTGAAAACGGACCAGGACAACGCCATAGTTTTCCAAGACGTGGCTGCCGGGGAAAGAAAGGAGGTTCAGGACTACTTTCTACGCTTGGGGCAGAAGGTCTGCACCTGGCTGAACGAGGTGGGCTACAGCTTTTGCCAGTTCGACATCATGGCCAAGAATCCCGCCTGGTGCCAGCCGCTGCAGCAGTGGCAGGAGTACTTCAACAAATGGATCCACAAGGCCGAAGGAGAGGACCTGCTGCAGGCATCCATCTTTTTCGACTTTAGGCTGGGATACGGAGAGCAAGATCTGGTGGACTCCCTGCGCTCCTTTCTCTTTCGATCCCTGGAGGAGTGGGGGCCCTTTTTCAGGCACCTGGCCCAGAACGCCCTCTATTCGCAGCACCCGCTGGACTTCTTCGGGAACTTCATTCTCCAGACCCGGGAAAACAAAAAAAAGGTTCTGGACCTCAAGGGGCCCATGCGATTGATCGTGGACTTCGCCCGCATCTATGGCCTGCAGCTGAAAATGAACCGCACCAACACCCTGGACCGCATCTCCGCCATGCACGAGCTTGGCGCCCTCAAGACGCAGGAGTTCGAGGAGATCCAGTACGCCTACAGCTTCCTCATGCATCTGCGGCTTTCCCACCAGGCCAGCGCCATTGTAGATGCCAAGGACGCTCCCTCCAACGATATAGACCCCAAGCAGCTGACCAACATCGAAAGGCAGGCCTTGAAAGAGGCCTTCAAACGGATCAAGATAGCCCAGGACAAGATACGCCTGGAGTTTATGAGCCTGCTCCCGGGATGAGCCGGAATCTCACGAGCTCTGCAAGC
>CAZQPF010000050.1:0-23808 GCA_964595165.1 uncultured Desulfohalobiaceae bacterium
TCTCAAATGGAAGAAGGTTGAAGTCAAACTGAGTGCCGGGTGAGGGGTTGGAAAGTCGAGTTTCATACGAGTGCAGCCTCCGGCTGCACCGACTTCGTGCCCCTTTGCAGCAGAAGCGAGACGGTTTAGCTAAAGCAATCAGGACGTTCGATATGGGACAAGGATTACGCTTTCCCACCATCTGGCTGATCGCAGCCTGTACGCTTGCGATCCTCTTGGCAACGCAACAAGGAGGTGAGGCTATGCAAGTTTCCACCAGCGCCTTCCAGGACCAGGGCAGCATCCCGGTCAAATACTGCATGCCCGGTGCGGGCGGGGAGAACATCTCCTTACCCGTTCAGTGGTCCGAGGTGCCAAAGGGCACGAAATCCTTCGCCCTGTCCATTATCGATCCCCATCCGGTGGCCAACAACTGGATACACTGGCTGGTGATCAACATTCCTGCCGAGGTGACCTCGCTTCCGGAAGATGCCTCCGGCAAGAACATGCCCCAGGAATGCAAGGAGCTGAAGAACTCCTTCGGCAATGTCGGCTATGGCGGTCCGCAGCCTCCCAAGGGAACCGGCCAGCATCCCTATGTGACCACTGTGTATGCCCTCAATGCGGAAAAGCTGGACCTAAACACCGGGGCCGGACTGGATGACTTCAAGCGGGCCATTGAGGGCAAGGTTCTGGATCAGGCGGAAGTGACGGGAATGTTCGAGCAGAAATAAAAAAGCCAACATATCAGCGCAGCCTTTGGCTGCGGTGATTAGCGGAAAAGCTTCACCGCGCAGAAATCGCCGCACATGGCGCACTCCTCCTTAGAGGCGAACCTCTCGCGGCGCTTGCGGATGAGCTCCGGGTCCAGGCCGTGCTGGGCCATCTTGTCCCAATCCAGCTCGCACCTGGCCTGGGAGATGGCGGCATTACGCTTTATTGCCCAGGGCCTTTGCAAGGAAACCTCGGCGGAATGGGCCGCCAGAAGCGAAGCCTTGACCCCCTGCCAGACATCGATTTCATTGGGCAGGGTCAGATGCTCGGCCGGGGTGACATAGCACAGAAAATCCGCTCCGTAGTACGCAGCCAGGGATCCGCCGATGGCACCGGCAATGTGGTCGTATCCGGCCGCGATGTCCGTGGTCAGCGGACCGAGCACATAGAGCGGCGCCTGATCGCAGGCCCTCTTGATGCCCTGGATCTGGGACTGTATCAGATGAAGCGGCACATGGCCCGGCCCCTCGATCATTATCTGCACGCCTTTTTCCCTGGCCTGCCGGGCCAGCTCCCCCAGGGTGATCACCTCCTCCCACTGCGCTGCGTCTCCGGCGTCGGCTCCAGCCCCGGGGCGCAGGCCGTCGCCCAGGCTGATGACCACATTGTGCTCCGCGCAAATGCCCAGGATGGTCTCGAACTGGGTCAAAAACGGGCTTTCCTGTCCGTTGTACTCGATCCACTTGGCCAGCAGGGCCCCGCCCCGGGATACAATGCCCATCTGCCGCTGGCCTTCGCGGGCCAGGGCCACGCCGCGCTTCGTCACCCCGCAGTGCAGGGTCATGAAATCCACCCCTTGCTCCGCTTGCTTGGCGATCTCTTCGCTCACCTCTGTGGGGCTCATCCTGGCCGGATCGGACTGCTTCTCGATGTAGCGCTGTGCAATGCCGTACAGAGGCACAGTGCCCAGGGGCAGGGTGGTTTCCTGGAGAAGCCTCGTTCGGATCCGGTCCAGATCCCCTCCGGTGGAGAGGTCCATTACGGTATGGGCCCCGGACTCTTCCGCCGCCCGCAGCTTGGAGGACTCCAGATCCGGATCGTTGAGAAAGGGCGAGGTTCCGATGTTGGCGTTCACCTTGACTGAGGCCGGCTGGCCGACAATGGTCGGGTAGCAGTTGGTGTGCGCCGGATTTCCAAGCAGGACCATCCCGCCGGTGTCGATGCCCTGCCAGAGGGTTTCTTCCTTGGTCTGCTCCCAGACCGCCAGCTGCTGCAGATGCCGTCCGACCATTTCTTTGAGCTGTGTATTTTTCTTGAGTAAGGACATGGTAATGCTTGCCAGGGGTTAGAGGTTACATACTTCGCATAGCGCAGAGGAAAGAAGCAGAGCCGCGGTGGCCCGCGGTGGCCCCAGGGCTCCGATGTCCGAAGCTTGACATCCAACATACGAGCACCGTCTTTGCGCGGCATGCGCTTTGCGCTCTTCACTCTTCGCCATGCGCTATGCGCTTTGCGCCATGCGCCAAAAATGATCCACCGGTCCGTGTCCCTTTCCCAGGGAAAGGGAGCTGGCTATAGCGCCGGTAATGTAGGCCTTGGCCTTTTGCACCGCCGGAAGCGGCTCCAAGCCGAGGGCCAGATGAGCCGCGATAGCCGAGGAAAAGGTGCATCCCGTGCCGTGGGTGTTCTTGGTCTCTACTTGTGCGGCGCGGAGCAGCTCCACCTGACTGCCGTCGTCGTAGACGTCCACTGCTTCCTTCCCGGACAAATGCCCCCCTTTGAGCACCACCCGAGCTGGACCGAGATCCATGATTCTCCTAGCCGCCTCCTGCATGTCCTCCACAGTCTGGAGCCTCAGCTTGGTGATCGCTTCCGCCTCCTGCAGATTGGGAGTCACCAGGTCCGCCATGGGGAAGAGGCGCTCCAGGAGATCCACTTGAGCCGGCTTTTGCAGAAGCTCCGAGCCGCTTTTGGAAATCATCACCGGATCGAGCACCACATAGGGCCTTTTGACCTCTTGCAGCGCCTCCTGGATGGCGCGGACAATCTCGCTGCTGAAAACCATGCCGATCTTGACGGCCCGGATCTCCATATCCTCGTAGAGGCAGAGGATCTGATCCTTGACCACTGCAGGCTCGATCTGCTGAATGCCGCGAACGCCCTGGGTATTTTGCACCGTAACTGCGGTGAGCGCAGTGACTCCGTATACACCCAAGGAGTGAAAGGTCTTGAGATCGGCCTGTATGCCGGCCCCGGCAGAGGAGTCCGATCCGGCGATGCTCATGGCAATGCGCATAGCTCAGCCCGCCTTTTCCTGGTGCAGCAACCCGGCAATCTCCTTGGCCACTTTCTCGCCGGACAGGAGCATGCCGCCGAAGATCGGACCCATCCGATAGGAGCCAAAGCAGGCATTGGCCGCCATTCCGGCAACGTAGACACCGGGAAAGACCTCCCGGGTGTTCTTTACCGTGTTGGTTTCCGCTATCTCGGCCCACATGGACTGCTCGCCCTCTATATCGCCCGATGGCGTGTGCAGCCGGACGTCGTTCTTGCGGACCAGGGTCTTGAGCACTTCCAGGTCGTGGCCGGTGCTGTCGATGAGGTAGCGGCAGTAAAGAACGAGCGGATCGACGTGCAGGCCGGCCACTTCAACGGCGCTGGAGTTGATCACAATGCCGGTCACCCGCTTCTTGCCGTCGACCTCCCGCAGAACGAGATCCTCTACGCTCATGCAGTTGAAAATGTGCGCTCCGCTCAGAGTGGCCCGGGAAGCCAAGGTGGTGGTAGCCGCAATGGCATCCACAGTATAGTACCCCGGCCGGAACTCTTTGAGCTTAAGGCCCAGCTCATCGAGCACGTGGCGGCTTTCCTCCTGCACCACAATGATGTTCCAGGTCATGCCGCCGCCCCACATGCCGCCGCCGATGGAGAGCTTGCGCTCGAAGATGGCCACCTTGAAGCCCTCTTCAGCCAGCTTCCAGGCCGCGGTCATCCCGGAAGGCCCGGCTCCCACAATGGCCACGTCGAGCTCCAGGCAGGACTTGAACTTTTCAAAGTACTCGCTGGCAATCGCCTCGGTAATAACGATCTCTTCCAGTGCCATAGCAGCTCCTTGTAAATGGGAAGTTCACAGTTCAAAGTTCACAGTTCACAGTTAGAAGAAGCTGATAGCTTCTTCTCCTGCTATGAGCTGTGAGCCATGAGCTTCTTCAGCAGTATACATCTTGGGGTGAATATCTGGAAAGACAGGCATCAAAGGAGCGATGCCTGAAACGGGGGAGGCAAAATGAAATCAGCAGCAAGGCCATCCGAATTCCCTACGCCAGCGTAAACTGTATCAGGTTCGATGGGTGTGATCTCAGTTCTGCCCGCACAGAACACCCCAATTCGGATAAAAAAATAGGCTACCCGGTTTTTGCCGACTTGGCAAGTCAATGAATATCCCGCCAGCTCATCGCAGGCAGGATGACTTCATCCAGCTGCCGCGGGAGTAACCCTCCCCGCCAGGCGATCACTCGATCCCTTGCGCGATAAGCGCAAGGGATCTGATTCGTGTCAATTCGTGTAAATTCGTGGATAAAATCTTAAAGAAAAAGAGCTTGGTCCACGAATCTTCACCGCCCAAGCGATCAGGGGAGTTGACTACCCGCCGTCATCTGAATAGAATCCCGATCTTGCTTGAAAAGCTCTTCCTGCACGGCTTGAAGCCGGACGCCGCCTTGGCCTCGGTCTGCTTCAATAGGATTCGGAACAAAACAAGGGTGCAGCATGATCGACATACAAGGACTCTGCAAGTACTACCACGACGTTCGGGCCCTGGACCACATTGACCTCCATGTTTCGCAAGGCGAGATCCTGGGGCTGCTGGGACCGAACGGAGCGGGAAAAACCACCGCCCTGCGGATCATCACCGGTTACCTCCAGCCCACCTCCGGCTCGGTGGCCATCAAGGATTATCAGCTCGACAGCAACCTTTTGGCCATCAAGTCCATTCTGGGCTACTTGCCGGAGTCCATTCCGCTGTACCGCAACATGCTGGTTTACGATTTTCTGCGCTACGAGGCGCGAATCCGGCGGCTGGATCCGGAAACCGCCAAGCGCCGCATCCGGGAGGTAGCCCGGACCTGCGCCATCCAAGAAATCATGCACAAGAATATCGGCGAGCTCTCCAAGGGGCTCCTGCAGCGGGTGGGTCTCGCCCACGCCCTGCTGCACGACCCGGAGATCCTCATTCTGGACGAGCCCACCTCCGGGCTGGACCCCAATCAGATCCAGGAGGTCCGCTCCCTCATCCGCCGCGTGGGGCGGGAAAAAACGGTGATTCTCTCCACGCACATTCTAAGCGAGGCCGAAGCCACCTGCGATCGGATGGTCATCATCAACAAGGGCCGCATCGTGGAAGACGGCAGCCCTCGGGAGCTCAAGCAGCGGGCCGGGCAAAGCCGGGTCCTCCATCTGGCTCTGCAAAACGCCTCCCTTGAAGAGGTCCGCACCGTCCTGGAGAGCTCGGTGCGGGGCCTGCAGCATATCGAATCCGGCGATTCCGGCCAGGAAGGCGTCCTGGAGCTCGATCTCACCTGCCTCCAGGATGAAGACCCCCGGCAGGAGATCTATAAAACGATCAAGGAGCAGGACTGGACGCTCCTGGAGTTCTATCCCCGCACCCAGACCCTGGAGAACATCTTCAAGGAGCTGACGCTTGAGCAGGATAGCTCACAGCTCAGCTGACAGCACGAAGGAAAACGGATATCGGACGTCGGATGTCGGACGTCGGGGAACGGAGATTGGATCTCGGCCATCGGCCCCCTGGGACCGCCGCGGGCCACCGCGGCTTCTGCTCTGAAGCCTGGACCTCTATTCAAAATAGAGTCCATCTATCAAAGGAAAGGTAAAGGCTTCTCGCTTTACCTTTCCGCGCATCACATAAAATCGCATGCAAAAAGCGTGAGTGAAGCGTGCATAGCTTTACTCACGCTTTTTGGAGGAGTTATGGGCTCGCTCGCTGCAATCTGGATCAAGGAGTTCAAGGACTACTTCGTATCTCCCATCGCCTACATGGTCATTGCCATCTTCCTGCTGGTTACCGGGTGGTTCTTTTTCTCCACCTTCTTCCTCATCAATCAGGCCAACCTGCGGGAGTTCTTCAACCTCCTCCCCCTGGCCTTCGCCTTTGTGGTACCCGCTCTGACCATGCGGCTCTTTTCCGAAGAGATCAATCTGGGCTCCTATGAGATCCTGAGCACCCTTCCCCTGCGGCCGGCCCAGATCATTGCCGGCAAGTTTCTGGCCGCGGTGAGCTTTATCGCGGCCATGCTGCTGCCTACCCTGTCCTATGCCCTGAGCGTCAGCGCTCTCGGGGATCTGGACTGGGGGCCGGTTCTCGGGGGATATATCGGCGCGCTCCTGCTCGGAGCGGCCTTTGCCGGGATCGGACTGTTCGCTTCCGCCCTGACCAGGAATCAAATCGTGGCCTTCATCCTCGGAGCCGGCATCTGCTTCGGGCTGGCCTTGCTGAACAAGATGCTGTTTTTCGTTCCGCAGCAGATCCTGGAGGTTATCAACTATCTAGCCGCCGGGTACCACTTCGACAACATTGCCAAAGGGGTGCTGGATAGCCGGGATGTGATCTATTTTCTCAGTATTGCCTTTATCGGGCTCTATGCAACCAATTTCGCTCTTGAGGCCAGGAAGTGAGGTTCTCATCCATGCGCAAAGGACTTTCCGAACGCTCCATCAAGCTCCTGCTGTACGCAGTGGTCATTGTCCTGATCAATGCCGCGGGCCTGTCTTTGTACACCCGCGTCGACCTCACCGAGAGCAACAGGTACTCCCTCTCGGACCTGAGCAAGGAAGCGGTGGGCTCGCTCTCCGAGCCGCTGACCATAAAGGGCTACTTCAGCCAGGACCTGCCTCCTCCCTATAACAACATCAAGCGCTATCTGCGCGATCTGCTCCAGGAGTACGCGGTGCACGCCAACAGGAACTTCAACTACACCATCCATGAGATCGGACCCCAGGACGAGGCGACGAAACAGCAGGCCCGAGAGGCCGGGATCAATCCGGTCCAGGTCCAGGTGGTGCAAAAGGACGAGGTCCAATACAAGAACGGCTACCTGGGGCTGGTCATTCTGCACGGTGACGCCGTGGAAAAGCTGCCCACCATCACCTCCAGCAAGCATCTGGAGTACCAGCTCACCAGCTCCATCCAGAAGCTGCAGAACAAGGTCAGCGCCCTTCTGGCCCTGGAGGGCAAGGTGGACGTGCGCCTGTACCTGTCGGAATCATTGAAGCAGATCGCCCCCTATATCGGCGTGGAGCGCCTGGCCGAGCTTCCCTCCAAAGTGGAGGCCATGGTCCGGGAGCTGAACGCCAAGAACTACAACAAGCTCCGCTTTGAGCATATCGATCCCAGCGCTCCGGCCAACAAGGCCGACCCGGCCTCTGCCTACGAGCTGCAGCAGCTGGAGTGGCCCGATCTTCCGGATGCCGGCATCCAGTCCGGCAGCGGCACCATTGGGCTCGTTTTGGAGTACAAGGATCGCTCCACCACCTTGAACCTTTTGGACATCGTCCGCCTTCCCCTGCTCGGAACCCAGTACAGCCTCAGCGAGCCGCAGCGCCTCAAGGAGAGCATCAATCAGAACCTCCAGTCGCTGCTGGGCATCAACCAGACCCTGGGCTATCTTGCCGATCACGGGACCCTGCCCCTGAGCCGGGCGGCGCAGGCCAGAAACCGCAATGCGCCATCCACCTCCGCCTTCCAGGATCTCCTTTCCCAGAGCTATACCCTCAAGGAGGTCAGCCTGGATGAGGGCGTCCCGGAAGGCTTGAGCTGCCTGGTCATCGCCGGAGCCAGCAAGGAGTTCTCCGATTACGAGCTCTTTTTGCTGGACCAGGCCTTGATGCGCGGCACCAACCTGGCCGTGTTCCAGGACGGCGTGCGGCCCCGGAATGCGCAGCAGCGCCAGATGGGTCCGCAACAGTTCGAGCCCAACAAGAACGGCCTGAACAAGCTGCTCAACCACTACGGGCTGCAGGTAAACGCAAGCGTGGTCCTTGATGAGCACTGCTACGAACAGCAGATCTCCAGACAGAGAGGCGGCGGCCAACAGCCCATCTACTTCGCCCCGATCATCAAGAACAAGAATATAAGCCATGAGCTTTCCTTCATGAAAAACATCAAGGGGCTGGTGGCCTTCAAGTCCTCGCCGCTGCAGACGAACAGCCAGCAACTCAAGGCCCAGGATATCCAGGCCCATCGGCTCTTCTCCTCCTCGGAGAAATCCTGGCTCATGTCTGAGCGGATCCACTTCAACCCCATGCGGATGGCTCCGCCCGGCTCGGCCGAGGAGCAGCAAAGCTACCCCCTGGCCTATCTCCTCTCCGGCCGCTTCAGGAGCTTCTTTGCTGATAAGCCGATACCGGAAAAGGAGACCGAGGCGCAAAACGCCACCCGGAGCCAGGCAAATGCTACCGTTTCGGCTGACCAGGAGATAACCGCCGCCTTCACCCGCTTGAAAAAGAGCCAGCAGCCAGGGAAGGTTTTCCTTCTCGGCTCCTCGGATATGCTCACGGACACCATACTGGAAGCCGAAGGGCAGTCCCCGAACTCCATATTCACCCTGAACGTGATCGACGCCCTGAACAACAGGCTCAAGATGGCCGAGCTCCGGGCCAAGGTGCAGGAGTTCAACCCGCTTCAGGAAACGGACTCGCAAACCAAGACCGGGGTCAAGATGTTCAATATCGTCGGCCTGCCGATCCTGGTGATCATCTTCGGCCTGATCGTCTGGTGGGGCAGGAACAGGCGGAAGCAGCGGATAAAGGAACACTTCCAGGCACAAAGGACACATTCTTAACCACAGCGCAGCGAAGCGAAGAAATGAAAATTAACCACAGCGCTCACAGCGAGCACAGCGCAAGAAAGCGGCAGGACGCTTTATCTTCGATAAATCGACCTGCCGATTGCTCCGCCTGCGGCGTAAAATACGCATGCATTTTGCCGCGTCAGCGGCTGAGCACCGCCTGGATGATTTCGGCGGAGCCGGAAGCATCCAGGCAAGTCATACGCCGTGGTCGCCGTGAGCGCGAGCGTGTCTTCGAGCGGGTGGTAAAAGATCTCTTTTTCTTTCAAGTTGGATAATCATTCAGTACAACAGTTCATATAACAGCCCAATGTAAGCCCTATGCGATTCAAAAAAGAGTTCCTCATCCTTTTGCTGGTCATTGTCGGCCTGAGCCTCTATCTATGGCAGGACAGAAGCGGCCGCATGCACTATGAGCTCCCCGAGCTCGAAGCGCTCGATACGAAGAAGCTGACCCGGGTGGATATCAAGCGGCCGGATGGAGAGCTTCTGCTGCAAAAGAAGCAAGGGGAATGGCTGGTCGGGGAACAGGGCTATCCCGCAGCTGAGGACAAGGTGAGCAATATTCTCAACACCATTGCCGAGCTGAGCCTTTCCGCGCTCGTCTCCCAGTCAGAAGTCTACTCCCGCTACGGCCTGGACCGGGAGCAGCAGATCTATGTGACCGCCTTTGAAAACGGCACCGCGGTGCGGGAGCTCAGAGTGGGCAAGGCCTCGCCCAACCGGGCCGGCGCCTATGTTCGGATCCAGGACGACCCCAAGGTCTACCTGGCTGAGCAAAACCTCAAGCTGACCCTGGACCAGACTGTACAGCGTCTACGGGACAAGACGGTACTTGGCTTCAACCGGGATAAGGCAAGGCAAGTCGCCCTGTCCAAGGGATCAAAGCGCCTGGTGCTCAAAAAGCAATCCCTGGCGAAAGGGGAAGAGCAGCAAGCCGACCAGCAAGACCGGGAGTGGACCCGGGCGGATGGAAAGGACCTTGGCTCGCCTAAAGACATTGATGAGCTCCTGTCACAGCTATCCAGCCTGCAATGCACAAAATACCTGGCTGAAAAAGCTACCCTGGAGGGAGCCTCTCAGGAATACAGCATTCAGGTGACGGCCGAGAAGGAGCACCGGCTTTCCCTGTATCGCTTTGCACCAGAAGAATCCGAGGAAGGTGAGGGTGAAAAGAATGTTCAATACCAGGGCACATCCTCGGACAGCGCCTCCCCCTTCAGGCTCTCCAAGTATAGGGCCGAGCGGCTGACCAAGCTGATTGACCTGCTTTTTGAAGACAATTAGCGGCCTTTCGCGGGCAATAATCTTTTCTCCGCGGATTTGAACATCAAGACCTGTGGCCCGCCACGGATCTGTCGCAAGACAACTCAAGCATAGAAGAGCTCTGTCCACGAATCTTCACCAATCTACACGAATGAAGAACCAGAATATCCAGCCTGCTCATCGCAGGCAGGATGACTTCATCCCGCTGCCGCGGGAGTCCCCTCGCCGCCAGGCGATCACTCGATCCCTTGCGCGATAAGCGCAAGGGATCTGATTCGTGTCAATTCGTGTAGATTCGTGGATAAACCCTCTTCTCTCTCCAGGATTCATCTCGATTCGTGGATAAAACTTCTTGGATGCTTCGCGTCCCTTCGCGGCCCTTCGCGGGCAATGCTCTTTCCTCTGCTGGTCTGTAGAGGAATATCTTTGGCCTTTGAGACATCAATCGCGTTGGCTCTGAGACTCCTTATAAGCGCGGAGCACGGCATTGATCATGGTTTGGTATCCTTTGCCCTTCCCTTTAAACCATTCCAGCACATCGGAATCGATGCGAAGGGTGACCTGCCTTTTAGCTCGAGTTGGTGTCTCCACCTGTTGAGCCTTCGCAAAAAACTCCTGGGTAACAGGAGGGTTATCTGGATCAGAAAAGGCATCTCTGGTAAGCTCCTCTTCCGACTTCGCATCAACCTTGCCCCAATCGGTTTTTGAGATACTGTTCATATATCCTCCTTTCTCTGGCATTGGCCTTGCGCATTGAGATGATGCGTATGTTTTCCCCTCGCCAGGTATACGCTGTGATAATCAGACGTCCGTCTATTGTTCCGAATGCTACAAATCGTTCTTCGCCGTAATGTCTTCGACGATCTGTAAAGCATACGGGAGCTGATTCAAAAAAACGCTCAGCATCACGGAAGTCTATACCATGTTTTTCGAGGTTGCTCAGCCGCTTTGCCTCGTCCCATTCAAAGCCCATAATAAATTGTAGCTACAATCGTAAATACGTCAAGAGCGGATACTGTGTCATATATTCTGGATCAAGAGCTTTTGCTATCCATCTCATCGCCACAAGGCGCTTCGCATCCATTCGTAGCCCTTCGCGGGCAATACTCTTTCCTCTGCTGGTCTGAAGAGGAATACATTTGGCCTTTGAGCCATCAATGATGAATGAATATCCCGCCTGCTCATCGCAGGCAGGATGACTTCATCCCGCTGCCGCGGGAGTCCCCTCGCCGCCAGGCGATCACTCGATCCCTTGCGCGATAAGCGCAAGGGATCTGATTCGTGTCAATTCGTGTAGATTCGTGGATAAACCCTCTTCTCTCTCCAGGATTCATCTCGATTCGTGGATAAAACTTCTTGGATGCTTCGCGTCCCTTCGCGGCCCTTCGCGGGCAATGCTCTTTTAAAAAGGCCCATGGAAAATTGCCCGGGTGATGTAAAATTTCACCGCCCCGGGCAATTTTTATATTGACGCTTGATGTCACAGAAGTGTAAACTTTTTCATATACGATTTCCCGGCCCGTAGCCCGTGATTGGCAAGCCCAGTTACGGGTTGCGGTGTCTTGGTACATCGAGCCATTTTTTTGATCTCCCTTGAACCATGTACGTTGAGCACTTGAGTCAACATGAATAGCGCAAAAACCGTTCTCGTTATCGACGACGATCAGGTCATCCGGGATGTCCTTAACGAATTTCTGACCGAGCAGGGCTACAATGTTGTCTTGGCTGCTGACGGACTGGAAGGCTTGGACAGCATCAAGAACGCGTCCTACGATTTGATCATCATGGATATCCGCCTGCCGTACGTCAGCGGTATAGGCCTGGTCAAGATCGCGCGGTTGGAGAACCCGAACGTCCCCATCATCTGCATCACTGGCTATGGAGGATCTCCGGAAAAAATCGCTGAAGAGGAGAAATCGGACGTCACTTTGGCCAAGCCGTTCAACCTCAAAGATCTACAGCATCATCTTAACGAGCTGCTGGGTAAGTAGCCCATCTGCCATGAGCATATCCAAGCCAGTCATCATCGGCCAGAGCTCGGCTATCCAGAAGGTGCTCGAGATAGCCCAGAAGGTTGGAAGCCTTGATCTCAATGTGCTCATTACCGGGGAGAGCGGTGTAGGCAAAGAGCTCGTCGCCCGCTCCCTCCACTACTACTCCAATAAGCATCAATCCCCCTTCATCAAGGTCAACAGCGCCGCCCTGCCCTCCGAGCTTTTGGAATCCGAGCTTTTCGGCTATGAAAAGGGAGCCTTCACCGGAGCGGACAAGTCCAAGATCGGCAAGTTCGAGCTGGCCAAGGACGGCTCCATCTTTCTGGACGAGATCGGCGAGCTTCCGACCTTCATGCAATCCAAGCTGCTGCAGGTGCTCCAGGATCGAAAGTACCACCGGGTCGGAGGGCACAAGGAGGTGGAGGTCAAGGCGAGAGTTATCGCCGCCACCAATCAGAACCTGGATGCGGAAATATCATCCGGCAACTTCCGGGACGATCTCTTCTACCGCTTGAGCACCATATCCATTCACATTCCTCCGCTGCGGGAGCGAAAAGAGGACATTCACTCCCTTGTGGACTACTTTGTCACCGAGCTGCATGAGCACTACAACCTGCCCAAGATCGACGTCAGCTCCACGCTCATGGACCTTTTCAAGCAATATCACTGGCCGGGAAACGTCCGGGAGCTCATGAACTATCTACAGCGTCTGAGCGTCTTGGGAAACCATGAGGAGATCGAGAAGGATATCCGGGCCAACATCCAAAAAGCATCATCCCATTTCAACGCCTCCCAGGCCCCGCAATATCATAACCAGCCTGCCCCCGAGCCGGAGCAGAACAACGGATCCAGCCTGGAAGCAGACATCGAAGCCCAAATAAAAAACAACACCTTTCCCTCGCTCAAGGACGTCCGAGATCAGGCGGTCAAAAGAGTGGAAAAGGCGGTGATCGAAAGGGTGCTGCAGGAGACCAACTGGAACCGAAAACAGGCCTCCAAGATCCTCAAGATCAGCTACCGCGCCCTGCTGTATAAGATGAAGGACATGCAGATCAGCCCGCCGTATCGTTAGACGCATAGCGCATGGCGCATGGCGAAGAGAGAACAAGCTCTTAGCTCATGGCTCATAGCTGACAGCAAGAAGCAAGGTAGAGCATTCTAGGCTCTAGGTTATATACATTGGTTGTATGTTGTAAGTTATAAATTGTATGCAAGAAGCAAGACCAGGACAACAGAACAGCATTAAAATGCAAGTAAAAATTCAAAATTAAATACAATATAAAAAACAAAATGAGCCCTTCTTAGGGCTCATTTTGTTTTTGTGCTCACTTTGTTTTTATTAGATAACAATTCAGCCGGCGTGTTGGATCTTTCCAAACCGCCGGCTGAATTGTTATAGGGAGGCATGATGGCTTCGGACAAACGCAAGAAAGGACCCTACCCCTCCGCACAGGAAGCGGCTAAGACCTTTCGACAGGACATCGAATCGCTGCAATACCGCTCGCCGTCTTACCGGCTGGCCTTCCAGGATCAGGAGTTTCTGCTTCGGGAAGAGCTACGGCCCATGCGCATTCAGCTGGAAATGATCAAGCCCGAGCTCACCCTCAATGAACACGGCATCGACTCCACGGTCGTTGTCTTCGGCAGCTCCCGCATTCCAGAGCCGGAAGCAGCCAGAAGGCGGCTGGAGCAAGTTCAGGCCCTTGTCGAAGAAAATCCCTCGGACCCTGCCCTGGAGCAGGAGCACCGCCTAGCCCAAAAGCATGCCCAGCTCAGCCGATACTATGAAGAGGCCAGGAAGCTCGGCCGCATCATCTCGGTGAACAGCGGAGATTCAGCCATGGTGGTCACTACCGGCGGGGGGCCGGGCATCATGGAGGCAGCCAACCGGGGCGCGTCGGACGTGAAGGCCCAGAGCATCGGGCTGAATATCGTCATCCCCCACGAGCAGGTGCCCAACCCCTACATTTCGCCTGAGCTGTGCTTTCAGTTCCATTACTTTGCCACGCGCAAGATGCACTTCCTCATGCGGGCCAGGGGGTTGGTGGTTTTCCCCGGAGGATTCGGAACCCTGGATGAGCTCTTCGAAACCCTGACCCTGCTGCAGGCCAAGAAGATCAAGCATATACCGGTCATCCTGTTCGGACGCGAGTTCTGGGATCGGATTATCAACTTCGAGGGATTGGTGGAGGAAGGCACCATCTCATCTCAGGATCTAGCCCTTTTTCAGTTTGTGGAAACCGCGGAGCAGGCCTGGGAAATCATCGCCCAGTTCAACGGATT
Source organism: uncultured Desulfohalobiaceae bacterium (assembly GCA_964595165.1). Lineage (GTDB taxonomy): Bacteria > Desulfobacterota > Desulfovibrionia > Desulfovibrionales > Desulfothermaceae > CAZQPF01. The sequence goes on from CAZQPF010000050.1 coordinate 14,102, forward strand.
GGACTGAAAAAGCGGCTCAGACGCCCGCTGGAAAGCTTCTCACCGCCCTCCGGGCGGATAATCTTCATCGCCACTAGGCGCTTCGCGTCCATTCGCGCCCCTTCGCGGGCAATGCTCTTTTCTCCGCGGCTTCGAAGAGGAAGAGACTGGCCCGCCAAGGATCGCCAAGCTCCACGAAGGAAGCGGTTATCCTTAAAGAAAAAGAGCAAAGAGCTCTGTCCACGAATCTACACTAATCTCCACGAATGAAGATGAGAGAATATCCCGCCTGCTCATCGCAGGCGAGATGACTTCACCCTGCTGTCGCAGGAGTCCCCTCGCCGCCAGGCGATCACTCGATCTCTTGCGCGATCAGCGCATGCGGATTTATTCGTGTCAATTCGTGTAGATTCGTGGATAAACCCTCTTCTCTCTTCCCGGGATTCGTCACGATTCGTGGATAAAGCTCTTCCTTCTCACTATACACCAGCATCTAAAGCACGCACCCCATAAAGCGGTATATGCAGATCAGCAGTAATCAGGAACAATCCTTCGGCTTGCGCCTGGGCTACGAGCATACGATCAAAGGGATCGCGATGATGGTATGGCAGTTGACCGGCCGCTTGACCGTGATACAGTGAAATGCAGAGCTTGCTGAAGCCTTCATCCTCTACAATGCCATCCAGATCATCCGGCGCGGTAACTTTGCCCAGCGACTTTTTAATGGAAACCTCCCAGGTAGTTGCCGCGCTGACAAATATCTCATTTCTCTCATCCTCAATGATTTTTCGCGTTTTCGAGCCCAGGCGGGCGTCATCGGCGAGCCACCAGAGGAGTACGTGGGTGTCCAGAAGGATACGCTGCATCAGGATTCACCCTCGAACTCCTTGATCACTTCCTGGGGAGTAGCATCAAAGTCCGGAGCCATCTCGATTTCTCCTTTGTACCTCCCTGGCTTGCGTTTCTTTCGCGATCCTTTGTGAGGCAAGAGATCGAGATATGGCTTGCCCGCTTTGGCTATGACCACAACCTCACCCTGCCAGACCTTCTCTGCCAAGGCCGACAGCTTCGATTTCGCTTCATGCATATTGACCAGCATAAACAATCCCTTACAATCTCAATCTAGTTAAGCTTAGCTAGATATTAAATATATGTCAATAAGGCTGTACGGATTGAGCTCTTTTACTTATGGCTTGAAGATCAAGAGCTGAGGCCTGCAAAGGGCTGCGAGCCAAGCAACACGAAGGAAGAAAACTTCTTTGCCAAAGGCATTGATCCTTTTCACCGGGCCTCCGGCACGGGGAAAAATCCATCATATCCTGTAAATCCTGTCTAAACCCTTCTTCCAACATGGCGAATCCCTTCCTTAAAGAAAAAGCCCCGAAGAGCTTTGTTGACAGGATTAACAGGATTACCAGGATGAAGAGATGAAGAAAAGATTTTGCTCTGCTGTCATCTTCTTCTGCTTGTAACCTCGGACATCCGATCTCCGACCACCGACTACCGTCTTCTCTCTTCGCCATGCGCTTTGCGCTATGCGAACAGTGAGCTTCTTCTGGGCGATCACTCAATCCCTTGCGCGATCAGCGCATGCGGATTTATTCGTGTCAATTCGTGTAGATTCGTGGATAAACCCTCTTCTCTCTTCCCGGGATTCGTCACGATTCAACGAACCTCCGACTCCGAGCTTCTTGCTTCCCAGCCTCCCAGCATCCTAGCCGCCCTGCTATCAGCTGTGAGCTTGTGAGCTGTCAGCTTTCTTCCACCAGCTCCTTCCCGTCAAAGCGCAAGTCCTTGCAGACCACCATGTTCCGTCCCTGCTGCTTGGCCTGGTAGAGCGCCCTGTCCGCGGCCTGGATCAGGGCCTCTTTTGAAAGCTCGGAGATGCCCAGCAGGGGGACGATGGTTGCCGTGCCCACGCTCACGGTCACCTTGGATTCTAAAGGCGAGTCTGCATGCGGCAGGTCCAGGTCCTTGATCTGTTTTCGGATGGCTTCTGCCACACTTCGCGCGCCCTGAGCATCGGTCTTGGGCAGTATGGCTGCGAACTCCTCGCCTCCGTAGCGGGCCACGATATCCGAGGACCGGGTAATGGTCTCGGCCAGGACGCTCGCGATCCGCTTTAAGCAGCTATCGCCGGCAAGATGGCCGTAATGGTCGTTATAGGCCTTGAAGTAATCAATATCCACCATAAGCATGGAGATGGCGTTCGCTTCCCGCTTGGCCCGGCCCCATTCCCGTTTGAGGTAATCATCCAAGTAGCGGCGGTTGGGTATTCCGGTCAGGCTGTCCAGCAGGGCCCTGGACTCCAGCTTGTGCAGCATCTTTTTGAGGATCTCCTTGTCCCGCTGCTGCTTGGTGATGTCCTGGGCGGAGCAGATCATGTACTCCACGCTGCCCTGGGCATTGATCTTGGGAAACTTGGTGATGAGCAGCAGGCGTTTCTCACCCGCTGCGTTGGTCAGCCAACGCTTGAGACGCAAGCGGTTCTGCTGCTCGAAGACCTGGCTGTTCTCCTCCAGAAGCCTGGAGGCTGTATCCGGATCAAAGATATCGAACAGGGATCGCCCCTCGAGCTCTTCCTTCCTCCGGCCCAGGAACTCGGCATGCGTGCGGTTGACCATGCCGTAGGCATCCGGGGTGTTGTGGTACCAAATCTGGGTTTCTATACTGTCCAGAAGTACTTCCCGGTCAGGCATCTGATCCCTGGATCCCTGTGCTGCAGAAGGCATGGCGACAGAACCGGCCTCCCTGGAGCTGCCTTCCCGAAAGGCGAGCTCGAGGGATTTCATTTCACTGACATCGTAAATGAGGCATAAAACAAGGCCCCGCCCCTGATAGCTCATGGGGCCGGCATGCACGTCCACGTCGCGTATCGCCCGGCTGGCTGTCTGCTGCCGCAGCAAATAGATCTTGCCCCACTCCTGCGCCCCTTTCTCCAGCTCCCGCAGCAGCAACCTTTGCGGCACCAGGCAAAGATCAGTCAATCTCATCTGCAGCAAGTCATCCCTGCTGTAGCCGTAAAAGCTGGCTGCCATCTCGTTGGCGGCGATGATCTCCGAGCTTTCCGGGTCAACAAGCATTTTCACCGCATCCTGTCCATGAAAAAAAGACCAGAACCGGTCTTCGCTTTCTCGCAGCTTTTCTTCCAGCTCCTGTCGAACAGACTCCAGCTCCGCCAGGCGCTGCTGCACATTCTTTTCTCCCTCCTGCAGCGCAGAAGGGGCACTCTCCCCCTCGGCTCGCCCCTCGGCCCTGCTGGTCAAGAACTCCATCTCTTCGCGGGAGAGGTACTTTCGCGGCGGAAACTGGGGTGCTGGTTCGCTACCCTCAATCAGGTCCATTTCAGAGCGCTGGCCGTCACCGGGCTCGGAGGCGCTCGGCTTGACTTCGTCTGGGCTCTTGCTTTGATCTTGCTTGGCCATGTGTGCTGCGCAGAATGCAAAAGTTCAACAATACACTCCCTTGCCGGAAAATGGCACCGGCTCAGCCGGGCCGTCAGACCCCCAATCAGATGATTGTGCAATCCTCGAACCAAATGCACCGCACCAGCATCCATACGAAGGCTCGGCTTGAATGGCTCGGCGAAGCCTCCATTTCAAGGTGCCCATTATCAGGAATGAATGAAAGAGGGCAGCGAGATTAATGTCATCCCCAAAGGCGCGATATGCATCTATATACCATTTTGGAGGCAGAGGGAGGCATAAGGAAGCATCTTGCTGCAGGCAGAGCCCGTCAGGCAGCCAATAATGTGCAAAGCGTTGCACATAGAAAAGTAAAAGTCACGGGAAAGCAGGGCGACTTGGGCATGGGCTGTCGCTCTTGCTAGGAGCCGCTCTTCGCTGCGGCCTGGGCTCGAAGCGCTTTCTTTAAATGCTCCCTGACCTCGGCGCTTTTCGGAGCAAGCTCCTCGGCTTCACGCAGATGCCAAACCGCCCGGGTATAGAGCTTCTTCCTATAGTAGGCCCAACCCAGGGCATCCACCACAGCCGGCTCTTCAGGGGCCAGGCGATAGGCCTCCTGGGCCAGGGAAAGGGCGCGCTGCGGATCGCCTCTACTTCGGAGCAGCACCCAGGATAAGTTGCTCTTCAACAATCCATTCTCCGGGCTATGGCTAAGGCCCTGTTCAAGGACTTGAATGGCAAGCTCATACCAACCGCAAAAATGATTGCGCTCATTTTTTGCTTGATAGGCAATCTGCTCTCCTTATCTTGGCAGGGTCGGGACCTGAGCCCATTTAATAGCAAACATTCCGGCCATCCTGTATAGATTCTCCAGAGGTAAAAGCTAAGGATCTGTCATAAAACAACGCAAGAATAAAAGATCTTGGTCCAGGAATCGCCACGAATGAAGAAAAGAAATCCAGCCTGCTGATCGAAGGCAGGATGGCTTCATCCCGCTCTCGCGGGAAGCACCCTCGCCCCCAGATGATATTCGCGTCTATTCGCGGCCCTTCGCGGGCAATGCTCTTTCCTCCGCGGGTTTAATGATTTCCGTTTCGTTGCTCTTGCTATCAGCTGTGAGTTATCTATCTTCTTACCTCTTTGCCATGCGCCTTGCGCTATGCGAACAGTGAGCTTCTTCTAGGCGATCGCTCGATCTCTTGCGCGATCAGCGCAAGGGATCTGATTCGTGATAATTCGTGTAGATTCGTGGATAAAGGTTCCTATCTTGATGCATTTATTTTGTTCCGAACCCTTATCTCCGCAGCGAGCCGCCTATATCAGAAAAAGAGAAGCAATAGGATAGCAAGTATGCAAACCCCTGCAGTTTTTCGCCGCTGGGCCTGAGCTGGGGCCATGATTCGTTCGCCTCGGCAGAAAGCGAACTGCTTAAAAGATGCTCCTTCCATGCATGGCTTTTTCCTTTCCCATATAAAGCGCAATACCGATGCAGCCGCCGAGCAGATTGAACAGCATATCCAAATGCGAGGGGTATCTCCCTGGAATGGGAGCTTGGAGAAGCTCGAGGAAAAAGCCGAAGCCCAGAGTTAAAACCACGGCCCAAAAAACAGCCTGGCCCTTTCGCAGCTGCAATGCTTTGGCGCTATCGAGCAGCAAAAGAGCAAATATTGCAAACATGGGAAGATGGAGAAAGTTCTGCCAGGTGGGAGGGATCCTGGAAACGAACGAGGGATCCGGTACATCGACCTCCATGGGAATGAGGGAGGTAGCGAGCATGAGCCCGGAGTAGATGGCAATGATGGCAATCTTGGATGATTTCATCCCAGAAACCGCTTCATCGATGCCACAACCCGAGGAGCGGTCTTGCCATCCCAGAGCTCCGGCTTGCCCGCATTCCTTCGGGAGCCGTCATATATTGCCGACACAGCTTTCTCCACCACGGTGTCCAAGCTGCACAGCTCATTCGTTCCCTGCTCCACGGTAATCGGCCTCTCGGTATTCGGCCGCAGCGTAAGGCAAGGGATGCCCAGATAGGTCGTCTCCTCCTGGATGCCTCCAGAATCAGTGAGTATGAGCCTGGCGTTCATCACCAGGTTCATGAAGCGAACATAGTTGATCGGCTCCAAGAGGTGCAGACCGGAAACTGTTTCCAGGGAGGCCAGATATCCTGTCTGTACAAGCTTTTTTCTGGTTCTTGGATGCAAAGGAAGGACAATCTGAATGTGCTCGGCGATCTGTTGCAGCACCTGACATACATGGGACAAGGTTAACGGGTCGTCCACGTTTGACGGCCTATGGATGGTCGCCAGCCCGTAGTTCCCTGCCTCAAGACCGAGATCCTGAAGAACGTTCTGTGCTTCGATCTTCTCCCGCAGCATCTCCAGGGAATCGATCATGATGTTGCCCACCCGAACGATTCGCTCCCGAGGGATGCCTTCCTTTTGCAGATTGCGATCGCCGTCCGGGGAAGGTGTCCATAGAATATCCGCCAGGCTGTCGGTCACCAAGCGGTTGATCTCTTCCGGCATGGTTCGGTCGAAAGAGCGGAGCCCGGCCTCGAGATGAGCCACCTTGAAGCCCAGCTTCACGCTGGAAAGCGTTGCAGCCATAGTGGAGTTCACATCCCCGACGACCACGACGAGATCAGGCCGGGTTTCCAGCAAGGTATGCTCATAGGCCATCATGACCTTTCCGGTCTGCTCCGCATGGCTGCCGCTGCCCACCCCCAGGTTGATATCCGGCTCAGGGAGGCCCAGGTCCCGGAAAAACACATCGGACATGTTGATATCGTAATGCTGACCGGTATGGACAACAACCGGCTGCATGTCTTCCTCCGCCCGCAAGGCATGGTACAGGGGAGCAATCTTCATGAAGTTCGGCCGCGCCGCAGCGATGAGGTGGATGGTTCGCGTTTGCATAGGAAACGTAGTTCAAGGTTCAGGGTTCATTATGGATCACGTTTATTGTATCCGTGGTGCAACCCCTAAGTATTCGCTGCAGGTGACAAACCGGCAGTCTGAAAAAGCCCTGATGAGCCGATGCAAACGGTCGGCCGTCTTGTTCAGATTGATGTAGTGCCGGAAGCGATACTTGAGAGGAGCTTGGCTCACCCTGGGCTGTTCCGGATCGAACTCCCAGGGATGCATATAGAAGACATATCCCTTTTCCGCCTCAAGGATCCTACCCACGCCCTTGATGAAGAGCAGCTGCGGAAGCAGGCGAAAATATCCGCCCCCTCCCAGGGGAAAGATCCTGCCCTTGACCTTGAGATTGCTGATCGGAAGCTCGAAAAAGTCCTGCTCCAATCGATACGCCACACCCTCCTTGGGAGCGCCGTTGAAGTGCATCCTGCCGTAGCGCCCATGGAGGGCAAAGGAGTTGTAGCTCGAGTCGTAGCTATAGCCGCATTGCCTTATGAGCTCCAGAACATCCTTGTTGATGCTGAAGCTCGGTGCGCGGTAGCCCTGAACCTGTGCCCCGCAGATATCTTCAAGAAGCTTTTTGCTGTCCTGGAGGTCCTGGAGCAGACGGCTTGTGCTTTGCGTAGTGCACAGCTCGTGACAGCTGCCGTGAGACGCCACCTCGTGGCCCCTGGCATGGATTTCCCGCACCAGTCCCGGCAGCCGTTCCGCCAGCCAGCCCAGGATGAAGAAGGTGGCTCGTATATTGGTTGGAGGTTGTAATCCGGAAGAAACAGCAAAGCGCGCTTCTTTCTCTTTGCTATCAGCTATGAGCTGTGAGCTGTGAGCTTCTGCCGGCTGTGAACTGTTTTTACCAGCAGCTGACACCCGTGAGCTCTTACCCTCTTTTCTTTTCAACTGTGAACTGTGAACTGTGAACTGTGAACTGTTTTCTGGCTGTGAGCTGTGAGCTTCTTTAACATCATCCAGCAAATCAAGGATTGTATGCGTACTTTGCTCAACGCGCAGCTCTCGTGATTCCCATGTGGAGAATGGAATACAGGACTTGAAGTTCTCAACCTGAAACCAGTCCTCAACATCGAAGGTCAGAAGGATGTGCCTGCTCATATGTCTTGGCTACTACTTACAACATACAACATACAGCTTTCCTTCCTACAACTTCTCTTGCTATCAGCTATGAGCTGTGAGCTATCAGCTATCAACTGTGATCTGTGAGCTTCCTCTTGCTGTCAGCTATGAGCTGTCAGCTATCAGCTTCTTCTTGCTCTTCGCCATGCGACATGCGCTATGCATTCTGCTTTTTCCCCTCCCTCCGACTTCCGACGTCCGTTTTGCTGTCAGCTGTCAGCTTCTTCTCGACTTCCGACCTCGGACTTCGGACTTCCCTCTTCCCTCTTGCTATCAGCTATGAGCTGTCAGCTATGAGCTTCTTCTTGCTATCAGCTATGAGCTGTCAGCTATGAGCTTCTTCTTGCTATCAGCTATGAGCTGTCAGCTTCTTCTGATGCCCAACAGAAAGTGGATTCCCAGCAGCAACAGCAGGCCGAGGACAAAGACCACCCAGCCGGAGAACTCGTGGATGAACCCATGTGCCACCGGCGCCCCGAAGTAACGGGCGAGAACTGCAGTCCCGGTCAGCCGGAAGATATTGCAGGCCAGAGCCACCGGAACTGCGGAAAGGAAGAGGATCCACTTTTTGCCTCTTCCGTGCTGCGACAAAAAGGCGAGTACCGCACTCAGTGCGAGGAGGGTGACCAGGGAGCGGAGCCCGGAGCAGGCCTCGGCCACCTGCAGGGTGATGTTCGGCAGGGTGAGGATGTTTCCCTCCCGCAGGACGGAAATGCCGATTCCCTGTATGAGATTTGAGGAGACCTTCGAAGCGAAGAGCGCGAGGGGAAAGGCGGCCTGATTCCAGAGAATGGCCGGCAAGGGAATCATGAAGATGAGATAGGCGATGGGCAAGATGAGCTTCTTGGCTGCCCGGCTTCCGAGCATGAAGAGCACGATGCCCAGCAGCACGAGGATCATGGAGCTGCCCTGAAGGAAGTACTCGCTTCCCACCCAAGAGACAATAAGCTGAGCCAGTCCCAGAAAAATGATGACCAGGCCCCAGTTGTTGGGCGTCCACTCGATTTCCTTCAGCTCATCCTTGAGCACCCAGACCATGTATCCCGCGATAAACGGAATAAAGTAGCCGTGCGAGTAGTCGGCGTCGTTCTCCCAATCCTGAATGAGTTTGAGGAAAACAGGATAGTACAGGATAAAGAAGCTCAGCCCTATGAGGCCGAAAAAGAGGTAGTTGGGCTTGATCTTGGACATTATCATTCCGGTAAGTGATTGCTCAATATTGGGATGACCGCGGCTGCAAACTGCTTGAGCCGCGACTCATTGGCCTCGTCCGGTCTCTGGTGCAGTATGAGACGGACAAAGGCCCCATCTGTACGCTGCCGCCAGAGCGAATCGATAACCCGGTATATGCGCTCCCAGTACTCGTTCTGGATGATGCGGCCGCGGCATTGATACCAGTACAATGCCACCTGCTTCTCAGCCCCGTTTTGCAAGACGATCCGGTTCACCGTCTCCCTGCCTCGATGCTGCAGCTGAAGCTCAACCGGCTTGGTCCCGGCGATATTCCACCCGGAGCCGGGCATGCAGTTCAAGGGCGAGTGGTACCCCTTTGTGCGGTCCGTATAGGCGAAGTAGCTGGCATAGAAGCTGATGGTCTCGCCGTTCGGACCAAAGTAGTTGCGGAACACGTAGTCGTCCACTCCGAGTACGCGGGCCACGTCCTCCTGAAGCGGCTGGCTCTTGCCGGACTTCCAGTTGCCGATCCTCTCTGGAAACTGTGCCAGAGGCTTCTTGATCGGCGTCTGCGCATCCATGTCAAAGGCATGCAAAAACGCAGCACTGGCCAAAAAAATGAAGCAAACGATTATAGTTCGATAGAGCATATGAGTTCACAGTTAAAGATGATCATACAACCACTCTTCTGACTTCCGACATCCGACTACGGACCACAGCCTACCTTCTTGCTGTCAGCTATCAGCTATGAGCTATGAGCTATGAGCTTCTTCTTGCTGTCAGCTATCAGCTATGAGCTATGAGCTATGAGCTATGAGCTTCTTCTTGCTGTCAGCTGATATGAGCACCCTAGGAGTGAGCAACCGCCCCCCGGCACTCACTTTACTATAGGCAGCATGGAGTCTTTCCCTCGATGCGTCTTTTCCCAACATGGGGTGCAATGTCAACGTGGTCAGTAAAGTGAGTGCCGGGTTGACCAGAGGGACACCCAGAGCGACAAGAAGACTTATTTTTACCCCAAGCGACCCTCCTTGGGGTAAAGGCTCTCGCCTGCGGCGGCATATATCTTCTACCGCGTCAGCGGTGGCGACCGCCTGGGTGA
>CAZQPF010000051.1:0-23775 GCA_964595165.1 uncultured Desulfohalobiaceae bacterium
TATCATGAGGTGTCGATTCAGGAGCTGTATACCCTGTGCATCGACCACCTTCAGGATATCCGGTCCGTGACTCAGGAGATCAAGGAGTGGCTCAAGGCGCATCCTGAGGTTATTGATCAACAGCTGTAGCTCCATTGTATTTTGAACGTGCCTTCGCTTCATGCTGGCAGGTGAGAAATGCGTTAGCTACAGGACTCCAGCTATTATTCCCTTTGCCAAATCTGTCTTTGCAATTGGAGACTCTCTTCAATAGCTCAGCCTGAACGCCTTAATCCTCGGGATACCCTGCCACGGTCATATTCGATCGCTTAGCGACTGCCGCTTCGATGCCCAAGGCCCGCCACCCGCTATCAGCACAATCGATTGATTGAGCGGCCCCTGATCCGAAAAAGCAATTGGATTTCCAGCAGTGGCCTTTGCTAGGAAAGAGGGCGTTCACTTTGCACCATAACTCGTTCTGCGCAACCGGGAGGGCATCATGGGAGCCGACTACAGGGACATGTGGCAGGACATAGGCCTGGACCTCGAGGCCCACGATGAGCTGCTCAACGCTCTCAACCAGGCCTACGGAGAGATCTATCTGACCCAGGATAATCGGCCCCGAGGCATGCAGTACTTCGACTTCGTCATGAGCGAGGTCCATGGCCTGCGAATCAAGGAGCTTGTGGAGGAAAAGAAGGAGGGTCGGGCCATCATCGGCTCCTACTGCGTTTTCGTGCCCGAGGAGATCGTCCTGGCAGGGAATGCTACCCTGGTCGGCCTCTGCTCCGCAGCCGATTTGGCTGTCGAGAAGGTAGACAAGATCCTGCCGCGAAACACCTGTGCCCTCATCCATGGCCGACGTCAGCGAGCTCGGCGGTACGAAGAGATCTGCCGTTTAGCAGTTGACGGCACCGCCCGAGCCCTCGACAGTATCCTGCCACCTTGCCCACCATCTTATAGAAGACGTGCCTGCAAAAGCTCCTGCATGCTGGATTCAAGAGCAACCAATTTCTAATAACTATTTGATATTACAGACAACTTGCTACAGACTACTGACCACAGCAACGGCAAAAGGGTTTTGCAGTCGCGTCAGATAAAGGCAAATCTCCTCCCATCGGGCTATTTACAAAATCCATGCAGATCAGGTAAATAGATCAAATAAATCAGTATTGATCTTGGGTGCCATGTCATGTTTCGGCCGGGGATACCGAGGCATCCAGGACGCGACCGACCTCACGCATTCCATCGCCAGCTCCACGCTCTCCGCAGCTGCTGGTATCCCGCACCAAATACACAACCCGATTTACTTTCTTGTAGCTCTTTGTTTTTACTGACAACCCACTACCGACTGCTGACCACTGCGACGGCAAAGGATTTTTTGCAGTCGCATCCGTCCACCCGAGGGAGGACATGAACGGCAAAAACGGATTGTTTGAGGGTCTTGTTCAGACTGGCAAACAGACCCTTCACTGACCCCGGTAGCTAACATATTCCAGGAACAGTAAACATCTAAGAGAATAAAGCGTTATGCCCTTTTCCCACGGACGTTCCGATCTCCCTACAAAGGAATGGCGTCCTCTCCAGGAGCATCTTCGTGATACTGCAAAGATGGCTTCCCGGTTTGCTTCGAACTTCAGTGCAGAAAACTGGGGGCATGCTCTTGGAGAGCTGCACGATATCGGGAAGTGCAAGCAGGCCTTCCAGGAGTATCTGCACCGGGTCGTGGGAAACCCTGAGCACGGTCCCAGTGGGATCGATCACTCCTCTGCCGGAGGGAGGATTGCTTGGGAGATGGATGCCAATTGGGGGAGAATCCTCGCCTATGCCGTGGTGGGTCACCACGCGGGCTTGCCGGACGGCCGGGGAGCTGGCCCCACCCTGGAGAGGCGACTGGATAAGGAATTGCCCGAGTGCGCCGCCGACATGATACAGGAGATGGGCACGGAGCTGCCAAATGAATTTCCTATTGAATTGGACCAGCAACGTTTCGGTTTTCAGCTTGCTTTCTTCATCCGCATGATCTTTTCCTGCCTGGTGGACGCGGACCGCCTGGATACCGAGTCGTTCATGAGTCCCGAGAGTGGGCGGCTGAGAGAGCAAAAGCCTGGTATGGCGGATCTCGCTTCGCGGTTTTTCCCCGAGTTGGAGAAGCTGGTCTCTGGAGCATCGGATTCCCGGGTCAACCGCCTGCGACGGAAGGTTCTGGACGAGTGCTTGCGGGCAGCCGATCTGGAGACCGGTCTGTTCTCCCTGACCGTGCCAACGGGCGGAGGGAAGACCCTGTCCTCCCTCGCCTTCGCTCTGCATCATGCCCGAAGCCACGGTCTCGAACGTATAGTCTACGTTATGCCCTACACGAGCATCATCGAGCAGAACGCCGCTGTCTTCCGTTCTTTTCTCGGTGATGATGCGGTCCTGGAACACCACAGTTCCTTCGACTTCGACGCGGGAGAGGAAGGGGAAAGCCCGGCTCTGCAATGGGCCAAGCTGGCCGCGGAGAACTGGGACGCTCCGCTGATCGCCACAACGGCGGTGCAGTTCTTCGAGTCGCTCTTTTCCTCAAAGTCGGGCAAATGCCGCAAGCTTCACAATCTTGCCGGCAGCGTGCTGGTGCTGGACGAGGCCCAAATGCTTCCCAGGCACCTCCTTCTGGCCTGTATGGAGGCGCTGCGGGAGCTGACAGCGAGCTACGGGACGAGCGTGGTGCTGTGTACAGCGACTCAGCCGGCCCTCTCCAGGCGAGAGGATTTCCTCCAGGGCCTGGAATGTGTACGGGAGATTGTTTCCAAGCCGCATCAGCTGCATGCCGAGCTGAAAAGGACCCAAGTAGAGCACCTGGGCGAGCTGAGCGACGCGGATCTGGCGGAGCAGCTCGCGGAACAGGAACAGGTCCTTTGCATCACCAATACTCGCGGGCATGCCCGGAATCTCTACGAAATCCTCAAGGATGGAACGGGATCCGTGTACCACTTGAGTGCCTCCATGTGCCCCGTGCATCGCCGGGAAAAGCTGGACGAAATTCGCGAGGCCCTGCGCCGGGGAGAACCGTGCCGGGTGGTCTCTACTCAGTTGGTGGAAGCCGGGGTGGATGTGGATTTCCCTGTGGTGTATCGGGCGGCGACAGGGATCGATTCCGTGGCACAGGCCGCGGGGAGGTGCGATCGTGAGGGGCGTCTGACGGAAAAGATGGGGGATGCCGCAGGCCGGGTCTATGTTTTTTATCCGGAGCAGGGACTGCCGCTAGGGCACTTCCGTCTGACTGCACATACCTCGGAGGAGGTGCTCAGACATTTCGGGGACCCGCTCGATCCCGAGGCGGTGGAGATGTATTTCCGTCACCTTTTCTGGAGAGCTGGCTCGGAGCTGGACAAGAACAATATCCTTTACTGGCTGGAAGAGGACGCGATGCGCGGCAACTTCCCATTCCGGACAGTCGATTCCCTGTTCCGGATGATTGAGGAGGAAAAGGAATCAATTGTTGTGCCCCTGGACAACCATGCGGAAGAAATGGTGAACTCTCTACAATATGTGACACATCCAGGAGGTCTGCTGCGTCGGCTTCAGCCCTACACAATGCAGGTTCACGCAAGATGGCTCCATCATTTGGAAGCCGGAGGGGCTGTCGAATACGTGCGCGACCGCATTCCGGTGCTGCGGAATATGGATATCTATAGCTTGGAGTTGGGGTTGTGTCCGGAAGATCCGGCATTCCGCGATGCCGAGAGTTTGATCATATAGGAGGGATTATGGCCTATGGGGTCTCGTGCAAGGTTTGGGGTGATTACGCCTGCTTCACCAGGCCGGAAATGAAGGCCGAACGAGTGTCCTACGACGTGATGACGCCTTCGGCCGCGCGGGGAATACTGACCGCTATCTACTGGAAACCCGCCATCCGCTGGGTGATCGATCGCATTACCGTTCTGAGGCCAATCCGATTCGAGAACATCCGCCGCAATGAGCTGGCCGTTCAGGGGAAGTCGGGAGTGAAAGTCTCGATAAGCAATGTTACGAGAGCCATTAATAATGGACAGAGCCCGGTAGAGGTCTTCATCGAGGACAAGCGGCAGCAGCGGGCCGGTCTGGTACTGCGCGACGTGGCCTACCGCATCGAGGCACACTTCGAGTTCGCTGGCGGCAAGGACAACAACGAAGGCAAGCATCTGGACATTTTCAACAGGCGCGTTGCCAAGGGGCAGTGCTTTCACCGCCCTTATCTCGGGTGCCGGGAGTTTGCCGCCGAGTTCGGCCAGGACGACGTAGATGAGCCGCATCCCGAGCTCTCCGGAGAGCGGGATCTGGGCTGGATGCTGCACGACATCGATTTCGACAACTGGATGCGCCCCCATTTCTTTCGAGCCACAATGCGGGATGGGGTAATCGAGGTTCCCGCCTTCGAGGAGACGCGCGCATGATGCTGCAAGCACTGACATCCTACTACGACAGGCTGGTGGAAGATCCCGGCTCAGACGTGCCGGAGCAGGGATTTAGCAAGGAGTATGTGCACTTCGAGCTTTTGCTCTCGTCTTCGGGCGAGCTCCTGCAGGTGAACGACCTCCGGATGCCGCCGCAAAAGGGAAAAACTCCGGTGGCGCAGAAGATTTCGGTGCCCAAGGACAGGGGCCGTCAAGGCCAAATGATTCATCCCTACTTCCTTTGGGACAAGATCAAATACGCTCTGGGAGCCGAGGAGGGGAGGCAGGGAACGCAAATCTATCGAAGACACTTTGAGGCCTTTCGGGACCGGCAGCGCGAGGTGGCAGGGGATGTGGACGACGAGGGGGTTCGGGCGGTTCTAGCCTTCCTGGATCATTGGGACCCTGAGCGGGCCCCGAAACTGGATCTGTGGCGGGAACTGGCCGGGAGGGGCGGGAGCAATGTAGTTTTCCGCCTGGATGGTGAACGGCAGTACGTTTACGAACGTTCTATGGCGCGGCAAGCCTGGCTGGATTTTTTCAATTCCGGATCGGAGGAGAGGGGTATCTGCCTGGTCACGGGCGAAAATGCGCCCATAGCCAAGCTGCATCCCTCAATAAAGGGCGTTCGGGGGGCGAAGCCCTCCGGTGCCTACATTGTCTCCTTCAACATGGACGCCTTCACTTCCTACGGCAAGGACCAGGGATACAACGCCCCGGTGTCCCGGAAGGCGGCCTTCGCCTACGCCACGGCCCTCAATCACCTATTGCGGCAGGACAGCCCGCAGAAGGTCCAGGTAGGGGACGCGACCACGGTTTTCTGGTCGGAGCGGCCCACAAAGATGGAAGGCTTTTTCGCCGCGGTCATGGGAGGACAGGCCCAGCAGGCGTCGAGCGAGCCCCAAGACACGGGGTTGATCAAGGACCTGAGGGAGCTTCTAACCGCTGTGAGCAGAGGGCAGGAGCCGCCGCGATGGGACGATCCCTCGATTCCTTTCTACATCCTGGGGCTTTCTGGAAACTCCTCCCGCCTGGCGGTCCGATTCTGGCACGTCTCTAGCGTGGGGCGAATGGCGCGAAATCTTGCCCTCCACTTCAGCGATCTGGCCATCGAGCGCCGCTACGTGGGCGATCCGGAATATCCGGGAATCTGGCGTCTTCTTGTGGAAACTGCTGCCTTGAGGAGATCCGATAATATCTCGCCTGTTCTGGCAGGAGAGTTCATGCGATCCGTGATTACGGGAGGCGAGTACCCGGCAAGCCTCATGAGTCAGCTCTTGTCCAGAATCCGGGCCGAGAACGAGGTGACCACACTCAAGGCGGCGCTTCTCAAGGCCATATTGGTTCGCCAGGCCCGCAAACGTAACATCGAAATGGAGGTGAGTATGAGCCTCGACACGCAAGCGACGGACACGGGCTACCGGTTGGGGCGTCTTTTCGCGGTGTTGGAGAAAGCCCAGCAGGACGCCCACGGCGGCAGCCTCAACACTACGATCAGGGACAGGTTCTTCGGGGCCGCTTCCGCGACCCCCAGAAGTATCTTCCCCAGGCTCCTCTCTCTGGCCCAGCACCATCTGGCTAAGCTGCGGAAGGAAAACGAGGGCTACGCTATCGCTGCGGACAAGAGACTGCAGGACGTGCTGGACGGTATCGGCGATATACCGGCTCACTTGAATATGCAGCAACAGGCTCGTTTCGCCCTGGGCTACTACCATCAGCGCAATGCCCTGTACAGGAAGAAAGAGGACAAGCAGCCAGAACTGCAGGAGCAAGCCTAAAGGAGATTCCCTATGCAGCCAGTGGAGAACCGATACGACTTTGTACTGTTCTTCGACGTGACCAACGGAAACCCAAACGGCGATCCGGACGCGGGAAACCTCCCCCGTTTGGATCCGGAGACGAGCCAGGGGCTGGTTACGGATGTGTGCCTCAAGAGGAAGGTGCGCAACTACGTGGAGCTGGCCCGGGAGAATCAGACGCCGTACGAGCTCTATGTCCGGGAGAGGGGGGTGTTGATCAGGCAGCATCAAAGGGCCCACGAATCCCTAAGCGAAGTGGAGAAAAAGGAGGATCGTATCGCCCAGGCCCGAGCCTGGATGTGCCGGAATTTCTACGATGTCCGCACCTTCGGCGCAGTCATGTCCCTTGAGGAGGGCGGGTACAACTGCGGCCAGGTGCGCGGCCCGGTACAGCTCTCCTTCGCCCGGAGCATCGATCCCATCGTGCCCCTGGATCTTTCCATCACGCGTATGGCGGTGGCCACGGAAAGGGAGTCACAGGCCCAGGAAGGAGACAACCGAACCATGGGGCGAAAGTCCATCGTGCCCTACGGCCTGTATCGCTGCCATGGGTTTGTCTCCGCCCCTCTCGCGCAGCAGACCGGTTTCGGGGAAGAGGATCTGCAGCTCCTGTGGCAGGCCCTGTCCGGGATGTTTGATCACGATCATTCCGCGTCACGTGGTGAGATGGCCACTCGGAAACTCATTGCCTTCAAGCACGACTCCAAGCTGGGCAACGCCCCGTCCCATCAACTCTTTGATCTGGTGCGAGCGGAGCGAGCCACGGACCCGAGTTCCCCGCCGCGCTCGATTGACGACTATCGGATTCGCGTGGACAGGGAAAGCGTGCCCCAGGGCGTTTTGCCCCAGGAGTGGGTCTGATCATGGAGGAGGACCTCATTCCGTTATCCGCCCTCCAGCATCTGCTCTACTGCGAGCGCCAGTGCGGGCTCATTCACGTGGACGGGGTGTGGACGGAAAACCGCTTCACCGCAGAGGGGCGCGTGGTGCACGAGCGCGCCCATGAGTCCGGGAGCCGGACGCGCGGACAAGTGCGCACGGAAACCGGGGTGTACCTGCGCTCTACCGCACTGGGGCTCATTGGTCAGGCAGATGTGGTGGAGTTCCACCGGCAGGAAAGCGGGGTTTGGCGACCCTATCCCGTGGAGTACAAGCGCGGCAGGGCCAAGCCTGAGGACTGGGATCGGGTGCAGCTGTGCGCCCAGGCCATTTGTCTGGAGGAGATGCTGGGAATGGCGGTGCCCCTGGGCGCGATCTACTACGACCAGCCGAGAAAACGTGAGCGTGTCGAGATTGACGACCGCATCCGCACCCGGACGAAGGCGGCCGCTGCCAGGGCCAAGGAAATCATCTCCTCTGGGATTCTGCCACCGGCGGAACAGGGCCCCAGATGTCGCAAGTGTTCCCTGGCGGAGATCTGTCTTCCCGGAGTGCGAAAGCGATCCATACAAAACTATATGTCCCACATCGAGCGGGAGTCGTGAGAAAGCTGCAAAACACCCTCTTTGTCACCACCCAGGGGGCTTATCTTGCCAAGGAGGGCGAAAGCCTGGTGGTGCGGGCGGAGAAGGAGAAGAAGTTCCAGATCCCCGTGCGCAATTTGGACGGAGTGGTCTGTTTTGGCCAAGTGTCTGTCAGCCCTTTCCTGCTGGGTATGTGCGCGGAGCACGATGTCAGCGTGAGCTTCCTTACGGATAATGGACGTTTTCTTGCCAAAGCAGTGGGCTCCGCTTCTGGCAACGTCACTTTGCGTAGAAACCAGTTCCGGATGGCCGACGATCTGGACCAAAGCCTGTCCATCGCGCGATCCGTACTGAGCGGCAAGCTGGTCAACTCCCGCACCTTGCTGCGTCGCGTGGCCAGGGACAGACAGCGGGTAGCAGCCGAGAGCCTGGACAGGGCGGCTGATTCCCTCGGAACAGTCCTAAGGCGCCTGCCGGCGGCTACCGATTTGGATGACATTCGCGGGCTTGAGGGCGATGCGGCTCGGACATACTTCGGTGTATTCGAACATCTTCTTGCTTCAGGCGAAGAGGTCTTTATCTTCACCGGGAGAAACAGGAGACCGCCCCTGGATCCTGTGAACTGTCTGCTGTCCTTTGTCTACACTATTCTCCTGCACGACATCCGGTCCTCGCTGGAGAGCGTAGGGCTCGATCCGGAGGTGGGCTTCCTGCACCGTGATAGACCGGGGCGTCCGAGCCTGGCTCTTGATCTCCTTGAGGAGTTTCGTCCCGCGGTCGCGGACAGGCTTGTGCTGTCCCTCATTAATCGAGGCCAAGTGAAGACTAGCGGGTTCGAGACCTCCGGATCTGGGGCTGTGACCATGGACGAGGACACGCGCAAGGAGGTCCTCGTGGCCTACCAAAAGCGTAAGCAACAGGAAATGGAGCACCCTTTTCTTAAGGAAAAGATGCCCCTTGGGCTTTTCCCCTTTGCCCAAGCGCTCCTTTTGGCCAGGCATATTCGCGGGGATCTGCATGGGTACCCTCCCTATCTATGGAGGTCCTAATGCTGGTGCTGGTGAGCTATAATGTGAATACAGAGGATTCCCAGGGAGCGAGGCGACTGCGGCGAGTAGCCAAGGTGTGCCAGAATTATGGTCAGAGAGTGCAGTACAGTGTCTTCGAATGCTTGGTGGACCCGGCGGAGTGGACCGCGCTGCGTCATAAGTTGGTGCAGGAGATAGCCCATGACCGGGACAGTATACGGTTCTACTTCCTCGGATCCAATTGGAAACGGCGAGTAGAGCACATCGGTATCGATACCGGATATGATCCGGAAGGGCCTCTCGTTGTTTGATGGACGGACCGCGAACCGGAGTCGTACAGCATTTGCCGGGAAGATTCGCGGATTATGAAAATCATTTATTTCGGTAAGTTAGAAATGAAAGCTTCGATTTTCTCCAATTCGCGGATTTGCGAAAGGAGGTTTCGCGGAATCGGCATTCGCGATCCTTGTCTGTCGTGAGTTGATTCAATAGCAGTCGCCCCCTGCGCGGGGGCGTGAATTGAAACATGGCCGGAGCGAGGACCGATACGCCCCGCACCCGTCGCCCCCTGCGCGGGGGCGTGAATTGAAACATCGATGATAGACCACTGCATCGCTCGTTGTGGGAGTCGCCCCCTGCGCGGGGGCGTGAATTGAAACATATCGGGACAGGCTGAATGGTGAGCTTGAAAACGTCGCCCCCTGCGCGGGGGCGTGAATTGAAACGCGGTGCAGCATGTAGACTCGCCAGGCCTCAAGCGTCGCCCCCTGCGCGGGGGCGTGAATTGAAACATAGCGTCGCAGGGAAAAGACAACCCCGATGGAGGTCGCCCCCTGCGCGGGGGCGTGAATTGAAACGTGGCAACAATCCAGCAGCAGACCGGCGTCCCGGGTCGCCCCCTGCGCGGGGGCGTGAATTGAAACCTGTCCAGCCAATCGCATGCCGGCCAATGCCTCGTCGCCCCCTGCGCGGGGGCGTGAATTGAAACAAAGTCCCGTCAGCATCACGCATAAGTACGGATTGTCGCCCCCTGCGCGGGGGCGTGAATTGAAACATGTATTGGAAGCACAGGACTTGGACCGTAGTCTCGTCGCCCCCTGCGCGGGGGCGTGAATTGAAACCAAACCATGAGGACGAGACGGATGACGTATCAACGTCGCCCCCTGCGCGGGGGCGTGAATTGAAACGCACAAGGAGGTCAATCTCTGCCCTGCTACGCAGTGTCGCCCCCTGCGCGGGGGCGTGAATTGAAACGTGGTTGTCTGTGTGGTCCGCGTAGAGTAGCCGGTCGCCCCCTGCGCGGGGGCGTGAATTGAAACAACCGATGCTTTGCAGGAATATCGCTATATCGCGTCGCCCCCTGCGCGGGGGCGTGAATTGAAACTAAGGATGAGCGGGTCAGTGATGAGCACCGCAGAGTCGCCCCCTGCGCGGGGGCGTGAATTGAAACACCGTGTTGCTCAAATCCATGTACAGCACTGGACGTCGCCCCCTGCGCGGGGGCGTGAATTGAAACACATCGGCCACCCTGGCCTCGATATTGGCCGGAGTCGCCCCCTGCGCGGGGGCGTGAATTGAAACTCTGTTGATGAGTTGACTACCGGGCTGAAGGAAGTCGCCCCCTGCGCGGGGGCGTGAATTGAAACAGGGTCGAATTTCTGGAAAACGGCCATAAGCTGCGTCGCCCCCTGCGCGGGGGCGTGAATTGAAACAAGCCATACGGAATAAAAACTTAAAGGCTTGGAAGTCGCCCCCTGCGCGGGGGCGTGAATTGAAACCAAGAGTAGTGGCGATGCCGAAGCATACACGCCGTCGCCCCCTGCGCGGGGGCGTGAATTGAAACGTCGTCTAGGTTGCAATCTAAGTACAAGGGTTAGTCGCCCCCTGCGCGGGGGCGTGAATTGAAACTATACCATTGCTGCTGGTTGTAGCGTGTGTGGCGGTCGCCCCCTGCGCGGGGGCGTGAATTGAAACATAACATAGATGGCCTGGACAATAATCAGTTTAAGTCGCCCCCTGCGCGGGGGCGTGAATTGAAACAGATGACCTCTGATGTTGTTAGGTTGGTACAGGGTGTCGCCCCCTGCGCGGGGGCGTGAATTGAAACCTTACCAAAAAGTATTTGTAATCACCATCAGTAGGTCGCCCCCTGCGCGGGGGCGTGAATTGAAACACCCTGGAGAAGATCCGATACGAGTGTGCTGGAAGTCGCCCCCTGCGCGGGGGCGTGAATTGAAACAACGGTGAAATAGACAGTGGGGCAGTTCGCGCTGGTCGCCCCCTGCGCGGGGGCGTGAATTGAAACGTTCAGCGTATGTTTCGATAGGTGCATCACTAGGTCGCCCCCTGCGCGGGGGCGTGAATTGAAACCGGCTCCGGAAAGACAACGGCCATCAACAGCGCCAAGGTCGCCCCCTGCGCGGGGGCGTGAATTGAAACTTCGGCATTGCCCCGGAGACGCTGGAGAACGCCGGTCGCCCCCTGCGCGGGGGCGTGAATTGAAACATTTTTTGACACCGACCATGTGGAAGGCATGTGGCGTCGCCCCCTGCGCGGGGGCGTGAATTGAAACTTCCTTAACAATCAGCATGTGACCGCCGATCCCCGTCGCCCCCTGCGCGGGGGCGTGAATTGAAACTGGCAGGCCTGGCCGGCTCCATCTGGGGCGTGGGTCGCCCCCTGCGCGGGGGCGTGAATTGAAACATATACAGTGCTGTAAGTGCGAAGAGCCAGACCCGTCGCCCCCTGCGCGGGGGCGTGAATTGAAACCGCTTCGTTAAGGCGCGGTGGCATGGGAAGAAGCAGTCGCCCCCTGCGCGGGGGCGTGAATTGAAACAACCCTGGCGCTTCTGGGCAGTACGATGTCCGGCAGTCGCCCCCTGCGCGGGGGCGTGAATTGAAACAACCCTGGCGCTTCTGGGCAGTACGATGTCCGGGTGTCGCCCCCTGCGCGGGGGCGTGAATTGAAACGCCCCGGTCTCGCCGTCCCCGCCCAGGGGATTGACGTCGCCCCCTGCGCGGGGGCGTGAATTGAAACCGCTCCCAACGGATCATTCGGTCATTGGCCCGCGTCGCCCCCTGCGCGGGATGTCACTGACCGGTCTCCGGAGCTGGACGTAACCACTTTACTGAGTCCAAAATTGGACAAGATGGACAGCTCTCACGTCATCGACTCCCGTCAGTAGCCTGGAAAGATCTATGGTTGAGCCATCACCAACGGATTGACAATCCCTTGCTACCGACAGCGAGTTCTGATACATGGAAGGAAACGGTGTTGGGAGTAGGGCAGGGCAGGGTTCGGAGAGCAAAGCTCTCTGTGGCGCAGGGCTCTATATATATATCTATATGGTCGGCTGACGCCTTAATGTGGAGGTCCGTTGCTCCGATCTGCTTTGACCCCTGGCACACGGGCATCCCACCCCCCTACGGGGGGAATGACGCTGCCGACGAAGCGTAAAAGGGGCTCACACATTTGGCCCAAAATAAAGGGGGTCCCAGGCCTACAGCTCGACCAGGGAGGACGATACTGTTGTATCCCTTGGACCAGGGCAAAGGAGGAAGCCCAACCCCAATACTATTGGTATAGCTAAGCGTGTACTAATCGTGTCGCAAAGGAAGAGGAGGAAGGAGAGATGTCCGTCTACAAGCGAGGCTCGAGCAAGGTTTATTACATGGACTTCGTGGTCAACGGGAAGCGAGTCTTCCGGTCATGTCGAACCAGGAACAAGGTCCAGGCTCTGAGGAAGGAGAAGGAGGCCTACCTGGAAGAAGTGGCGAAGGTTGAGAAGGAAGCCTTGGAGAATGAACAGGCGAATGGCACCGCCCCGAATCAGGGCAGTGTGATGGCCTTGAGCGCTGCCTTGGACCGGGTCTTCAAGGAGAAGTGGTCGGGCCAGTCGGATGGCTCCCATGCCTACAGTAGGGTCAAGAAAATCATTGAACAGCTCAACGACCCTCCATTGGACCAGATCCGGAAGGACATCATCGTTGACCTGAAGGAGAAGCTCCGCAATGAAGGCAGGGCTCCAGCCACAGTGAACCGCTACTTGGCTCATTTGAAGTTTATCCTACGGTGGGCCAGGGATGAATGGGGCGTCCTCGAATCAGTCCCCAAGATATCAATGGCGAAGGAGACCACCGGTAGGACCAGGGTTCTGACTCAAGATGAACAGGAGAAGCTCTGTAAGGTCCTGAGAGAACAGGGGGACAATAGCCGGCAATGGTATTGGCCCATAGTGGCAGACTTGGTAAACTTCTTATGTGAGACTGGACTCCGATTGTCAGAGGCCTTAAACCTGGATAGCAGCAACTTGGATGAGGTAGATAATTGTCTAATACTCCACCCGGAGGACACCAAAAGCTCCAGGCCTCGAGTTGTACCATTGGGGGAGAAGGCTCAGGAGATATTGAATAGAAGGGGCTCAGAGCCTTTCAAGGACATCGACCTATATCAAGCCAACAGAGCTTTCTCAGGGGCCAAGGCCAAGCTCGGGCTGGAACAAGAGAAGGAGTTATGTCTCCATGCCTGTCGTCATACTTGTGCTTCCAGGCTTCTTGCTTCAGGCTCGGACCTTTATACAGTGAAGACCCTCCTCGGCCATGTGGCTTGGGCCACCACTGAACGGTATAGCCATCTCAATTATGACCATCTGCAAAAAGCAATCCAAAGGCTCTAAAAATCCCTGGTATACAAGCGTAAGTGGCATATTCAACTGACGGGAATTTTGACGTGAAATGACGTGACCGGAGCTATCGTTTTTCAATTTTAGGCCACTTTGAGCACTACCACGGGTCAACAATTTCAGATGCTTATATAAGGCAAAACATCTGGAGAAACGGAAGGAGGGACTTAAAATCCCTTGGGGCGATGCCCTGTGCGGGTTCGATTCCCGCCCCGGGTACCAGGATGCATGCTGGGGCTTTTCGGGTAAGGATATTTTCCCGGGAAGCCCTTTTCTTTTGGTTGGATTGCATTCTCTCCCCACACTCTCCCCGCTAAAATTTTCAAACAGCCCAAGCCGCATGCTGGATGAGTCCTTGTGTGATCTCCCTTGACTATATTCTATACAGTAGTATAATTATGTACCCATGGCATGGGATTCGATTAATAGAGCTAAAGTATGCAGGAACACACGAAAAAGCGCCATACTGAAAAGGTTGAGCTCCATTTCGCCGGCCCGTCGGCCAAAAAGGAAGAGGCCGTGCGCCGGCTGCAGGAGCTGGGGTTTGTGGACGTATCAAACTCCATTCCCTGGAGGGAAGCTTTCCCGGAGCTCTCGGAAGAGCCGGAGTATAGCGTGGCCCTCAGAGGGGCCAGGGTAAAGGAGGGTCTTACGCAAAAGGAGCTGGCTAGAAGATCGAAGATTCCGCAGTCTCATATCTCGGCCTTCGAGAACGGCAAGCTCGAAATCGGCAAGGAAAGGGCTAAACGCCTGGCCAGGGCCCTCAACGTTGATTACCGGGTTTTCCTATAGCCTGGCTCAGCAGCTCCGTAGCGGATCCAGCACAAAAAGCCCCACTCACAAGTCAGAATTGAATGGGACCCCAAGGCCTGTAACGGCAAACCGGTGATCAAAGGAACCCGCATTCCGGTATCTGTTGTTTTGGAGCAAATTGCGGAAGGCATATCCTGGGATCAGCTCCTTGAGGATTATCCCGAGCTTGAAGGATTTTGATTACTCTGGATGATCACTATGGATAAAGATCGAATAAAAGCAATGGCCCAAAATCCTGATTTTATACCCGGCATATACAATTACTGCGACAGGTGGTGTGAGCGGTGCGCTTTTACCTCGAGATGCATGAACTATGCAATGGGACAAGAGCTCTGTTCAAAGCAACAGGATTCGGATGAGATGAACGCCTCGTTCTGGGAGTCCATCTCAGATATATTTGAGATGACCATGAGCTTGCTCTACGATTTGGCCCAGGAAAGGGGCATTGATCTGGATGCAGCGATGGAGGCCGAGGATGGGGGGCATGAGCAGGCTATGGAAAAAGCCAGAGGGCATATCTGCACCATTTTGGCCCAGAAATATGGAACTCTGGCCAAAAGCTGGCTGGAAGACTCGCAAATTTGGGACTACGATGTTCAGCTCTCCATCCCTGGAGTCATTGCAGCCGGAGAAGCCCCTGGCATGCAGGAGGCCAAGGAGATCATATCCTGGTATCTGTATCTCATCCAGGCCAAGATCATGCGTGCCCTGCATGGAAAAGCTGAATCAGAGGACAGTGATGCTGGAGACCCGGACCGGGATGCCGACGGTTCAGCCAAGGTTGCGCTCATCTGCATTGACCGCTCTCTGGCCGCCTGGGCACTGGTTCATGAGAATGTGCACCAGGGTGGGGAAGGGCTGCAGGATGTTATGTTGTGCCTGGAGCGGCTGCGACGAAAGGTGGAAGCCGTTTTTCCCAAGGCTAGGGACTTTGTCCGGCCTGGGTTCGATGAGGAATGACTCTGAAGCGCGACTCTGCAGCCATCTATACAGAGCATAGCTGCTCCAGCTGCCGTGCAGTGTGAGCCCGGATGCCCCGCTTTACCTTACCCTATGCCCCGCGACAGCAAGCTTTTCGATCCCCTCTACTACCTGCAGCGCGAGCTCCGGCTCAAGGCCTGGATCGACAACAAAGACCAGATCCTGCTCGATGGGCTGAACTACCTCAGCCGGCAACAGGTCCAGAAAGCCCTCTGGGTGGTCCGTACCTATGACAAGCTGCTCCGGATCCAGCTGGGCGATCCCAGGCGTCCCTCGGTGTACAAGCTCATCGCCCAGGGCAAGCTGGAGGTGCGCAAGGGGAGATATGTGAAGCCATCATAGTGCATACGGCTCGTCTGTCCTCATCAAAAGCCAAATCTCATCCCTTCAGTCCTATTTACAAAATCCATAAAAGATTTCAAGGTGTTAAGTTTAAGGTCTGCACCGAACAGCTCACAAAGCGCTGTGAGCAGCTTCGGAGTTTCTTCCAGTGATCCATGTGGCTATAGCACTTTCTGTTATAACTCCTGTTATTGACAAAACGTACGTTATGCCGTACTGATATAGTTGTTCTGGAACAATCAATGGTAGAGGTGCATTATGCCTACCCTGACAGCAACTGAAGCAAGGTCAAAGCTTTATCGCCTCCTCGAGGAGGTGGCATCATCCCATGAGCCCATTGTCATAACTGGAAAGCGATGCAACGCCGTCCTCATTTCAGAGGACGACTGGCGGTCTATACAGGAAACCCTTTATCTTCTGAATATCCCTGGAATGCGTGAATCCATCCGGGAAGGGCTGGCGACTCCAGTAGATGAATGCGATGAAGATGTCGATTGGTAATGTGGCGAGTTGTTTTTACCAAACAGGCTCGACAAGACGCAAAAAAGCTATCCTCCGCAGGCTTGCGGCAAAAAGCTGAGATGCTCCTCGAAATCCTCCGAGAAAACCCATACCAGAGCCCTCCTCCTTTTGAAAAGCTCATAGGCGATTTGTCAGGTGCCTATTCTCGCCGCATAAACATACAACACAGACTTGTATACCAAATCATCGATGCGGCAAAGATTGTAAAAGTGCTCCGGATGTGGACTCATTATGAATAACATGATCACATTGATGTGATAACCCAAATTTGAGCACCCCCAAGTTGATATTCAGGTTGAGAGTTATCCTCTGACAGGGGCCTCTATGCAGCAGGATTCCGACAGAGACTTTACCTTTCAGCTCAGGGAAATGCTGGGCAAGTTCCCTGCCGGGCTCAGGCTGACCTCCCACGATCTGGTCTTCATCGGCTGGCTGTACTTCTGGGAGCAGAGCACCAGGCAAAGGGACATTCCCGACCGGGAGCTCATCTGGCAGATCGATCAGGCGGTCAAGACCCTGGGGCTCAGGGATGCGGTATCCAGCACCGCTGCCCTGGACAGGCTTCTGCAGTATCGCCTGATCCGCAGATCCATCACTGCATCCGGTGCTGAGGCCTATTGTCTGACCCGCCTGGGCCGGGGGCTGGCCGAAGACGTCATGGCCGAGATCAACCTGGAAAGCGACGAGCTCTCCACGCACATCAATCATGCCTACAGCATCCTGCGCCGCTACCTGGACGAGGGCAATTTCCAGGAGCTGGAAGGCTTCATCCGGCACGTCTTTTTGAGCTCCGTGGCCGAGAGCATGGAGTACAAGCTCCAGAGCATCGAGGAGTCCATCCTGGAGCAGGAGACAAAGGTCAAGGAGCTGGGCTCGGGCCAGGATGATCAGGCCTTTGAGATGGCGGTGCAGACCATCAGGACCAGCAGAGTGTATCTGGAGGAGCTGCTCCAGACCCTGCAGACCGGCTCGCCTTACTACCCCCTGTACGAGCTGTTGTATGAATGCCGGGACAGGTCCTCCCTGTCCCATCTGACAGGCGAGGTGGAGCGCTGTCTTGATTTCCTGGACGGGCTCAGAAGACGCATCGAGCAGATGCTGGCCCACATCATCAACTTCATCCATGAATGCGTTGCCTACCAGAGCCTCATCGGCTCTCTTTCCTACAGAGACAGGCTGTGCCGCAGGCAGCAGGAGGTCCTGACCCACGCCCTGGGTGTTGACCTGCGTCTGCCTGTGGTTGAGAATCATCCTCTGCCGGAGATCAGCATGCAGTGGAGCAAGCAGGAAAGGAAAAGGCCGGTCCAGCTGAACCTGGACAAGCTCAAGGCCCTGGAGGACTATGTGCCGGAGGAGGTCAAAACCCGGCAGGTGCCATGGAAGGAGGCCTTTTTGCATCTGGCCCGGGAGCAGTGGCAGCAGGACAATGCACGCCTTCGGCTCGGATCCTGGCTGAAGGACCTGCTGCACGAACTGGATGTTGAGGCCGCTGAGTCACTTCAGGGGCTGTGGCTTTTGATTCAGGATATGCCGGAGTGGTCCCCGCGGGTGGAGCTCGTTAAGGCGGAAGATGAGGACTGGCAGGATATGGGGTCCTTTTACCTGGAACCGGTCCTCCTGAGCAAGGAAAGGGTGACTGCAGCTCATGCTTGAAGAGTACTTGGATCTGGATATGCAAGTTCTCCTGGACAACGACCAGATATCCAGGAGAATCATCCACCGTCTGCAGTCCGGACAGAATATCGATTCCTCCCTGATCACCGAGTACAGATTCCTGGAGAAGTACTTCGACAACTGGTCCTCCTTCTTTTCCTTTCTGGGGTACAAGCTGGAAAGGTCATCTCAGGGCGGGGAGGTTTTCTACTTTCTCAAGCCTGCCTCCACTTGGGTCAAGGTCGCTTCGCTGCGTCGGGGGGCCACCTTTCTGGGGCTTTTTCTGGCCGGGCACTTTCTGTCTTCCGGCATCGAGGGCAAGGACGAGGTGACGGCCAAGGAGCTCATCAGCCGTTTGGAGAACAGCTTTGAGTTCAATCAGCTGGTCCGGGTTTTCAACCCGCAGCAGAAGAATGCCTTGAGGAAAAGGCAGCAGAGCAGCAAACAGATGGAGCTGCTCAAGGGCTGGGTAGCAAAGCATCTCCGCGAGCTGCACAGGCTCAGGTTCGTACAGCTCTCTCCGTCCATCAACGCCGACTTCGACAGGCTCAGCATCCTGCGCATGCCGGGCTTGATCCGCTTCCTGGAGCCGGCCAGGCGGAGCCTGGATCTGGAGTATAACGGTCAAAAGGACCTGGACCAGGCCATTCAAAGCATCTGGACCAGCATCGACTGGGACGAGGACCATGCCACCGAAGACCCAGAACCGGAAGATACCTGAAGTCTTCCTCCCGGACGATATTGTGGCCAGCAGCCTTATGCTGGTGGGATACAAGCTGTTTCCAGCCACGACCATCGCCCTGCACCCCAGGATGACGGTCCTATCCGGGAACAACGCCGTAGGCAAGACCACCATCCTGGATGCGGTGCAAACCATCCTCATCTGCCATCAGCAGTATATCAATCTCAATGTGGCCACCGGGCAGTTCGACCGCTCCCTGTCCGGACAGCTGAGCGGACGGGTGGGCTGGGCCATACTTTCTGTGACCGGGCACAAGGAGATCACGGCCATCGGGGTGCGCCTGCACGCCAAGGCCACGTCCGACAGCCTGGAGCTGAACCCTTTTGTCCTTACCGGCATCGCTCCCGGTACGGAACTGTTCCTGGACCGGGAAAGCTCCCAGGTTACTCCCGATTTCCAGGCTTTGAAGAAAAACATCCTCACCACCGACATCCAGGGCCAGGCCCAAGATTTTGCCAGTGTTGACGAATACCATCGCTATCTCTTTTCCCAGGGCCTTCTTCCCGTGGCCATGGATCGGCAGGGCAAAAAGAAGTTCGCCACCCTGTGGAGCCAGGTGACCAGACCCAAGCTGGACAGGCTGGGGGTCTTTCTCAAGGAAATGCTCTGCCCCGATCCCGCCCAGGGAGTAAAGTTCGCTGATGTGGAACGGCTCATGAGCGATCGCCGCAGGTTGAGCGAGCAGCTCAGGGCTCTGGAGAAGTTCCGCAGAACCAGGCAGGAGCTGGAGGAAGGCCGCAAGCACCTGGACGACAGGCGCTCCCTTTATCTGTCCACGGAGCTGGGCAGGCAGCAGTCCAGGATTCGAGCCTGCACGGAGAGGATGCGCCAGCAGAAGCAGAAGGAGAGGGATACGGTTCTTGAGCTGCAGAGGCTGGAAAAGGAGCTGGAGGAAGCCAAGGCCGCCAAAGACAGCCTGAGCAAAGAGCGGGACAAGTATTTGAGCCGACAGAGCGAGCTGTCCAGACAGCAAAGGCATCATGAGGACTACCTCCAGGCAGTGCAGGAACAGGCCTCCCTGCAGAACAAGCTGCAAGAGATATCCCGGAAGAGAGACCAGCTGCAGCAGCAGGCAGACCAGGCAGCGCAGGACCTCAAGGAGCGGCAGAATGAGGTTTACGAGCTGCATTCCCAAGTTTCCGGTCTCAAGGAGCGGCTGAAGTATCTCAAGGCGGACAAGGACAAATACGAGCAGCTGCAGAAGCTCCTCAAGGCCTACCAGGACAAGACGGGCACGGCGATACGCAACTGGACCGATCTGCAGAAAGCCTGGACCAGGGTCCAAAAGGACAAGGCCAGGCTGGATAATCTGCCCCAGCTTGAGCGCAGGCTCACGGATCTGGGCAAGAGAGTGGAAAGCCACAGCCAGGCCCGTAACCTGGCTCGGTGGCTGGAACAGAATCATCCGGAAAGCGCGGAGGTGCTGAAGAAAGGCAGGCAGGCGCTGGAAGGGCTGGTGCTGCAGTGGGAGGAGCTCGATTTTGAGGCCTGTATTGCCAGGTCCTCCGCAGAGCTGGATAAGCTGGATAAGCAGATTGCCGACCTGGAAAAGGGCAGGCCCAGCCTGCCGGAGGCCATCAGCAGACAGGCAGATTCCGGAAAGCTGAGCCTCGTGGCCTCGCGCTTCGAGCATCTGGACCTGGAGCAGGCAGCCGAGGTGCAGGCCAGATTGGGTCCTTTCGCCAGGGGCGTGCTCATCAACGATCCCTCGGAGGTGGCCGGCCTGGATCTCGGCGAGGAGGAGTTCTTGCTGCTCAAGCGCGAGGTGCGGCTTGAAGATTTTGACTCGGTCTCCTCCGGGCAGGGGCATATCTCCGGACATGAGGGCTTGTACTGGTACGCCCCCGAAGCTCCCGTATGGCTGGGGGCTCAGGCCAGAGCAAGGGAGCTGCAAAGGCTGAGCCGGGAAAGAGAGGCGGCTGCCGGTGAGCTGGAAAGGCTCAGGAATGAACGGCAGAAGAACAGGGAGCGCATTCAGCAGGCCAGACAGCTGGTCGCCATGTGGCAGGCTTTTGAGGACCGCGCCTGCATCGCGGAGCACAAGGAGCTGCAGGAGGAGGTGTCTTTGCTTCGAAAAGACGCCTCCGGCATCCAGGACAGGTACCGGCAGCTCGCTTCCCTGGTCAGCAAGAAGGAGCATTTCGACCTTCAGGGGGCGCCCCGGGAGTACGCCCGGGTGCGTAAGGAGTGCCGGGAAAAGGAGCACCGCCTTCAGGAGCTGGAGAAAAACCTCCAAGCTATGGAGCAGGACCTGGCAGACAAGAACAAGGAGCTGTCCGGCCTGGACAGGGATTTTGCCAGTGAAGACAAGAAGCTGGCCGGAGCTCAAGCGCGCCTGGAGGGCCTGCTGCAGGAGGAGCCACGGGATGTTCTGGAGGGCAGGATTGATTTTTCCGAGGCCCGGGTTATCCAGGAAAGGATAAGCTCCCTGGAGCAGGAATTGGCCGGCCTGGACAAGACCAGGGACAACCTTCACCGCGACAGTGTTCGCAAGGCAGAGCTGCTCAAGCAGATTCAAAAGGAGCTGGAGAAGCTGGACCAGGAGGTGGAGGAGGCCGGAGAGGCGGAACAGCTGGTCCTGGAGAGATGGCAGAAGCTCTATCCCCAGCAGCCCCCTGAATACCGGTCCGGAAACTATAGCTATGAGGATGCCTCCAGGCTGCGCCTGGAATGGGAAATGGCCGAAAGCCAGCTTGGCAGGCTGATTCAAGCCACGGCGAGTGAGTACTCCCTGCAGCTGCCCCCGGAGGCGGCCCCAGAGGCCCAGGTGGACATGATCCTGGACAACATCATTCCCACCTCAGTGGAGCTGGACCGGGTC
Organism: uncultured Desulfohalobiaceae bacterium; assembly: GCA_964595165.1. Classification (GTDB taxonomy): domain Bacteria; phylum Desulfobacterota; class Desulfovibrionia; order Desulfovibrionales; family Desulfothermaceae; genus CAZQPF01. Next base: position 21,241 of record CAZQPF010000051.1, read on the forward strand.
GAGGACCAGTTTCAGCGCTTACGGCAGGAGCTCGGCGAGATAGAGGCCAGGATCAAGAGCTATGTACAGGATATCAGGCAGAAGGTGGACCAGGAGATCTCCAAGCTCAAGCGCAGGCTGGACAAGGTCAACTCCATCCTGGCCGATATCAGGTTCGGCCGCATCAGCCAGGTGAGGATCGAGCTGGCCTTTCTGCCCCAGTATGAGAACCTGAAAAAGCTCAAGGGAGAGACGCTGTCCCTCCTGGATTTCGGGAGTCAGACCACGCTGCAGGAGTTTGTCCAGGAGCTGGTGAAGAACATTTTCCGGCGCGGCCGGGCGGATGTGAGCGAAGACCAGATCGCGGACTACCGAACCTATATTGATCTGAGCTGGTCCATCACGGATTTGGACGGCGAGAGCAGGCAAAAGGGGTTTTCCGGTGGCGAAACCCTGGGCATCAACCTGGCCATCTGCCTGGGCCTCCTGTTTCACTGGGGCGGGGAGGCCGGACAGGCCCAGGCCAGGGGGCTCCTGATCATGGCCCTGGACGAGGCTGAAAGGCTGGATGAGCAGGCGGTGTACACCGTGCGCGAGCTCCTGGACCGGGCCGGCTCCCAGCTCATGGTGGCCCTGCCCAGGACCATCGAGGTCCCGGATACCATCTGCCACATGCTCACCCCCCTGGAGCAGGGCGTGACCCACGTCTCAGTCTATCATAAAGGATGATCCGTGAGCCGAGACTCTCTGAGGAAATGCCTGGCCTGGAGCGAGCTGCTGCACACCGGGCAGGCCCGCTATTCCAAGGCCCTGGACCCTCTGGTCACGGCGGGGCTTGCTGAACGGCAAGGCAGTCTGGTCACGGTCCGGGACGAGGACACGCTGTCCACAATCGTCACCACCCAGTGCCGGGAGATGATCCGCCTCAGGGATGAGGCCCGAGAGCTGGCCCGGTCCATGGGGCTGGAGGTCACTATCTCCTCCAGGCCGGAGGAGGCCCTGACCCTTTTAAGGCACCTGCAGGCCAGCCCAGGAGAGCGTTCTGACGACTTTCGCTGCCGGGACATAAGCGCCAGGCTTTTCAACGACTCCAAGCATATTGAGCGCGTCCCGGTGCTGAACAAAATATACTCCGAGTGGTCCAGAGGAAGGCATTTTCGCGGCGAGCTCAGGCTCAAGGCCTTTGACGAGCTCTTTCATCAGCCCCAGGGCCTGGATCTCAGCACGGTGACCCGGGCCCTGGGCCAGGTCTGCATCCCGGCACACCGGGCCTCAAAGCTGGATGACTTCGCTCTTGGAGGCCTGGATCTCGTCCTGACGAGCGAAAACCTGGCCCCTTTTGAGCAGCTGAATCCTGACAGCGGGCTGGTCCTCTTCTGTCCGGGATACAATACCCAGCTTGCGGCACTCTGGCTCGGGAGCCTGCCGGCTGCCTGCAGCTGGGTGCACTTCGGGGATTTCGATCCCGACGGGCTGGCCATCTTCGAGCAGCTCTGCCTGCAGTCCGGACGAAAGGGCCGCTTCGTGCCGGACCTTGACCGGCTGGAGCAATTGCAGGCTTCTCTGCCCGCCTGGAACCGGGCCAAGGCCTTCGATCCGGAGCGCTACACCCTGAAGGCCTCGAGGGAGCTGGCCGCCTGGGGCAGGGAGAACAACGTCTTCGCCGAGCAGGAGCAGGTCCTGCAGCTTCTCGGCTGGCGGGAGGTCTGCGGCCTGGAGGAGAAGCCGCCAGGGGTCAGTGGGCGGTAGTCAGCGCAGCTCCTGGCTGACTCCTGATACCGATTCGCAATCAACGATCTCCTGAGAAAAGGGACAAGGCTTATGCCAACATTTTGGGCCGATCTGGCCAAACGGCATCATCTCCAAATCATCTATGCCTTTGGCAGCCGGGCCAGGGAGGTTGCCGCCCTGGGGGCTGATCCCAGGGCAATTCTCCCTGAGTCGGCTTCGGACGTGGATATAGGGGTCAAGCCAAGGCCGGGGTACCGTCTGGATCCCTTGGAGAAAGTGGATATTGCCCAGGAGATCGAGGACGCCTTGAGTGTACCACAGGTCGATCTCATCGTTGTGCCCGAGGTTGATCCATTTTTGGCGGCCAACATCATCCGGGGGGAGCGCCTGTACTGTGCGGACAAAGATGCGGCCGACGAGTATGACCTCTACATTCTGCGCCGAGCCGGAGATCTCATTCCCTTGGAGAGAGAACGGATAGCCTTGATCATGGAGTGAAGATGAGCCCGGACAAAGTTTCTCAGCGCATTGTTGCCGATCGAACGCAGTGGGTGCAGACCATGCTCTCCGATATTACTGCTCTTCCCTTGGACAGCTTTGAGCAGTTTACCCAGGAACGCCGGACTATATGGGCGGCTGAGTCCTGTTTGCGCCGTGCCTTGGAGGCGATGCTCGACCTGGGCCGGCATGTTGCGGCCAAAGGATTGGGGCAGGGGGTGAGCGAATACAAAGAGATCCCTGTCCACCTCGCTCAGGCAGGTATTCTCTCAGCTGAGGGGGCTCGAATGATGAAGCGGATGGCCGGCTACAGAAATCGATTGGTTC
>CAZQPF010000052.1:0-23674 GCA_964595165.1 uncultured Desulfohalobiaceae bacterium
CTGGAGCACGCTGAAAAGCTTTTCCGCCTCGGCTGGACCAGCATCAAGCTCTACTTCATGATCGGGCTGCCCACGGAAACCAAGGAAGACCTGGAAGCGATCCTCGACCTCTGCCGCAAGGTGCGGCAAGCCTCCGGCTCCAAATCCAAGCGGCTGCAGATCACCGCCTCGGTGGCTCCCTTTGTGCCCAAGCCCCACACCCCTTTTCAGTGGGAGCCTCAGGCCACGAGACAGGAGATCCAGGCCAAGATCGACTATCTGCGGGCCTTGTTCAAGCCCTACAAAAGGCTGACCCTTCGCTGGCACGACCCGGAGATGAGCTGGCTGGAAGGGGTGTTTTCCCGCGGCGATCGCCATTTGGCCGCGGCGGTGGAGCAGGCTTATGAAAGTGGAGACCTGCTCACCAGCTGGAGCGATTACTTTGCGCCCTCCCTGTGGAAGGAGGTGTTCGCCAGGGGCGGAATCGATGCCGATGCTTACCTGGAGGCCAGAAAGGAGAATCAAGAGCTCCCCTGGGAGCATATCGTCTGCGGGGTAAGCAAGCAATTCCTGCTGCGGGAGCGCACCCGGGCCCTGGCCGGGAAAATCACGCCGGACTGCCGCTACCAGGCCTGTCAGAGCTGCGGAGTCTGCAGCATGGACGGCAAGGGGAGCCTGCTGCGCGAGCAAGGGAGGGAAACGTACATTGCCCCCCGCATCAATCAGAGCTCCCGGGATCAGGAAAACGAGGAGCTTGAGCGCAGCATTCCAGAGTCCCCGGACTTGAGCCGCAAAGCCCTCCATGTAGGCCTCTGGTTTGAAAAAACCGGCCCCGCAGCCTACCTCAGCCAGCTCGAGCTGCAGACCCTGCTGGAGCGGATCATGCGCCGGGCCGAACTGCCGCTGACTTTCAGCCAAGGGTTCCACCCCAAGCCGCTCATGAGCTTCGGCCGGGCTCTTCCGGTCGGGGTAGCCAGCTACAGTGAATGGTGCTCCCTCTTTTTACGGGAGAACCGAGCCTTCAAGGAAATCCTGGATCGCCTCAACGCCGAGAGCCTGCAGGGCCTGCGCTTTTACGCCGTACAGCAGATGGAGCCCGGCAAGAAGCCCAAGCTCGCCTTGCAAGAGAAGTACGAGCTGGTCTTTGCCGCTGCCAAGGAAAAAACTGACTGCGCCATGCGCACCTGGGAGGAAATTCTCCAGCAGGAATCAGTACCAATCTCCTACCGCAGCAAGAAAGGCCTCAAGCAGGTGGATGCCCGGCCGCATCTCGCTGCTGTGGATCCCCTGGATGCGGCGAGCCTTTATCTGACCTTCGACTGGCAGCACGGCTATCTCAGCCCGCTCAAGATAGTGCAGGCCATACATCCCGAGCTTTCCCCCCTCGATTTCCAGCTCTGTAAGATGAAGCAGCTCTAAGCGGAGCCTCGAGGCTTCGCTTGGGGCTGCTTCATTTTTAAAGTGATTTTGAGATATTGACATTAGTTTTTATCTCAATGCCCTAGAGCTCATTAAGGCCTGTCAGTGCAGCTGGTATGATACCCTGATCATCACAGCAGCCATTGATTCCCGCTGCTCATTTCTTTATTCTGAATACTTGCAACACTGGCAACGCATAAAAGCCCTTTTGATTCGCAACCCCTTTGCTTAAAGGGATTTGCTTACGTCTTTGGCTGCTCCCCACCCGGTTGGTGTGATCGCTGTGAAAGGGCTTCATTTCGGAGAGAACAGGCGTGATTTTTCAAAAGCGGATTGTCGTCAGCACCACTCTCCTCATCCTCCTGCTCATCGGGACGTTACTCCCGATCTATCCCACTCCGCAAGGCTCAATAGATCTGTGGACCCTGCTCCGGCAACAGGACAACCCATCTCCTAAAGATAAGTCGGCTCAGGTCAAGCTTCCCATCAACGCCACTGTACTGCGCCCCCAAAAAGAGCAAGAGGCGCAGAAGCCAGCAGCTCCAGTAGACCAAGCCTCACGTACGGCTCCAGCTGACAAGGCCGCTCAAGCACCCCATGCGCCTCAAAACGCCTCGCGGGTCGAGGAGAAGGCCGAGCCCGAGCCTCAAGCCGGGACTCCAACCAAGAAAGAGCAGCAGAGAACGGCGGAGTTGTCGATAGAAGCAAGCCGCTTCGGCCAAGAGGAGCGAAAGGAGATCCAGTCCTTTCTGAGCGCCTATGGGCTGAAGCACCTCGAAACCCAGCTTATCCGAGCCATCGAGGCCAATGAGCCCCTTCGATTCGGAGAGCGGGTACCTTCCCGGCTCGCCTTTTTCACCGCCTCGCGCCTGCCCCGCAGGAAAGAGATCCCCTTTGCCGCACTGAACTGGGAGCAATTGACCGGAGGTGAGCCCAAGTGGGCGGTTCTCTGGAAGCCCAGGCTCAGGATCAACAAGAAGTTCCCCAATCGGTCCGAAAGATCGGAGATCAGAAGGCTGCAGCAAATGCTCGCCGACCTCGGCCATTACGAAGGCCGCATCGACGGGCTGTTTGGCTCCGGGACACTGCAGGCGGTAGAGTCCTTTCAGGAGAAGCACGATCTTCCCAAAACCAAGGGACCGGACCCGCGGACCGTGTTTTGGATCTGTCTGGAGCATGGAAGAAGCGGATAGACAGCTGATAGCAAGAGCAAAGAAACTGAATCATTAAACCCGCAGAGAAAAGAGCATTGCCCGCGAATGGACGCGAATAGACGCGAAGCGCCTTGCGGCGAAGAGGCCTGTCCTGCCTGCGATCAGCAGGCTGGATTTCTTTTCTCTATTCGCGGCGATGCGTGGACCAGGATCTTTATATGCTTGAGGGGTAAGGGAGATGGGCATTATGCAACCAGCTCGTGAATACCTCTCGATCCAGCCATGCATCCGTGAGTTCTCATACTCCCCTCCTTCGCAAGGAGGGGCGGGGTGGTTGGATGAGGACTGCTCATTATTGAGCTGAGCCGGCGACCGAATGCCAAGAGCCGCGGTGGCCCGCGGCGGTCCCAGGAAAGAATTGATCAGGAAAGGGTTGCATCAGGAGAGCGTCTTTATCCCGTACTTGGCGAACACCGGATCGGTGGTTACAATCAACAGCTGATAGACCAGCGCGGTGGCAATGATGAGCCGGTCGCAGGGATCGTTATGCACGGCAGGCAGCTGGGTCGACTGCAGGCAGATGTTCAGATCGAGCTGGAGCACCTTGAGGTCATGATGCTCAAGGACCACACTGAACCAATCAGCCGGCGTTGCCGGTAGATCAAGCCTTCCTTTGGCATACTTAACTCCAACTTCGAATCCAGTAATGGCGGAGACATAAACTACAGGCTCCTGATTGATCCGCTCCAGGGCTTCCCGGGAAAGCTGTCCTCCGCCCTGGACAAGCCACAGCAAGGCACAGGTATCGAGCAGCATCAGACGAATTCCGGCCACTCATCTTGGCTGAGCGGCTCTGTCGGATCATAGTGCATCACTATGCGGCTCATAACAGGATGGGGAGCCAGACGATCCTTTTTTCTATGAGGCGTAAGATCAGCCACCGGCTTGCCGTGGCGGCAGATGAGGACCTCCTCTCCGCTCTTTTCGATCTCTGCCAAAAGAGAGGACAGCTGCGTTTTGGCTTCATGGATGTTGACTCGTTTCATAGGGGGCTCCCTATTTGGATTTTAGCCAATCAATCTTAGTCTGATAAACTAAGATTGTCAACTGGTATGCATCTGAAGAATTGCCTTATAGAAGTAGGATAGACTATGCGACTTAAGAACAAGACAGCCTTGATCACCGGCGCGGGCCGCGGCCTCGGGCGCGCCGTTGCCCTGTTGTTCGCCAGGGAAGGGGCGAACCTCTGCCTCATGAGCCGCACCGAAGCGGAGCTCAACCAAACCTGCAGCGAGGCGAGAGACCTCGGGGCCAAGTGCATCGTCTTCGCGGGCGATGTTTCCAAGCGGGAGGCGGTGTCCGCTTGCATCTCCAAGTCCAGAGACGCCTTCGGAGGCGTAGAAATTCTGGTCAACGACGCCGCCGTGATCGGCCCTCCCCGTTTCCTGGACGATCCGGATGACTGGGCGGCTACGGTGAAGACCAACCTCACCGGGGCCTATCTCTGCTGTGCCGAGGTCCTGCCCGTGATGCTGGAGCAGAACAGCGGCTCCATCATCAACATCTCCTCCGGCCTGGCCCGGATGGCCTTTCCCCGCTTCAACGCCTACTGCGTCTCCAAGGCGGGCCTGGAGCAGCTTACCCGCTGCCTGGCTGAGGAGCTGAAGGACACCGGGGTTCGCATCAACTGCATCGATCCCGGGGTGATGGATACCTCGATGCAGGCCGCAATCCGGGGCATCGACCCGGAGGCCCTGGGCCGCGACCTGTGGCAGCGCTTCCAGGAGATGAAAACCAGCCGCAGTTTGCGCGATCCAAGCGATGTGGCCAATCTCGTCCTCTACCTGGCCTTGCCTGATGCAGCGGATATCACCGGACGGACCCTGTCCATGAAAGATCTGCCCCGAGGGTGAGTCCTCCGGGCAGATCTTTCATCTTTCTTTTTTTCATTTCAATATTTCAAATGATTGGATCTGCATTGCCCTTTGGACAACCCCTGCAGCTGCCTTGCTTCGAGCCTCCTCGCATGCTATACATAGCCTCATTTCATAGAAGGCTTCTCTCTTTAGAGTTCACAGTTCACGCTTCACAGTTAAGGCAAAGAAATCAAAGAGGTAAGCCAAAAGCATTCAAAGTCAAATCAACTTGTCAATATCAGCAAGCAAAGCAGTATGTTGCTCAAAAAGTTTTGACTGTCGAGCCTGAAGAAGCTATGTTCCCAATATTTTGAAATAATTATATATCACAGCTTTGGCAGCGCGCTTGCGGCGCGCTGCCAAAGCTGTGATCAAGGTGCTGCTATGACCAATGACTCCGACAAATCCCTGTATCGCGAAGCGGCTCGGCTCTGGCACGAGAGCCGCTATCCCGTCGCCTTCACCGGGGCCGGGATCTCGGTCGCCAGCGGCATTCCCGACTTCCGGAGCCCCGGCGGCCTGTGGTCCAGGTACGACCCCATGAAAGTGGCCACCGCCGAGGCCCTGCTCAACAATCCCAGAGGAGTCTGGGAGTTTCTGCTGGACACCGTGGACCTCTTCGACCAATGCGGCCCCAACCCGGCGCACCTTTCCCTGGCCAGATTGGAGAACGAGGACAAGCTGCAGGGCATCATCACCCAGAACGTGGACAATCTGCACCAGCGGGCCGGATCCTGTTGCGTGGTGGAGTACCACGGCAACTTTCAGCGCTTCTTCTGCCAGAAATGCCGCAAAAGCGAGCCGCTGGAACGGGTCGGTCAGGTCAGCTCGGATCGCATTCCGCCTTACTGCGAAACCTGCGGCGGGCTCATCCGGCCGGACGTGGTCTTTTTCGGGGAGGCCATCCCCACTGAGGCTCTGCAGCACAGCCGGGAGCTCGTGCGGAAGGCTGACCTGATCCTCATCATCGGCACTTCCGGGGAGGTGGCTCCGGCCAATACCATTCCCCACCAGATCAAAAGGAACGGCGGCTCGGTCATCGAGATCAATCTCGGCAGTACGCTGTATAACAATATCACGGATGTACGCTTCGACGCTCCGGTGGAAGAGGTGTTGCCCAGGTTCGCAGAACAGGTGTTAAGCGGCCAGAGCGCCTAGGCCAAGCTGCCTCTCCGCCTATGCACCGCTCCAGGACCCCGGAAATCGACTCCCGGATCAAATCCTATCTGCACAGCCATAGCCACAGCTTTTCCACTCAGTGGCTCAACTCCATATCCTTTGAGCTTTCCGAGGGAGAGGAGGCCATCCAGGCCTTCTTTCCCCATCGCTATCTCGCGGACTGGTTCGATCTGCACTGGAAGGAGCTGCTGGATAGCTTTCTGTTGAGCGAGCTGCCCGGCATTCAGAAGCTGCATTACCAGATCGCCTCCGGCAGCTCGGCCAGCAGCAATAAAATGTTTCAGCCCCTGGCCCACGACGGAAAGCACAGCTTTGACAACTTCTTGTACAACAACCGGAACCATTTCACCCTGGTATCCCTCCAGGAGCTCATTCAGAATCAGGCCGGCCATTTCAATCCCGTTCTCCTGTACGGGAATCGAGGTACCGGAAAAACCCATCTCCTCAAGGCCGTAGGCAACGCCTACCTGGAGCAGAATCCAGCACATACCATTCTGTTTTTCTCTTTTAAAAACCTGGATCGGGAGCCGGGAAAGCTTTCCCTGCTCTCCCACCCCGAATGCAGCCAGCTTATCATCGACGATGTACACCGTATCGAAAGCCACGACCGACTCCAGCAGGAGCTGGCCACGCTCTTCGATATGTGCCTGGCTAAGGGGGTGCGGATGTTCTTCTCCAGCTCCGGCCTGGTTTCCAATTACCATTTTATGGACCAGGCTCTAGTATCCCGCCTGGAAAGCGGTCTCTCCCTGCAGCTCAAGAACCCGGACCTGGATGTCCGGCTGCAGTTCATTCGCCAGCAATGCCGCAACCGCAACATTTCCCTCTCCGACGAGCAGATGCTCCTGCTTGGCAAACACGTGACCAATCTGCGGCGAATCCAAGGGATCCTCATCAAGCTGACCGCCAAATCCGACCTGGCCGGGAACGATCCGCAAGCGGTCCAGAGCCTGCTCTCCCGGGAGATTGCCCAAGCCGGGGCCGAGCTCACTCCCAGCGGCATTATCCAGGTGGTGGCCAGCCACTGGGATCTGGGCAGCGAAGATCTCATTTCCGGGCGAAGGTCCAGGCCTATCTCCGAAGCCAGACAGGTGGCTATGTTCTTATGCCGTCAGCTGCTTCATTTATCCTCCTCCCAGATCGGACAGGTTTTCGGAGGAAGAGATCACTCCACCGTGCTGTACTCTATAAAAAAAATTAAGAAAAATCAGAAAGATAGCATAGTTTTCAAAAATATGTTAAAAGCTTTGCAGCAACGCTGTCGACAGCAAAGCGAACCTGGTTCGGGTTAAGCCAAGCGGTTGCTTGTGTCGCTTAAAGGTCGATTATTTTGTTCTTAATATCAAACGATAATTCAATAACTTACTTAACTTTTGCACATACGAACCCGCTCTATAATCAGGAGTCATCATGAAGATACAAATACATAAAGAGAAGATACTCTCCGGAGTTCAAAAAGCCGCCAGCATCATTCCCGCCAGAACAGGTGCGGCTTTTTTGCGGACCATCTGGCTGGAGGCTGCGGACAACAGCCTCAAGATCATGTCCACAGACTCCAAGTTCGAGTTTGCCGGAACCTACGAGGCCACCTGCCACCAACCGGGACTTACCGGCATCCAGGGCAAGAACTTCTACGATCTCTTCCGCAGGCTGCCTCCGGGGGAGCTGCAGCTCCGCCTGGACGAGGAGAGCGAAACGCTTCTGGTGGAGCAGGGCAAGCGCAAGTATAAGCTCCCTACCTACGATTCCTCCTGGTTCCAGCATTTTTCCCAGTTTCCGGAAGAACGGGCCGTGCATTGGAAAGGCGACCAGGTGAAGGATCTCATCGATCGGATCGCCTACTGCATCTCCGACGACACCACCGATCAGATGCACTCCATGAAGCTCACCCCCCTGGAGGAGGACAGCGTCATCGAGGCCTGCGGGCTGAACGGCCATCAGTTCGCCCTGGTTCGCTTCGAGCATGGCGATCTCCGCAGCCTCATCGGCGAGGAAGGGATTCTCATCGCCAAGCCCTACCTGCTGGAGCTCCGCAAGTGGCTGGACAACGAGGATATCTACTTCACCCTGGATGAAAACCGTCTCTTTTTCACCAACCGGCACAAGAACGAGCAGTTCAGCCTGCCCATCAACGCCAACCGCTTTCCCCAGTACGATCGCTTCCTGGCCTACTTCGGCCAGGAAGAAAACAGCCAGATGACCGTGAACAAGGAAGAGCTCCAGGAAGCCCTGGAGCGGCTCAACATCTTCAATACCGAGACCCAGCGCTGCTCCTACTTCGTGTTCGAGGACAGCGAGCTCATAATCTACAGCGAAGGCCAGGATACCGGCGAGGCCACTGAATCCATGCCCATTGACTTTCAGGGGGATTTGGAGAAAATCGTATTTCCAACCAAAGACCTCATCGATGTTCTGAACCATTTCGACTCCGAAAACATCACCTTTGAGTTTACCACCATGCAGGGCCCCTGCAAGATATCGGGCCAGAATGACGCAGGATATATCGTTATCACCATGCCGGTTGATATCAGCGAAGAGACCTACTACGACGAGGAAGAGATCGAATGAAGGATAATCCCATGGAACTCCCCAAGTACACCGCAGAGAGCATCACCATTCTGGAAGGGCTGAGCGCCGTTCGCAAGCGACCGGCCATGTATATCGGCAGCCAGGATATCCACGGCGTGCATCATCTCGTCTACGAGGTGGTGGACAACAGCATCGACGAGGCCATGGCCGGCTATTGCGACCGGATTTCGGTGACCATCCACCTGGATAACAGCGTCTCTGTTTCGGACAACGGCCGGGGGATTCCGGTGGATATGCATCCCAAGGAGAATCGGCCGGCCATCGAGGTGGTCATGACCGTTCTCCACGCCGGGGGCAAGTTCGACAACCAGAGCTACAAGGTCTCCGGCGGCCTGCACGGCGTGGGCGTCTCCGTGGTCAACGCCCTGTCCGAGTACCTGGAGGTGACCATCAAGCGGGACGGGCAGAAGTACTTTCAGACCTACTCCCGGGGCAAGCCGGCCTCGGAGCTGGTCAACAAGGGGGAGACGGAAAGGCGGGGGACCACCATTCACTTCCGGCCGGACGAGGAGATCTTCGAAGACATCGTGCTCAACTACCACACCCTGAGCAAGCGGTTCGAAGAGCTGGCCTATTTGAACAGCGGCCTGGAGATCCAGGTTTACGACGAAAGGACCCAGGAGGAGAGCAGCTTCAAGTTCGACGGGGGGATCGTCTCCTTTGTCAACCACATCAACGAGAGCGAGAGCCCGGTCCATTCCGTGATTTACGGCCAGGGGCAGATCGAGGAGGTGATCATCGAGTATGCCATGCAGTACCAATCCGGGTTCAAGAGCAACACCTACAGCTTTGCGAACAACATTCGCACCAAGGAGGGCGGAACCCATCTGACCGGATTCAAAAACGCCCTGACCAGAAACCTGAACAACTACATCCAGAGCGCGGAGCTGCCCAAAAAGCTGCAGCAGCGGATCAGCGGCGATGACGTAATGGAGGGCTTGACCGCGGTCATCAACATCAAGATCCCGGACCCCCAGTTCGAAGGACAGACCAAGACCAAGCTCGGCAACAGCGAGGTGGCCGGATACGTATCCCAGGTGGTCAGCGAGTCCCTGTCCACCTTTCTCCAGGAGCATCCCAAAGAGGCCAAGGATATCGTGGAGAAGGTGGTGGAGACCTCCCGGGCCAGGGATGCGGCCCGCAAGGCCAAGGATCTGGTGCGCAGAAAGAGCGCCCTGACCGACTCCTTCCTTCCAGGAAAGCTGGCAGACTGTCAGAGCAAGGATCCCAAGAAGAGCGAGCTGTTCATCGTGGAGGGCGATTCCGCCGGCGGATCGGCCAAACAGGGCCGGGATCCCAAGTGCCAGGCCATTTTGCCCCTGCGGGGCAAGATAATGAACGTGGAAAAGACGCGGTTCGACAGGATCCTGGAAAACAAGGAGATCCAGCACCTGATCACCGCCCTGGGCGCGGGCATCGGCGAGGACGGCCTGGATCTGAACAAGCTGCGCTACCACAAGATCATCATCATGACCGACGCTGACGTGGACGGGGCCCATATCCGCACCCTGCTGCTGACCTTCTTCTACCGCCAGTACCTCAAGCTCATCGAGGACGGCTACCTGTACATCGCCCAGCCGCCGCTGTACCGGGTGCAGAAGGCCAAGTTCGAACAGTTCCTGGCCGACGACGACGAGCTGAAGTCCTTTCTCCTCAATCGCATCAGCTCCGAGATCCGAGTGCGCTCCGGAGACCAGGCGGAGTATCACGGAGACTCCCTGGTGAGCCTGCTGGAGTCGATCCGCACCCTCCAGGAAAAGCTTCGGGAGGGGGTGAACATCGGCCTGCAGGAGGATCTCTTTCTCTCCATCCTCAAGTTTTCCAAGCGCTTGACACCCAAGGACTTCGACGGGCAGCAGGAGCCGGAGGCTCATTCCGCCTCGGAGGCCTTCCAGGAGTTTCAGTCCTATATGGAGGAGCAGGGCTACACGGTATGGCTGCAAACCCAGGAGATGGAGGAGGTGAGCCGGCGGTTTCTGAATATCGTGGACCGCAACGAGCGGAGCGTAAGCCTGGGGGTGGAGTTCTTCCACTCCAAGCTGTACCGCAAGGCCCACGAGCTGCTCACCAGTCTCAAGGAAAGCAGCCCGGAGCTCAGATTTGAGCTCCTGCTCAAGGACGGACAAACCGCTTTCTTTGCCAGTCCCTTCGACCTTCTGGCCAGAGTGCTCACCGAAGCGGACAAGGGCTACTCCATCCAGCGCTACAAAGGCCTGGGCGAGATGAACCCGGAGCAGCTGTGGCAAACCACCATGAACAGCGAGCACCGCAACCTGCTCCAGGTGAAAATCGAGGAGGCGGAAGAGGCGGATATGCTCTTTCGAAAGCTCATGGGGGAACACGTGGAGCCCAGGCGGGAGTTCATCGAGAAGAACGCTCTGGCTGTGGAAGAGCTGGACATCTAAGACAGAATGGATCGATTTTATCGATCCATTCTGTCTTTTACCTCCTTTGTATCCGGAAGAGCGGATACAAAGGAGGGCCTTTTTTACCAAGCTGAGTGAACGTTGTATAAGCTGATACCGAACGGACAAAGCAATGCTCAAGCAAGTTTCCATCGAAGACGAGATCAAGAAATCCTACCTGGAGTACTCCCTAAGCGTCATTATCGGCCGAGCCATACCGGACGTGCGGGATGGGCTCAAGCCGGTCCACAGGCGCATTCTGTACGCCATGCACGATCTGGGCAACTACCACAACCGGGCCTATAAGAAATCGGCCCGGGTCGTGGGCGACGTGATAGGTAAGTACCATCCCCACGGGGATGCGGCAGTGTACGACGCCCTGGTGCGCATGGCCCAGGATTTCAACATGCGGGATCCCCTTGTCGACGGCCAGGGAAACTTCGGCTCCATCGACGGGGACGCCCCGGCGGCCATGCGGTACACGGAATGCAGGATGTCCCGCCTGGCCGGAGAGTTTCTGGCCGATATAGAAAAAGAGACGGTCAACTTCCGGATCAACTACGACAACACCATCTATGAGCCCGAGGTGCTGCCCACCAAGGTGCCCAACCTCCTGGTAAACGGGGCGGCGGGCATCGCCGTGGGCATGGCCACCAATATTCCGCCGCACAACTTGGGCGAGGTGGTGGACGGGCTCCTCTGCCTGCTGGAAAACCCCCAAGCCGGCATTGAAGAGCTCAGTCAGTACATTCAGGGGCCGGACTTTCCCACCAAGGCCCAGCTTTTCGGACTCAAAGGGTTGAAGGAGGCCTATGCCAGCGGGCGGGGAAGCGTCAAGATCAGGGCCAACATTGAGGTGGAGCAAAGATCTCGCGGAATGGAATCGCTGGTCATCAACGAGATCCCCTTCGCTCTCAACAAGTCCAATCTGCTGAAAAAGATCGCCGAGCTCGTCAACGAGCAAAAGATCAAGGGCATCAGCGATCTCCGGGACGAGTCGGACCGGAACGGAATCCGGGTGGTCCTGGATCTCAAGAAAGGCACCCTGGCTGACATTGTCATCAACAAGCTCTATAAGTTCACCGCCCTGGAGACCACCTTCGGCATCAATATGCTCGCCGTGGTCAACAACCGGCCCAAGCTCATCAATCTCAAGGAATATTTGGAGCTGTTCATAGAGCACCGCAAGGAGGTGGTCCTGCGCCGCTCCCGCTTCGATCTGGCCAAGGCCGAACGCAGGGCCCATATCCTGGAAGGGCTGCGCATCGCTCTGGACAACATCGACGAGGTGGTGGCCATCATCCGCCAATCCGCCACCCCGGCCGAAGCGAAGCAAAAACTCATGGACCGCTTCGAGCTTTCCGGCGAGCAGAGTCAGGCCATACTGGACATGCGATTGCAGCGGCTGACCAATATGGAGCAGTCCAAGATCATGGAGGAGTATCAGGAGATCCTCAAGCGGATCGAGTACCTCAAGAGCATCATCAACAACCCAGAGGTGCTCAAAAGCGTCATCCAGGAGGAGCTCAAGGAGCTCAAGGAAAAGTTCGCCACCCCGAGGTTGACCAAGATCCTGTCCGACGATCCGAGCGAGATCGATGTCCAGGACCTCATTCCGGATGAGGAAGTGGTCATCACCCTGAGCCGCAAGGGCTACATGAAGAGGACCCCCCTGGCCAGCTACGGCCAGCAGAAACGGGGCGGAAAAGGGCTTTCCGGAGCGCAGCTCACCAACTCGGACTTCGTTCTCTCCCTGCTCACGGCCACCAACCACCAGAACCTGCTTTTGTTCACCAACTACGGCCGGATGTTCATGCTCAAGGTGTACCAGATTCCGGAAGCCGGCCGCAAAGCCAGGGGAACCCACATCTCCAACCTCCTGGAGCTGCAGAAGGAGGAGTATATCGCCACCGCCCTGGTGCAGCGGGATCTCAATCTGGATCGCTACTTCATGTTCATGACCAAGAACGGGATGGTCAAACGCTCGGAGCTCGGCCTGTACAAGAATATGCGCAGCAATGGGCTCAATGCGGTGACCTTGAAGAGCGGGGACGAGCTCATCGCAGTCCGCGAGATCGGGCCGCAGGCCCAGATCATGCTGGTTACCAAAAAGGGGTACTCCATTCGCTTTTCCTGCCTCGATGTCCGGTCCATGGGCAGGAGTGCCCACGGGGTCAAGGGGATCGATCTGAGAAAAGGCGACGAGGTGGTCTCCGCAGCGGTTCTCGAAGGCGAGGTTCAGGATACCCAGGTGCTCACTGTCACCGAGCTGGGGTTTGGTAAACGCACCCCTCTGGAGCAGTACCGGGTGCAGACCAGGGGCGGCAAAGGGATCATCAATCTCAAGCCCAACGGCAAGACCGGCTCGGTGCTGGGGGCTATCCTGGTTCGGGATACCGATCAGATCATCATCCTCACCTCCGGCAGCAAGATGATCCGTTTTGGAGTAGGAGACGTACGCGTCTGCAGCCGTTCGGCCCATGGGGTCAAGCTGGTCCGCATGGATAACGGGGATTATGTGGTCTGCTTCGACAAGGTCCTTCAGGAGGCGCCATAGTCATTTCTGCCGGAAGCAAAGCAGGTAGGAACTCCACTTTCCAACCCCTCACCCGGCACTCAGTTTGAGCGCATTCTTCTTCGATTGTGGGTCGATAACGCAACATCCGCAGCTTTTCTTCAAACCCGAGCTAGAACTCAGCAAACTGAGTGCCGGGAGCTCCCCTTGGGAAGGGGAGCAGCTCAAAAAGAGCTTCTCCCTTTGAACAACGCGGCAGCAATGACTTTCAATCAAGTTGTTGAAAAGTCAGCGCGACCCGAGGTCGCGCTGACTTTTTTGACAAAACGCATTTCAGCCTCTATAAAGGAATAGTGATCCAGTAGCCACTGGTTCAGTATTTTTTTTCGGAACACAGCTATGCAGGAAATCAAGCGACAGGACCCGGAAATCTGGGAGGCTATAAGTCTCGAGGAAAAGAGGCAGCGGGACACCATCGAGCTCATCGCCTCGGAGAACTTCACCTCCGCGGCGGTTCGTTCGGCTACCGGAAGCTGCCTGTCCCACAAGTATGCCGAGGGCTACCCGGGAAAGCGCTACTACGGCGGCTGCAGCCATGTGGATAGCGTGGAGAATCTGGCTATACATCGAGCCAGGGAGCTGTTCAAAGCGGAGTACGCCAATGTTCAGCCCCATTCCGGATCCCAGGCCAATATGGCAGTCTACTTCGGCCTTCTGGAGCCGGGTGACACCATGCTGGGCATGGACCTGGCCCACGGCGGGCATCTGACCCACGGCAGCAAGGTCAACTTCACCGGAAAGATGTACAACTGCGTTTTTTACGGGGTAGACAGGCAGACGCAACGCATCGATTTCGAGCAGGTCCGCGATCTGGCCCTCAAGCATCGGCCCAGGCTCATCATAGCCGGGGCGAGCACCTATCCCAGGCGCATCGACTTTCCGGCCTTCAGGGAGATCGCCGATGAAGTCGGGGCCAAGCTTGTGGTGGACATGGCTCATATAGCCGGTCTGGTGGCTGCCGATCTCCATCCCAGTCCAGTTCCCTACGCTCAGGCGATCACCTCCACGACCCATAAGTCCTTGCGCGGCCCCCGGGGCGGCTTCATCCTCGGAGAGAGCGATCTGGGAGGCCTCCTGGATGCCCAGATCTTCCCCGGGATCCAGGGCGGTCCCTTGATGCATGTCATAGCCGCCAAGGCGGTGGCCTTTCAGGAAGCCCTGCAGGATGAGTTTCGCGCCTATCAGAAGCAGGTGGTAGCCAATGCGCAGGCCATGGCCAGAGCCCTGTCCGATGCAGGATACGATCTGGTCTCCGGGGGCACGGACAACCACCTGCTCCTGGTGGATCTGTCCAAAACCGGGATCACCGGCAAGGAAGCCGAGGACATCCTGGACCGAGTGGGAATTACGGTAAACAAAAACACCATCCCCTTTGATCCGAAATCCCCGGCAGTGACCTCGGGGATTCGCCTGGGCACTCCGGTGATCACCACCAGGGGCATGCTCCAGGCCGAGATGGAGCGCATCGTCGGCTGGATGGACGAGGCCCTGGTCCATAGGGAGAATGAAACCCGCCTGGCCCAGGTGGGGAAGAAAGTGGAGCGCTTTGCCAGGGAGTACCCCCTTTTTGTTGCCGCCCCTGAAAATGCCGGCCCTGCATCCTTTAACCCCAAGGCAGAAAAACTGGGTAATATATAATCTTTTTGCATTTCCGATCCACCCCTTTTTTCAAACCCCACACGTCGTTTCTGGTTTAACCTGATTCCATCGCACCCGTGTTGAGCCTGTGCAAAGGCTTGCCTGCGGGAAGGAGCGGTCTATGAATACCCATATGCCCCATATAACTGTTTCCAAGGAGCGCGTTCTGCAGACGGTGCTTCAAGCGACCGAAGCCCAGCTGGAAGAGGCCTGCGGCCCGGAAGCGGAGAACCTGTTTGAGATCGCCTCGGAAGCCTTTTTTGTACGCTGCAACCCCTTTGTCCCCAAAGAGGTGATCAAGCAGCAGGTCATGGACAAGCTTTCCGGCCTGGAAAGCAGATGCCGGAGCCAGGGATTTCAGTCTCTGAAGCAGGAGATGGAAAGATTCTGGCAACAGGAGGAGGCCTATGATGCCTTCAAGCAGGAGATCAAGTCGGCTCTGGAGCAGATCCTGGAGACCGGGGAGGTGATGGATGCGCCGGGAACGCTCGTTCAGTTCGCCACAGACGCCACCGGCCTCCACATGGAGCTTCCCATGCTGGCTGTCTTCCCTGAAGACACCGAGGAAGTGCAGCATATCGTCCGCATAGCCAACGAGATGGGCTTTTACCTGGTTCCGCGCGGCGGAGGAACCGGCCTTACCGGCGGGGCCATCCCGGGCCTTCGCAAATCGGTCATCTTGAGCCTCTCCCGGATGAAGACCATTTATGCGGTGGATACGGAAAATCGTCTCCTGAAGACCCAAACCGGGGTCATTACCCTGGACGCCATCAAGGCGGCCCGGGAGCACGATCTTTTGTTCACCGTGGACCCGGCCTCCAAGGCCGCCTCCTCCATCGGGGGCAATGTTGCGGAAAACGCCGGAGGCCCTTTCGCCTTTGAGTACGGAACAACCATCGACAACATCCTCAGCTACACCATGGTTGAGCCCCAGGGCGAGCTGATCACCGTGGTGCGGCGCAACCACCCCCGGCATAAGATCTATCCTGAAGACAGCGTCATCTTTGACGTATTCGACGAGCAGGGAAGCTTGAAGGAGACCATCGAGCTGAGCGGCCAGGCGATCCGGGCTCCAGGACTGGGCAAGGATGTGAGCAACAAGTTTCTCGGCGGCTTGCCGGGAATCCAAAAAGAGGGAGTGGACGGGATCATCACCGAGGTGACCTTCATCCTCCATCCTCAGCTGCGCTACTCCCAGACCTTGTGCCTGGAGTTCTTCGGCTCCTCCATGCACTATGCGGCGCAGGTGATCAAGGACCTGGTCGGGCTCCGGGACACCATCCGATCCAGGTCCAGGTCGGTTACCATGACCGCTCTGGAGGAGTTCGGAGCCAAGTACATCCGGGCCATTGAGTACTCCAAGAAGTCCACGCTCTACGAGGGGGACCCCATCTCGGTGCTGTTGATCCAGCTCGACTCCAACAGCCGGCAGCATCTGGAGGAGGTGCTCTGGGCCATATTCGATATTGCCGAGCGCTATCCGGAGGTTGATGTCCTGGAGGCCAGAGACGAGAAGGAAGCCGAGGCTTACTGGGAGGACCGGCACCAGCTGAGCGCCATCTCCAGGCGAACCAGCGGCTTCAAGATCAATGAGGATGTCGTCATTCCCCTGGAGCAGATTCCCACCTTTTCCGATTTTCTGGAGGAGCTCAATCTGGAGTACCTGGCCAATCGCTACCAGCGGGCCCTGCATGAGGTGGATGAGCTTCTGAGCCTGCAGGAAAAGGACGAGTTCGTGACCATGGAGCTTCAGGTCTGCCGGGACATCGAGGAGCATCGTTCCCGGGGGACCGTCATGTCCGAGCAGGAGTTCGGGCTGCAGATCCACTACTTCTTTCAGGATCTGCGCAGCCGCTATCCGGTGCATGATAAGGCCCTGCAGTCGTTGGAGGAAAACCTTTTCGAAACCAGGCTGGAAATCGCCAACCATATGCATGCCGGAGACGGCAATTGCCACGTGAACATCCCGGTGCACGCCACGAATCGGGAAATGTACCGCCAGGCCGAGGAGGCCGTGGGACGGATATTCCAGAAAGTGCTCGAGCTGGGTGGCGAGGTCTCGGGCGAGCATGGTATCGGCATCACCAAGATCAGCTATCTTTCCGAGCAGAAGATCGAAGCCCTGCGGGAATACAAGAAGCGGGTGGATCCCAACAATGTGATCAATCCCGGGAAGCTGGTCCGGAAAGAGGTGGAGGTGGCCCCCTTCTCCATATCCTGGGATCGGCTCACGGAATGCATCTCTTCCCTGGAGCTTCCGGAAAAGAGCCAGCTGGTGGAAATGCTCAAGCATGTCCAGATCTGCACCCGGTGCGGCAAGTGCAAGCAGGTCTGCCCCATGTACTATCCCCAGAAGGGCTACCTTTACCATCCCCGCAACAAGAACATCACCATCGGTTCCCTGCTGGCGGCATTGGCCTACACCCAGGAGATCAACAGCTCCGCCCGGCAGGAGCTGCTGACGCAGCTGCGCGAGCTCATGGATTTCTGCACCGCCTGCGGCAAGTGTATGGATGTCTGCCCGGTGAAGATAGACAGCGCAGACGTAACCCTTTCCCTGCGCTCCTACCTGGACCGGGAGGGAATATCCGGCAGCCCCTGGAAGTCCCGCATGCTGCAGCTGTGGAGCCACGATTCCGAGCTGTTGCCCTGGGCTGCCAAAGCGGCGGCCCTGGGACAAACCATTCAGAACACGGCTGTTCGTTTCATCCCTCCCTTTTGGAGGCGGCGGATGAAGAATCCGGTCTTCCAGGGTCCCGGCCCCAAGCTGGGCATGACCAATATCTATCAGAAGATGAACCTCAGCGAAGGCAACCTCATCATTCCGGGAGACGCATCCGCCAAGGGGGATTTCCCCGGGGTCTTCTATTTCCCGGGATGCGGCTCGGGCCTTTTCTATGCCGGAATCGGACTGGCCGGCCTTTTTCTGCTTCTGGAATCCGGATATGCGGTGCTCCTGCCTGAGGAGCACAAGTGCTGCGGCTACCCGCTTCTGTCCGAAGGCTGCATGGGGGCCTACAACCAGAATCGGGAGCGGAACCGGCAGTTCTTCCAGGGACGGATCAATCTGGCGGCGGAGGAAGGAGTTCGGATCAAGAGCCTGCTCACCTCCTGCGGTACCTGCCGGGCCTCCTTCGAGGAGCACGGCTTGGAGGAGCTGAGCCCGAAGCTGGAGCTCAGGGACGTCTTCCAGTTCCTGTGTGCGGATCTGCAGGGCAAAGCCCTCAAAAAGGAGGAGCCTGCCCCGGTGATCTACCATAGCTCCTGTCACAGCGCCTGGAGCGAGGTGTCTCAAAAGGAGGCGGATGTCATCTATGCCAAATCGCTGCAGCAATGCCTGCCCGGTTCGGTGGACCGCTCGCCCTTTTGCTGTGCTGAATCCGGCCTGGGAGCGCTTACCGCGCCTGAGGTATACAACCGGTTGCGCAAACGCAAGCGAACCGCTCTGGAGGAAGTCTTGGGAGAGCAGGAAGAAGAAAGCACCGTTCTGGTCAGCTGCCCTTCCTGCAAGATCGGCTTGAATCGAATTATGGGCTCCCTGCCGCAGAAGGCGAGAATCCAGCATACCCTGGAATATCTGGCCAACCAATACTACGGGATGCACTGGGGCCATATTTTCGCTGAAAAGCTGAGCCGGGAATGGACCCAACGCAAGATATCCACCCCGTGAGAAGCGAAGCAGCGCACCTGGAAGCCAAACAGGGGTTGTACCGGACCCGGTTGCGGGGAGTAAGATTTTTTATGATTGATATATAAAGATATATTGATATGTTTATTAAAAGATTAGCTTGTCACCCCGTTTCTTAGCTGGCAATTACCATTGGCTGCAAGCATATTGCTCGGAATGAAGCAGAAACATTATATTGCAGTGACTGACTATATGATATACATATGCAATAATGCAACGTTAGTAGTGTCTGTATTGCTTGAGAGTAATGTCTCTGCAACATTTCTTTATCTATAAAAATATTATTCATTGTATGTCTTATATTATTTTTAGAACTATTTAAAAACTTAATTTATGAGCTTGGTTTTTAATTCTTTGTGGATGCAGAAATGCTTTACAAAACATGTTGACAATGTCATTTTTGCTCGCTATGGTTTCTAACCAGCTGCACCTCCCCAAGTCAAAAGGCCTGTGCTCATTTGTTTTCCGCACGAGGGCTGCATGCCCATAGCCTAACCGAAAACCGCAAAGAAGGAGATGAATGATGATTGGACAACAAGGAAAATACATGTTTACCTCAGAATCGGTGACAGAAGGACATCCGGACAAGGTTGCGGACCGCATTTCCGATGCCGTACTGGACGCCCTTATCGTTCAGGACCCGAACTCCCGGGTCGCCTGCGAGTCTCTGGTGACCACCGGGCTGTGCTTTATCGCCGGGGAGATCACCACCACCGGGTATGCCGATCTTCCCCAAATCGTGCGCAACACGGTCAAGGATATCGGCTACTGCAGCTCGGACATGGGCTTTGACTGGGAAACCTGTGCCGTGATCTCCTCCATAGATAAGCAATCCGGCGACATAGCCATGGGCGTCAACCGCAAGTCACCGGAGGAGCAAGGCGCCGGAGACCAGGGCATGATGTTCGGCTTTGCCTGCAAAGAGACCGAAACCTTGATGCCCGCCCCGGTGTTCTGGTCCCATAAGCTGAGCCGCAGGCTGACCTACGTCCGCAAAAAAGAGATCCTGGACTATTTGAGGCCGGACGGGAAAACCCAGGTGGCCATGGTCTATGAAAACGGCAAGCCGGTATATATAGACAATGTGGTGGTCTCGGCCCAGCACGACGACAAGGTCTCCTTTGAGGACCTCAAAGCCGGCATCCAGAAGGAAGTGGTCAACAAAACGCTGCCCGAAGATCTTATCGACGAGAAGACCCGCGTGTTCATCAATACCACGGGCCGTTTTGTCGTTGGCGGCCCCATGGGCGACTGCGGCGTGACCGGCAGAAAGATCATTCAGGATACCTACGGCGGCATGGGGAGCCATGGCGGCGGGGCCTTTTCCGGAAAGGACCCTTCCAAGGTGGACCGTTCGGCCGCCTATATGGCCAGATATATCGCCAAGAACGTGGTTGCCGCCGATCTGGCCGAGGTTTGCGAAGTGCAGCTGGCCTACGTCATTGGTGTAGCCGATCCGGTTTCCGTGCTGGTCACCTCGCGCGGCACCGGGCAGGTGGACGACGATACCCTGACCAAGGCGGTTCGAGAGGTGATCGATCTGCGGCCCTACTTTATCGTACAGCGCCTGGACCTGCAGCGCCCGATCTTCAAGAAGACCTCCTGCTACGGGCATTTCGGCCGCGAAGACCCCGAGTTTACCTGGGAAAAGACCGATGCGGTAGACGACCTGCGCACCGCCTGCAAACTATAAAACGATTGCTGGAGTGAAGCCTGGCAGGCTTCACTCCAGCAATCGTACGAGGTATAGGTCATGAATCATATCTACATTTCCGGGTCCATAGCCTACGATCGGATCATGGATTTCCCGGACAAGTTCGCCAACCATATCATTCCGGACAAGCTGCACATCTTGAACGTCTGCTTTCTGGTCAACGACCTGGAGGAGAAGTTCGGCGGCACCGCCGGCAACATCGCTTTCTCCCTGGCTCTGCTCGGTGAAAAGCCCACCATTCTGGCGGCCGCGGGCAGCGATTTCCAACGCTACGAACGCTGGCTGCAAAAGCACGACATTGCTGTAGACGGCATCAGGAAGGTGAGCGATGTGCCTACGGCGAGCGCCTACATCACCACTGACATGTCCGACAACCAGATCACCGCCTTCAACCCCGGGGCCATGAACTATGCGACCCACAACGGGTTCTCCGGCTTTGAGAAGCAAAACAGCCTGGCCATCGTCTCCCCGGGAAATCTGGAGGACATGCAGAGCTATCCCCGGATGTACAAGGAGCAGTCCGTCCCCTACATCTTCGATCCGGGCCAGAACATCCCGGCCTTCAACGGGGAGCAGCTCAAAGAGATGATTCAGGGCTCCAGGGCGCTCATTGCCAACGATTATGAGCTGAGCCTCATCATGGAGGCCACCGGCCTGAACAAGGAGGGCCTATTGGGCCTCACCCGGGCCATAGTCACCACTCTCGGGGAAGAGGGGGCGGAGATTGCGGATCGGGAAAACGGCGAGCAGCGGGTTCCGGCCGTTAAGGTGGACAAGCCCCTGGATCCCACCGGAGCCGGGGATGCCTTCCGTTCCGGACTGATCAAGGGATTATGCCAGGGGCAGAGCCTGTCCGAAGCGGCCAAGCTCGGGGTTACCTGCGCCAGCTTCTGCGTGGAATGCAAGGGGACCCAGGCCCATTCCTTCACCCAAGAGGAGTTTTGGAAGCGCTACCAGGCGCAGTTTTAAAAAAGCTTGCTCCCGCTCTGGCGATACCCCTTGAGCGGGACCAAGCTTTTTTCTGTTGGAAATGCGAGCTTTAGAGTTCACAGTTGTTTTCGCATGGCGCATGGCGCATGGCGCATGGCGAAGAAAGAATGTAGAGTCGGGATCAAGAAATCAAAGAGATGAGCCAAAGGCAGTCTTAGTCAAGCCAGTTCGTCAATAACAGCAACAAAAACAACGTATTATTTGAAAACTTTTGACCATCGAGATAGGAGAAGCGCGGCTTATAAGTCTCTTGGCCCTGTGCTGTGAGCGAACAGCAAGCTTGGAAAGTGGAATGGCAGCGAGCAGAAAGGAGAGAACCCTCTATGAATCAAGACCCTCAGAAAGCAGTGGATACGGCCAGGCAGTATTACAACAGCAACGACGCCCACACCTTCTACACCTCCATCTGGGGCGGAGAGGATCTCCATGTCGGCACTTATCGCAGGCCGGAGGACACCATCTTCGACGGCAGCCGCCGCACGGTGGAAAAGCTGGCCGAGCTGCCCTCTGCTCTAGGCGGCCAAAGCAGGGTTCTGGATCTGGGCTCCGGGATCGGAGGCACGGCCCGCTATCTGGCCAAGACCTTCGGCTGCCGGGTGGTGGCTCTCAATCTGAGCGAAGTGGAAAACGAGCGCCACCGGCGAATGAACCAGGAGCAGGGAGTGGACCATCTCATCGAGGTTCTGGACGGAAACTTCGAGCATGTTCCCTACTCTGATGAGGCCTTTGATGTGGTCTGGTCCCAGGACGCCATACTGCACAGCAGTCAGCGGGAGAAAGTGCTCGCCGAGGCCTATCGGGTGCTCAAGAAGGGAGGGGAGATGGTCTTTACCGATCCCATGCAGACAGAGGACTGCTACCCGGAGTTTCTGCAGCCCATCCTCAAGCGCATCTTTCTGGAGTCCCTGGCCACTCCGACGTTCTATTGCGATACAGCCAGAAGCCTCGGCTTCGAGGTGCTGAGCTACGACAATCAGCCGCAGCAGCTGACCAACCATTACGGCGCGGTGCTCCAGGAGACCCAGAGGCGGGAGGACGAGCTGCGCCAAAAGGGCGTCAGCGGGGAGTACATCGAGCATATGAAGGAAGGGCTCATGAACTGGGTGAACGGCGGCAAGTACGGCCATATCACCTGGGGCTTCTTCCATTTCCGCAAGTCAGCGTGACCCGAGGTCACGCTGACTTCATGGTAATTTTATTGAAGAAAAAAGGGTTTTGGCAGTCGCATATTTGAGGGGTTGGAATGCGACGTTTAAGACGAGCCTGCGCGCGCGGCCAGGCTCAAGAGGTGGTTTTATGAATGCGTTATTCGTGCCCAACAGCCTGCCGGCCCTTATCGGGAGCATTCCCCTCAAGGATCACCGGGAGGCGACGAATCTGGTTCTGAAGTACACTCCTCAGATTCCGCTTTGGGTCCAGCTGCCGGCCTATGCGGAAGAAGGGATGATTTCCCAGTTTCTCCCCGGCATGCCGGGCTATGTCCGGGAAGGGGAGCGGGAGATGGTCAATACTCAGTCCGAGGGCTTTGAGCAGGACCTGCTGGGGTTTTACGAGGAGTATATGGCCGTTGCCGAGGGCGGGCAGAGCCTGGATGAGACCCGCTTTGTGCTCGGCCGCGACCGGGCCGAGGGGTTCCAGGTTCTGCTGGAGACGCTCAAAGACAGGGAAACCCGTCCCGCGGCGGTGAAAGGGCAGATCACCGGACCGGTTACCTTTGCCACCGGGGTTAAGGACCAAGAGGGGAAGGCCATTTTTTACGATATACAGCTCCGGGATGCTGCAGTGAAGCTCCTGAGCCTCAAGGCGCGCTGGCAGACGGAAAAGCTTGCCGAGCTCGGGCTGCCGGTTATCCTGTTCTTTGACGAGCCGGCCCTGGCCGGGTTCGGATCATCCGAGTTCATCAGCATCAGCAAACAGGAGGTCCTGGACTGCTTTGCCGAGGTCATCGGCCAAGTGCACAGCAAGGGAGGAATGACCGGGATCCATGTCTGCGCCAATGCGGACTGGTCCCTGGTTCTGGACTCCGAGGCGGACATCCTGAGCTTCGATGCCTACGCCTACTTCGAGAAGCTGCTCATCTACGCTCAGGAGCTCAAAAGCTTCCTCCAGGGCGGAAAGGTCCTGGCCTGGGGAATAGTTCCCACCCAGGAGCCGGAAAACATCGACAAGGAGAGCGCAGACTCCTTGCTGCATCAGTTCCGGGAAAAGCTCAAAGCTCTAGAGGAAACCACCGGCCTGGGGGAGAAGACTCTGCTGGCCCAGTCGCTCATTACGCCGAGCTGCGGCACCGGCTCGCTGGATATCGGGCGGGCTGAAAAGGTGCTCCGGCTGACCAGGGAGCTCTCGGACAAGGTGCGGGAGAGGCTGTAAGCAGGTTGTCCCGTGGCGCGATCCGGGAGAGCCGTGTCTAGACGATCGCCTCCCGGTC
>CAZQPF010000053.1:0-23558 GCA_964595165.1 uncultured Desulfohalobiaceae bacterium
ATCATCAAAAAGCCAATGGCATTGCGCCTGTTTTGCACTGCCTGGTTGTAGCCCAGCCTGGCATACTCGGTTACTGCATGATACAATTGCTGTTGTTTTTCATGGTGCGCTTTTTCCCAGGAAACCGGAACCAGCTCGGTCCTGCGGGGTTGAAAAAGCGGATTGCCTTCGGCATCAATGGCCCGGCGCTTCTCAGTGCGGATCACAAAAGGCTGCACCCTTTCCCGGCTCACACTGTTTACATCCGGAAAAGCCCTGGAATCCAAAAGGGACATCAGGCGGTAAAAAGCCTCAGTCTTGCCTTGGTGGGGAGTGGCGGTGAGTAGCAATAGATACGGGGCTGCTTCAGTCAGACCCTGGCCGAATCTGAACCGAGCCACCTGATCGCTGCTTCCGCCCAGCTTGTGGGCCTCATCCACAATAATCATATCCCAGCCGGCTGAGATCAGGCTCTCAAAGCGCTCCTGGTTATAGGCCTCAATCTGCTCCCTGGACATGCCCTGCCTGTTGTCCAAAGGCTTGAAGGAATCCATGGGAATCACCACCTGGGATAGCAGCCGCCATGGGTTGGCCGGATTGTCCAGAGAGTCTGCATTTTCGTATTCCCTGGATATTGCAGGAGCCATGCGGCCAAGCCCCTGCAGGTCCCCGGGCAGCATGAGCTGAAAATGCTCACCAAAATGAAGCTGCATCTCAGCCACCCATTGGGAGACCAGCCCCTTGGGCGCTACAACTAGCACGCGCCGGACCTGGCCCCGCAGTTTCAGCTCCCGCATGATCAGCCCGGCTTCAATGGTCTTGCCCAGGCCGACCTCATCAGCCAGCAGATAACGCACTTTGTCCCCAGAAGTCGCTCGGGCCAGGGCATGGATCTGATGCGGCAGGGGAATGACCTGGGATTCTATAGGGGCAAGCAGGACGTCCTGGGTCAGGGCATCAGCGATTTTGGCAGCAGTGGAGATGTAAACAATGGCGCTGGTAGAGTAGCGAGCCCCTTCTTCTAAGGGCATGAGCGAACCGGCAGGGATACGGACAACAGCATCCTGCTCAGGCAGCCAGACCCGGCAGATATCTTGCCCCCAAAGCGAATGCTTCTCCAGCACTCGGCAGGGTTGATTGTGCTTAATGCTGTAGTGCCAGTCATGCATCAGGACTCAACCGTTTGGCCTGATATTGGGACAAGTGTTTATTCCAGGCCTCAAGATTGAATACCATACAATCTGAAACAATCTTTCTTTTCCAAATTCCGGTAGAAGGCCCAAGCACAGGCAGCTTTCTCCTTAACTCATCACCACGATTTAAAAGCTCAGCTTCGGTTAATTCTTCAATATCAATAAGCAGAATATAAAAGATTTTTTTCTTGATATTTCCACAAGCCCATTCATAAATAAAAGTATCTCTGTATTTATAATAAAGATCTTGATCCAGGTTTCCACTGCAAAACTGCTGAATAAACTTTTCTGCTTCTTTTTGGGCAATATTGTGTCTGGGTGGATCTTTGATCTCAATAAACAAAACCCTGTCTTCGAGCTCAACTATAAAGTCCACGGCTTTCATACAGTATGAGAGCTCATGTTCATCATCAAACTTTCGGGCATTGACTGCACCAGGTATCGATATGGAGATGTCTCTCTCAGTAATTGTGCTCATTGGGCCATAGCTCCCAGCCTTTTCTCTACTTCGCGGTCGTAGATATCCGAAAAAGCCTCAGCAATTGCATTAGGATGAATCTGCAAGTAATCCAAGGAGGTCTGGACTGCAATTTCCTGGGTTTCATCCCTGTATAGTGAATAAAAAGAGACATGGTCATTCTTTTTTCTGCGCAGGTCCAGTTCTTTTAAAATGACATAGTCATGGGTGGCCAGAAAGATTTGAACACCCTGTCTTTGCAGTTCCAGAAGGATTTCCATCATGGTTCCGAATAGCTTGGGGTTCAAATTACTTTCCGGTTCATCCCAAAAAAGAACGGTGCCCCTTAACAACGTCCCGTTCTTAATAAGTAGCCAAAGCAAGCCTAACTTGCGCATGCCTTCGGCCAGAAGTGAAAACTCCAGATTTCCTTGCTTATTGCGCAGAAAAAACTCTTCCTCCTTGACCACCACTCGTCCTTCCATAACCTTTTGCAGGTTGTTCATGAGTTTTTTCCAGTTTGAACCTACGGGGCCGCGCAAAGGAGGCCTATAAGCCCTATCCAATATGTCAGCATAAATCTCTTCAAAATGGATCTCCCTTTGGGCATACAAGGACCTGAACCCCACTGCATTGGCCAACATTTCCTTGACCGGGATATACACACTTTCAATAGGATTATCTTTCCATTCTTTCTCACCTGATCTGTTTGCTGATTTTGGCAGCTTGGCATGATTGGAAAAAGAAACCTGCATATTCAAATCATCTCGAAGAATTTCCAGATTCGCTCTGGAGCTGGCTTTCTGCCTTTTGACCAATCGCCCTAGATTGCCACCCGAAGGCAGAAAGACCCTGATAAGCTTGTCTTCAAAATCCAGCTTGCTTTTGGTTATATCGCATGCTGCATAAGCTGCCTTCATTAAGTGGGTCTTGCCTGTTCCATTGGTTCCAAGGAAGACATTGATACCGGGAGACAGTTCAAGCTCCAGGCTTTCAAAGGCTGTAAATCTGTGAAATTTTAATTTTGTTAACGACACATTTTACTCCAAATATGTACAATTTTAATTTAATAATAATTACTCAATGTATTGCATACTTTTATAATATATATAGTATAATTATTGTGAAATATTATTCTGTTTTAAAATTACTACTTATGTTTAGGTATTGATAAGTGGATTATGTCTCTTTCGTTATTGCTTATAGACTCTTCAAAAGTATTAAAATATTTCGGAAGTTTGTCTGCGTATTTTTCAAAAGCAGTATTATAAAAGTTTCTAAGTATAAAATCAATGAACCAGAAAGGGGTGACAGGAGCAGTAACAGGAATGCGGCATCTGTTATATTGACCAAGAGTAAGGTGAGACATAGGATGATATAATTCTACATACTCATTTGGTTTAGAACAGAAATCAAAGCGAAGTGGGAAAGTAACTATGTTTTTATCGGTTATATCAGCATACATTTCATCAAGTAAGTATATGTCTGGATTGTTTTGAAATTCTTCCAAGTCAGGTGAAGGAAAAAAAGCGAGTCTATGACTCACTAACTGATGGCCCTTAAAAGAATACATTATTTGGATGATCGCTCCATCAATCATTTTGACTAAATAAGCACGCTCATTAATTAAGTATTGATAAATTTCTGTATAGGTATAATCTTTTAAGGCAATAGTTATACAATTTGCAGCAGGGAAGGTTATAATCCTGTAATCATTAGGGCCTGGCCTTTGCGCAGGGAAGTTTTGATCTACAGAGAGGCCAATTTCAATTAGTTTTTTTACTAATTCATTGATTTGTGAAAATATTTCTTGTAATGTGGGCATAAAATAGATTTATTTATCATTAATTAAGTTCTTTAACTTTTTAATCATATCTTCATCTAAATCATCAAGGCTTATAATTCCATTCTCTATATCCTCTATAAGTTCAGCTAATCCTTTCTTTCTTGAGTTTACTCGTTTTCTCTCTTGTTCTGTCATGTCCCTGTGTATTGTTCTTAGCTTATCCCTTTCTTCCTTTGTGGGATACCGAAAACATAGCTTAAAATCATATTCCTTTAACTTTTCAAATTCTTTGATTAGATAGTCCATCTTTTCACCAATTCCAACTACTCGCACCCAAGCTTTACTGCGTGTTATGGCAGTGAAAAGACGATTTCGAATGCTTGCCAAATTAAATAGGGATGAGTGACAATCTTGGGCATTTATAATATAAACCATTCCTGCCTCATTGCCTTTTGCTCGATAGATGCCTGTAAAGGTCACAGATTTTGTTTCTGAATGAAAAAAGATATCGGGATCAGTATCAACGCCAGCAAGATGTGAATTTATATTTGATTCATAAAGCAGCTTTCTGATCGGTCCCACTTTTTCTTTTGTTGTTAATGGGTTTGTGTTTATTACAACAATATCATCATGTCGAAGCTCTTCTGATGAGAGATTTTTGCATATTTGTTCTACAACCCATTCAGATTGTTCCTCTTCAGAATCAAATCTTTTAAAATAAACCAAATCAGATATCGGAGAATGGTCTTCAAGGAATTTGGGGCTAGTACTTTCATTTCTAGCTAAAGTTACCTTTGAATTGTCTTCTAGTTGACCATCCTCCACTATGTAACCTACCTCCTGCCATAGATTTGAATGATCGAACATCTGAACTAAACCAGTTGTCATATTTTTAGGAGGCTCTCTGTAAATCCCAAATCCTAATGCATGTGCAGTTACAAGTATTGGACGTGAGTTTCTATAGCACTTTGGTAAAATAATATCTCTTTTAGAATGCGACGATAATTGTTGTTCGAAACTTACTTTTGGTTGTTCTTGTTCATTTTTACCAAAAATAACCTCAGGAGACGGAAGGGATTCACCAGTTAGACTCTGTAGTTCATCATAAGCGTACACTAATCTTTTTTTTGAGTCTAAAAATTCATAACAAAGGCGAAGAAAGGCAGTAGGAAAGTCTTGTGCTTCATCAACCAAAATAGCATTGTATTTTGTTTTAGGAGTTTTCAAACCATTCAATGCTTCATCGCAGGCAAATTTAAATTCATTACCTCTCGATTTGTTTCGTGCAGTACGAAAATCATAATAAGGTAGGTCATTTGTTTTACAAAATTCATAATAAATACCTTCCCGCTCTATGCTGCCTGGAGCACCCCATGCATTTACTACACGTAAATTGTCCCAATCTGGTTCCTCTCCGGTTTGATCTATACAAAATGCATTTATAAGACGATGAAATTGTCCTTTGAGTGAACGAGTGTTGAAGGTGACTGCTACACGCCAATCAGGATGTTGAGTGTGTAAATATGCGGCTTTTAATGCAAGAACTATAGTTTTTCCTGATCCAGCGAGCCCCCTAATCCGCTGAACTCCATCAACCGTTTCTACAACAGCTTTGCCTTGTTGGGCGTCTAATGTAGCAATAGAATCTTCAAGAAGTTTTAATTTTTGTCCACGAGAGTCTAACTTTTCAGCGATTCTTTTCGTTCGGCTTTTTCTAATTGTAGAAATGCTTTGAATAGCAGAAAGAGTTTTACTAAAAATATCAGAATCTTCTTGTTGCCATTCATCAAGACTATCAAGCAACTCTTTGATGTTTTGTGAGTTGGCAATAAAATAATCAACTTTATTGGGTAGATTTGTTATAGCTGGTGCAAAAGAAACCGTATGAATATTGACTAAGAGATCTCTACGTTTGACAAGTTCACGGTGCGCTTTCAGCTTAGCTTCAAGCAAGTTAGCTGCTTGATCTTGCCGCCCTTCACATTCAGAAGCTTGTTTTCCTTCAATTAAATCGAAAATTACAAGTCCTTTTTCAGGAGAAACCCATAAAGCATCTATAGATACTTTCCCCTCAGGCGTTCCAAGAACTGGATATCCAATGAACAAACTACCATTCAGGTTACTTGCTTCTTCAAAAAATCTTATTAAAGCTTCACTTGCTACTGGCTTGTCAGTAGTTCCACGTATAATATTTACAGACATTTACTTTCCCATTATTCTGAGTTATTTAAATTTAGTAAATACCGAACATTCAAGATCTGGCCCCTAAAGACGTTTTAACCATTAGGTACTAGAAAAATTCTTAACCTCCAACCCTGGTCACCGCCTGATCATACCACATGAGCAGTTTTGGATCTTCCTGCAGGACCTTCTCCGGAATCTTTTCAGCGATATTGATGATGGTCTGATAGTCCCGTTCCTGCCAGGCCTTTTTAAATCCGGTCCGGACAGCCTCCAGGCGGAATTGTTTCATCTTTCGGCCCTTGAATTGCTTGTATTCCTCAAACTCCTTAAGCAGAGATTTTTCCCGCAGCTTTTCCAGGTCAGCAGCCTTATTGGGGTTGGGTACATACCAGCGGGACTTGGCCCGACTGGTCAGCCTGGATATTTGCGGACTGGTTTGTTCTATATGCAGGGCGCCCTGGTCTTCCCGCAAGCGGCCAGCTTCGACCTCATCAGCAATAATGCTCCGCAGTTCCTCGCTTTGCTTCATCCAGGAGACAATCTGGGCTGGGATGGGGCTGCCCTCATTGTAGATCAAAAAGTTCTGCTCCAGAAGATCAGAAAGCTCCAGCATCTTCTCATGCTTTTGCCACCCCCCGATTTCCTTCATGAACTGGGGATGCAACTCCTGAAAGGTCTGGGGCTTTCTGGAGAGCTGCTGTTTGAGCCAGTGGATGGCTGAGGCCTCGTCATAAACAAAAAAACTTAGTTGACGAAATTGCTTAACTGTCCTGCGTTTCCGGTCATACTCGGCAGCCTGCTCAGGCAGAAAATACATGCCCTCGCGCTCATCAAAGCGCTGGCCCAACCCCTGGTAAAACTCTGCAGCTGACAAAGGCACACTCACACCGCGCTGGACATGAAAGGCGATCATACGGTCAAAGAGGAGGTAATTTTGCCTTTCGGCCACAGCCTCGGCAGCATCGCCTTGGGTGGCGAAAACAGGGAGATGCTTGAGATGATTGCGCACAAACTCCCAGACTCCTTCTTCTGTGCCAGCCTGAAGTTGGAAGTGTTCTTCCAGCTTCTGGCCAGGTTTATACGCAGAAATAATCAGATCCTGCTTGACTGCAGAGGCAGACATAACCTGCTTGAAAGTTCCCTGTTTCTTGTCCAGAGTACGGACATCAGCAATAACAAAGCCTGCTGTCTGCAGGGCCTCTTGGATGCTGTTCCAGACACTGTTCTTGGAGTTATGAAATTCTACTGTCATCCATCGACCTGGCTTAAGGACCCGGTGGTACTCCTCAAAACATTCAGTCATTAAGCGCTGGTATTCTGGCAAACCTTTGCCCTGTACCTTATTTTCTACGGCTTCGGACTTATTGTTGGTGAATACTTTGTGCCACGCTTCCCATAAAAAATTTAGCTCTGAATACATGAGATTGCCCCCAAAAGGGGGATCAGTAAAAATATAATCTACTGATTCATCTAGACCAAAAATGTTGCAGCTTGATTGGGATGAGACAACGGCATTGCTGGAAATATCTTTTATTTCCTTGTAAGCATTACAAACAAAATCAACGTTCCTTTCGAAGGATAAAGTAACATTTGGGGGAGTTATTAAGGAAGCAATATATAGCGTTCCAGAGAGAGGGCCACCTCCCTTTTTATCTGCTCTAAATCGACGCATTCTAGATGCATATGGATTAGCAGCGGAGTGGGCAACCATCAATGCCTTTTGAACTTTTAAATAATTCGTGAATAGATGCCTTGCTATTATTCCCAACAACCATAAATTTCGGTTGGTATAAAAATGATGTACATGTGTAATACCCATATCATCATTTCGTCTACTTTCTTCACCTTCAGGCATGCGGTCAGCTGGAAACCAAACAGGAATATCCAATTCATCAATCTTTTCAATTAATGATTTATCAAAAGCATCAATAGTCTTTTCATGGCGCTTTTTGCCAACGCTATAATTGATAAGCACAGGGACTTGTTTTGCCTGTTGGATAGTTTGACCAATGGCTTTATCGAGCTTCGTGACCCAGGCCCTGTCCATATTGCGTTTAGTCAGCTGCATATTGCAGCTAGGGCATGGGAACTCTTTTTGGACTTTGCCCGCTGCCTTATTCACAGCAGCCTCCCAAAAGACTATCTCTTGTGCACACTCAGGGCAGACATAGACATCTGACCAGACAGTATAGTTGATCTTGCCCCAGACAGGCTTCACATCATCTTCTGAAACTTGAGTTTCCAAAAGTTTGCGAATTTCCTCAACTGACTTGCAAGCCCGCAGCTTTTCAGCCAACCGTGCTGCAAAGGCCTCCTGCTGCTCCGTGGATGCAGTTTTGGTACCGCTGACTGCATAGGCCAATGTGGTATACATCCAGCCACATTCCTGTTCCACTTCCTTGAGGATGCGCTTTGCTTCGCGCTCAAAGGCTTGAACATCCACTGGCGTATTGTAGTTGTAAGCGATAAATGTGGCCGCTGGAGAGAGGTCGTTCAAGACCGCGGAACGTGATCCCAATTTGGAAAACTTTTTCCAGGCTGCCTTGCCGTCCGGGCCGGTTTCCTGCTGGGAGACCACGCCTTGTTTATCAACATAGTAGCCCAGGGATTCCACTGCCTGCCGGTCCGCACACAACTGGGCAGCCACACCTGTCATGCCGGTTCCGCAGAACCCGTCAGACACCACATCTCCGGGCTCGGTATAGTGCAGGATATAGCGCATGATGGCCTTGTGCGGGACCTTGGTGTGGTAGGAATGGGCATTGTAGATGGGGTCGTTCTTGCCCTCGCTGACATCAGTGGCAAAGGGTTCCCGGTGGTAGTCATCCGTTTCCGGATCATACGGTTTGCCGTGCTGCTTGATGAACTCCGGAATAAATGGATTGGGGCAGACAGTATAATAGGGTGGATCAGACAGGGCCAGAATGTCCTCTTCTTGGCCGTGGGGAAAGCCGATTTCGTCTTTGAACAGCTGCAAAAGATCGTGTCCCTGGCCTGGATTATCCCGGTGCTTCTTTACAGCAGCCTCTGCCATTTTCCCAGCCAGTTCCTGGGCCTGGGAATCATGCCCAAATGGCCAGTACTGCAGGGATTCCAGGCGCTCTAGCGTATCCTGCATGGAACTGAATGGCACTCCTTCCAGTTTTTCCCTTAGCTCCTGCAAGGCAATGCGTAGTTTATCCAGAAAATAGTTCCTGCGCTCCTGGTCATCGGCAAAGGTCATGCCCAGGCACTCTACAGGCTGTTTTTGTGCGGATTGGTCCTGTTCCTGTTCTTGCAGGGGCAAGTTCAAGTGGTTTTCTTTGCGCATAGATAGCATCAGATCCTAAATTAACTTCAGTTTACCTGGATAAAGGCATTATCCAACAGATTTTGGATCTGTTTATCAATAATGGCTTCTGAAAATTTCGGCTTGAGCTGCTTTACCGTTTGCACCACTTCCTCTCTGGCAGGAGAAACATTGTGTTCTGACAAGTCTTTGGTCACATAGGTTATGGTTGAGATCAGTTCCAGATCTTTGGCTGAATAATCCCCGAACTCTTCGACCAGTCTATGCAAAGCGTTCTGAACTTCTTGATTATTCAAAAACTCTGCTGCCTTTTCCTGTAACCTGTCTGCCTCTTGGCCCGGTAAGATGATATATCCACTTGTATGTCCTATGTTCTGAACTTCAACTGCTTTGTTTGTCTCTACAAAATCCAAATCGTGAACAACTTGAGAGCTGAACGGGCCATATGTATGTAAAGAGAATTCATAACCGCAATCAATTTTAAATATATCTTGCAGGATAAAAATCATTTTTTGCAGTGCAGTCTTACCAAACTGGGACTGCTTATTTTCCATACGCCGGGCTAAATCTACAATCAATCCATAGCGCTTCCAGGGGATATTCAAGTTGCCTGCCATCTCTCCTTCTCCTTTGTTTTCCTTAAATTTTGAACTATACCAAGACTTTCTTCTTTTCTTTCAAAAGGCACATAAAACCTTGTCCGGGTCACGGCTTTCAAGCCCCTGACCACAGCAGAACGCTGCGAAAGTGTTATCAGCTCCTCGTCAGGTTGATCGGGCCGAATTAGGAGCGGAACATCAGAATGTTCAAACTTGTACCAAGATTTTTCAGCAGTATCCACGAAGCTCAACCTATCTCCCAGCTCAGCGTGTACTTTCTCTGCAAATTCCAAATCATTAGCATCAGGTACCTCTGGAGTCTCAAATATGCTTCTGTGATGATTTCTTTTTTGAATTATTCGTCCATGTTCTCCTGCTGAGCCAGACTGAATCAGCCCCAAAACCCGCCAATCATCCCAGTCAAGATAATGCTCCATGTACTTCTTGGAATCTGGAGGCGGGAACACACCTTTTTCAGCCTCTTCCCAGGCTAATTCACTTTTCAAAAGCGCTTTCACAGCTTCCACCGAGTGTATATCGAATGCCCGCCTTGTATGCTGAAAATAAACCTGGGTAAACAGCATATATCTGGCCAAAATCAGGGCTTCTGCTGCATGCTCGCCACCCTCCTCAACAGCCAGGACCGGAGCTTGTGTTTCCGGGTTCATGGCCACAGTCAAGGTAACCAGGATGCGATCCAAATCGTACTTGCCGTAAGCCACGCCAATATGATGAGAATCACGAAGCAGATAATCCGCCCTGTCAGCATCTAATTGGCTGGAGATCAAGTCCCGCCATAGCAGGCTTCTGCCAAGTCTACTGCTTCCATTAAGAAAATCGGCAACATCTTGGGCTTTGAGGTTATAATTCTGATTGAATGGATGATTTTCGATCACATCTTGCATAAGATGCAGAACAGCTGCAGCAGAATAGTTTTCATGCTTGTAGGGTTTATTGGTGTGGGGGTTTGTCTGCATCAAGCCCTCTCCTGCATGAGAAAATGGTGCATGCCCTACATCATGCAAAAGAGCCGCTAACCGAACCAGCACTCGATCTCGACTAAGGCCTGCCTCATCGTAATTCAGCTCCTTAATCAGGAATTCCTTTCTCCGGGTTGCAATTCGGTCAAACATCTGAGTGGCTACATGCATAACCCCCAAGGAGTGTTCAAACCTGGTATGCATGGCACCAGGGTAGACCATGTCTGTCATCCCTAATTGACGAATGCGGCGCAGGCGTTGAAAGACCCAGTGGTCCACAATATCTCGTTCCCACTCATTGAGCACAATAAAACCGTGGATTGGATCTCTGATTTCGTATGTTTTAGCCATTTACGCTACTCCAAGATAATCCTTACCTTATCCGGCTCTTTGCCTCTGAGCAGCTGTTCCAGATAGGATTCAAAACGCTTCTTCATTTCCGCGGGAGTGACAGGAGATCCGCCGGACACCAGGGCTTGGCGAAGACTGTCCAGACTGACCTCCACCTTGCTCAGCCCGGACAAAACCTCCTGCATGGCCTGCAGAAAATCCTGGTCCAAAGGCTCGGGCAGCTCCTTTTTTTGCATAAACGTATGCACCAGATTTTTGCGCTCCGGGCTGAGCAACTCCAGGTTCTGTTCTGTGCTGGGGTCTTCCAGGTTGCTGAGTAGTGATTCGGTCCATTGCTCAATCATTTGGTCCAGCTCCTGATCTATTGCATCCAGAGCACTGGAAGCCGAGGCCTGGATTCGTTCTTCGCTTGGCCTGAACTGGCAATGCGGACAGATCGGGGATGTCTGCAGATCCTGCTCTGTGAGTTGGGTACAGCTTTTCAGGGCCGCCAATCGGTTCTGTAGCTCAACCAGCTGCTGCCTGGGCAGCAGCTCTATGCTAGACAGCCTTTTCAAGGTCTCCATCCGGGAGTCTTGCATCAGTCTGTTCTTGCGCTTTTCATCATTAACCCCCAGCCTGGCCCTAGCATGCTGATCAATATAATAGCGCACATAATCCTGCTTCAAATCTGCCATCATCTTGCGGATATCTGCAATCAGTCCTTGATCCGGGACTTGGGCCTGGTTTAGTTTGTCCATGACCTGTGAGCGGGACTGACCAATCCTGGCTGATAATTCACTGTCAGCAGGCAGGACAGCCTCGGCTGTGGACAGGTAAGAAGCTGTGTCTCCCAGCTCTTGCACCAGCTTTTGCTGGGCGTGAATCTCTCTTACCACTGCAAATGTGTTTTTGTGCTCGGCGATTTCCTGGGGCTCAGCTCTGAGATTCTTTAACTGACCAGGTGTTTTATAAGCCTGCATGGACTCCAGGAACTGCTTGGTCTGACTTAGGCTTTGGCTGTATTCTTCTGACTTTGAGTCCGGGATAAGGTTATGGCCCCAGAAGACAATCCCGTTTTGCAGGCTCTGCTGCAGTATCACCAGCTGTTTGACCTTGCCTTCTATGGCGCTTTGCATCTGGGCCACAGGCTCTTCTTTGCCCTGAGTGATGAGTTGGGCCAAGGCGGGATTTTGTCCCAGGAGCTCTAGCAGGGCCTTTAATGCGGGCAGGTTCCACTCCTTAGGCTTTTCTACGTGCTTGAACTTTTTCAGATCATCCAATCTTATCCCTGCCATTTGATTCAAATTGGTAGCATCGAACTTTTTCCCGGCTATGGTCAGTGTAAGATCTCCGGAATAGACCAATGCAGCCAGGACCACCACCAGCCATTCCGGCTCCAGACGGCTGCTTTGCGGAGAAAAATAATCCACTCCTTGCACATCCTGCAGCAGTTCAGAGCGATTAACCACCTGCCCGTGGCCCTTTTGATCTACTTTTTCCAGGATCTCTCTTGCGTATCTGGAGTGGGCAGGGTCGATACGCTCACCCTGCAAGAGCCCCAGGGCATCCAGCACTGCCAGGGCCTGCTTGGTGCCCAGAGAGCTTGGGGTTTTGCTTGAACCTGGAGCTGCTCCGCTTGCAACCTGGGCAATGCTGCGTATGGTGTCCTGGGCTGCCTGGGGGCGACTATCCGCAGTGATGAGCAAGGAGAAGTGTGGATACTCCGGGGCTAGATCATGAAAATGGGGTGAGAGACAGATACCTGCTACAGTGTTCACCAGATCCCGGAAATTGATCCGATCTGATTTCCAGGCGCTTGATGAGCTTTTGCCCAGCCCCTCCTTGCACCATTCAGGTATAGTTTTACTCCTGCCCTGATAACTGACCTCAAAGGCTTCTGTCATGTGCTCCTGCAGCCAGTTGACAATCTTTTGCAGAAATTGGCGTGCTTTGGATTGATAAGTGGTTTTGGCGTGACCAGAGGCAGTAGAAGCCAGATCCAACGCAGCAGCATAAAATTCTAATGTTTTTCTGGCAGTCTCATCCAGTCTCTTTAGCCGGAAAAAGACCTCGTCATTATTTTTCTCATTCTTGAAGTAGGGCGGATCAAAGGGCTGGATGAAGTATAGATAAAAATCTCTGGGCGGCACTGCTGTGGAGCGCTCATTGGGAGAGCCAAAGAATAGATAACCCTGCCGCATGGCCTTGCGCTCAGGCCATTCTAATTGATGCTCCCAGATATTGTACCCTGTGACATAGGTCTGGTCTGTACATTCCATGATCTCTTTCAGGGCTTGGAAATAATAACGGTCCAGCTGGGAGGCATCCAGAGATTCCGCTCTCTTTTCGATCAAGGCATCAAAGTCTTCTGTCTTTTTTAGATCCAAAAAGAACTGGCCATTGTCCGGATTATAGGAAATGAACTGGCCATTGACTGTTCTGTGGATTTCCCTGAGTACAGTTTCCACCTGGGAGCGCAGGTCATCTGCAGGATTGCCGCCCAAATCCTCTATTCCCGGCTGATATAGACACAGACCGTCGCGCAGCTCATCAGGGGTGGCCCCCACTTGGGCGTAGATATCTCCAGTGGTTAAGCGATGCACAGACAGGCCATGGATCAAGCGCAAGGCCATGGGTTTATAGGCCGGTCTGGTAAAGGCCTGCTCGACTCTGGACTCGAGATTGCTGCTGCAATCCAGGACTTCCTTGACCTCCGGGATAGTCCGAAAGGAAGGATTACCCCGCAGGCTTTGCCAATAGCTGTCATAGGCGAGCAGCCCTGGATAATCCTGAGGAAGTTCCTTGTTTAAGAGATCCCTCATGGCCCGGGACAGGGTCTTTAAAATCTCTCTTTTTTCCACTACCTTGACCTGTTCAAATACGTCTATGTAGTCCGGATGCACCGGAAATAGACGCACAAACTCGTCCATGCGCTCGTTCATCCGGTCATAGAATTTGGCAAAAGGAGTCAGGTATTTTCTGATTTTGGCCTGTTGCTCTGCTGATTTTTTGAGCAGCCGATTGGCTACCACGAACTTGACGTCCTTGCGGGCAATCAGGACCTGTTCAAACCTGTCCTTTACCCTACGCACGCTTTCGGCAACAAAGGAAAAACGGGGACTGTCAAAAATTGCCTCCTGAACTCCGGCCATGAACCGAAACCGCAGATGGCTGCAAACCTCTCCTATCTCCCGCAAAAAACTTAAATCCAGGATGAGCTCCTGATCTTTGCGGGTGCGCAGATAGTCCAGCAGTTCATCCACCACAAGAAGCAAGCCATGATCTGGATAAGCCTCATGAAAGATTGCCATCATCTCTTCAAAG
The DNA here is from genome assembly GCA_964595165.1 of uncultured Desulfohalobiaceae bacterium. GTDB lineage: Bacteria > Desulfobacterota > Desulfovibrionia > Desulfovibrionales > Desulfothermaceae > CAZQPF01. The sequence goes on from CAZQPF010000053.1 coordinate 14,125, forward strand.
GCCGGCTTGTTGCTGGAAACTTCACTTGAGGAGGGAAACTTGAAGTGCACTCCAATGGAAGCCAAATGCTCCTCCAAGGCCTGAACCAGGATATCCCGCAACGGCATGGTGGTGGAGCCGATCTCGGTGCGTACTACCTTGAATCTGCCGGCCATCTTAGCCGCTTCCTGAGCTACCTGGCTGTGGTTGATATACTCGGCCAGTTCCGGACTCTCCGCCAGACTGGAGATGACTGCCATCAAATGGGATTTTCCGGTGCCGTAGTTGCCGACCACCAGAAGGCCCATATTGTCTATGGGTTCCTGGAATTGCAGGTGGGGTATGGCTATTGAGACCAGTTTTTCTGCCATGTCCTCGGACAAGACAAAGGTCTGGACCAACTGTTTGGCGATATCGGTATCATTAGCTTCTTGAAGCTCAATAATTGAATCGATAGGCTCAAACTGAATCAACTCACTGTATTGCATCAAAGCAGGCTCCTTGATCTGGCAAGATTCAAATATGTTAGATCCCGTACAGGATAGCGGCGGTACTCCGGATGTTCAGTAACGGCATAGGTCAGGTATTCACCTTCAATATGCCCATTCCAAGCGGCAATTATGGAACGCTTTCTGGATACCCCCTGTAACAGCCGCAAGGGATCCTGTCTTAAGGCGGTGTCGAACAAAATCTCAGTATTATCCAGCAAAATCAAGTCAGAATCCCGGGGGAAGAGATCTTTCAAAAGCCGGGGCAGGTAATAGGATCGTTTGGATTCTGGAATTTCCAGCATCTGGCGGGATAGCTCTAGGTTTATATTGATCAGTGGAGCTAAATTTTCTTGGTAAAGCCCCTGCAGGATATGGGTCTTTCCGGAACTGGCAGGACCAACGAGAAGAAGCAGGTGGTGATAAAGCTCTTCAATCTCTTTGATCTTTGAGCTTATCTGAGAAGATATCTGTTCATTAACCATCTCAACCTTTTACAGTACAGAGTCTGTTTTAGCTTAGAATATCAGCTGTTAAGGATTGTACTTTTAATTGCTTATTTTCAATACTCAGTGTATTTGTAGCTCTTCCCACTGACCATCTCGGCAGGGTACTTTTCCTTGTTCTTCTGGATCTTTTTGTAGGCCGCCTCAATGGGATCGATGTCTAGCTTGTGAGAGATAAGCAGAAGGTAGATTAGAATGTCGGCGATTTCATCGGACAGGGAATCGATCTTTACATGTGATGGGTCGTCGTCTTCAGGGGTCCACTGGAAATGCTTCAGGAGCTCGGCCGCCTCCAGGGAGATGGACACGGCCAGGTTCTTAGCTGTATGAAACTGGGCCCAGTCACGTTCGTCTCTGATCTGAAGGAGCTTGTCGAGCAAATGCTGCAATTCTTGCTTCATATCGCCTCGCCCTGGGATAATGCGGGTGCAGAGATATTACGTGGCGCATAGGGGCTTACGGAATCTACTGATCTAGCCAAATTGAGAAGTAAGTGAAGTTCAAACTCTCGGAGCTGGAGTAATCAAGCTGGTCTCAATTCCCTTTATAAAGCCCTTGCATATCCTTTAAATACCTCCCTGACATGCCAGTCCACAAATGTCGACTCCGGATAGTAAGCTGGCCGCTGGGGCGGTCTGATGGATCGACCGTGGAAGATCATGAGCCAGTCCTGAAAGCCTACAGTGCCATGGGCGATCTCCGAGACCTTCAAGGTCATGTCATCGGTTAGGGTGAATGCGCCTCTGTCGAAGAGCTTGTGGTGCATGGTGCACAATGCGATGCCGTTCTCTTCGCTATCCGGCCCACCGGCCTGATGCCACTTGATATGCGCCGCTTCCAGGGCGACCAGGGTGTCGACGACGCGCACATTGAAGCCGCACACGGCGCACTGGTGCTCATAGGCCCGGAGCACCCGGTCACGGAAGTAAGGATCGCGGACTTGCGCCTTGGCTGCTGGAGACTCCAGATCGATCCCTACGGCCTGCAGGATGTCGTCATGATAGGAGGCAGGAAAATTGGCCTTGAGGATATGGGTGACGAGCTCGCTTACAAGCCGGCGGTCAGAGGAGAGGAGCCGGTAAATGCCCTCCTTGAAGCCGCCGTGCACATTGTTGTTGAGCAGCTCGCTTTTGGGAACATCCGAGCTTGAGGTGCGCCTTGCGAGATTGTCCGCTCCGGACACCTCCCAAAGGCCGTCCGCCTGCAGCCGCCAGAAGGGGTACTCAGGATGGTGGCTACGCCTCGGAGGCCCGAACTCAGCCAGCAGCTTTTTGAGATCCCTGTCCACCTCGGTGTAGGGAATGAGACGGCTGTCACCACGCAGACAGCGGCCCAGGGCGTAGAGCAGGAGCAGAGGCTTGTGCGGCGCTCGTTCATCGCCTCTTCGCCAGACATTCAAGCTGGCGATTCGGCTTTTGATGTCCTCTTTGTCCATTGGCGCGCTCTTCACGCTTGGTGGGCAAACAGTGCAATCACTGCATTTTCAATGCGCCCCGACAGTGAGGAAACTGGCTGCATCCCCAGAACTCCATGCCGGTGTTGGCCCCTGACTTCACCTTGCGGCGTACCATGCTCGAAGAACATTTAGGGCAAATCGGTGCTCTTGCTGATTGAAGCGCCTCTTCATTCATCGAAGCATCCTCTTCGTGCACTGCTTCTTGGGATGCACTATTCTCTGGCAACTGCAACAGCTCGGCTATCTGTTCTCGAATATGGTGAACGGGATACCCACTTTGCGCATTGGTTTGCAGCAAAGGCAGGCCTGCGGCTTGGCAAGCTCGAACTAAAAAATGGTCCCTTTTTTTGCGCTGGCGCTTTTTGTGGGAGTTGTCGTTCAGCTCGATACCGGCAACTATTGACAGATCGTTCTTAGCACACAATACGTAATCGAGATGCTTGGAGCTAATCTTGTTGAAGGCCCGCCACCATTTTTTGCGGTTGCCCATTGATCGCACTCCAAGCACATCCGAAAGTCTCACTTTGCCGAAAATCCGGTAACGATCACCCACTGCCTGCTCCAATGTTCCGAGAAAGGAACGCTCCGCATCGGAGAACAGCTTCTCCTGTTTTTTATAGGGGTACTCTTCCTTCTTGCTGAGCAGGATATTCCAGATAAATGCCGCAGCTAGCAAGATAACGGCCAGATAGAGCAGGTTGTTGCTTATAAAAAAGTCCATAGCTCAACCTCAAAAGCGGATTGGATAGGGGCGTCGCGGGTGGTCCCGATGCCGAGCTCATCCAGGGTGCCCTTGTCCCCGAAGGCCTGGATGACATCAAGGGCCTTGCGCCGTTCCGACTCGCTGGAATCCAGCCAGGCGAAGCTGGAGGGCATAGCCTACCTGTGTGCTAGGAATGTCGAATCATTTCAGGATATAATCAGATTTTTCTCGATAGCATGCAGCTCGATGCGGGTCAATACGACAAAGGGATGAGATCGAAGCGCAAGAAGAGTTCGGACAGCTCGCTCCGCGATAAGCAAGAGATGGAACCACGGGGTTCACGGTGGGTCACGGCGCCGGAAGCTTTTTTTCAGTTTATTTAAAACCTCATAACCCTTTGATGTCAGCCTATATCTCTGCGTTGGGCTCCTGGGAGAGTTGGGTTGAGTCATTTCAATGACTCCTGACTTGAGCCCGGGTATTATGTATGAATCTCTGAAGTAAAAGCGATCCTTTAATCCGAGAGCTTCCTGGAGTTCTTGACGATTCATCTCCCCTTTCAGTACCTGCAGCATGTTCGCCACTTGTGGGGTGACTTGTGGGGTAGCTTGTGGGGTGACTTCCCCGGTGACTTCCCCGGAGTCTTTCTTCTTATCCTGCTCCTCACAAGAACCAAATTCCGGGACCTTGACTATGATCCGGAACACATCGCCCTCGATCATCTGAAGGTCTTCAAGGACAAGGAGAACACCAAGCATTTCCTGCAGCAGTATCTGCCCCAGGAGCTGCTCGAGCATGCTGACTGGGACTCCATGCACCTGGAGAACGCCTCTTATCTGGATGATGAGATGCGCAAGCACTTCTCCGACCTGGTCTTCAGCCTGAGGATGGGTGAGGAAGAGTTCTCAGCGGCCAAGGTCAACCTGCTCTTCGAGCACAAGAGTTCTCCCGAGTCCTTGGTGGGATTGCAGGTTCTATGTGGCCATGATCAAGTCTCTGGACAAGCCGGAGCTCGAAGAGCTTCTGCCCCACTTGACAAGAGGGCTGTTTGAGAGCCTTGGCCACAGAACGGCCCTTGAATACATCGAGATCTTTTTCAGATACCTGACCAAGTCTACAGAGATTCTGGACAAAGATGATTACGAGAGAGCGCTGGCCATGCTGCCAGAGGGAGGGAGAGATATCATGAATACATTGGCAGATCAGTGGATGAAAGAAGGCTATGAAAGGGCCGAGCAAGAGTACATGCGAGCAAAGGACAAGTGGATCAGTGAAGGCGAGCAGAGAGGCGAGCAGAAGGGTGAGATCAGAACTTCTCAAGACATGCTCATCGAAGCCTTGCAGAAAAAGTTTGGGCCTGTGCATCCAGCGCTGGTCAACAAAGTGAGATCTATCCAGTCGACTGAAACCTTGAAAGGCCTTTTCCGACAGGTCTTCAAGCTGAACAGTCTGGAAGCATGCACCAATGAGGTGGATAAGGCCTTGAAATAAGGCTCGCAGGGCAGTTATGATTTTCTGACTTTGTGTCCGGGCAAAGATCCTGCCCGCCATCCCATTTGATGCTTCCCATAAAAGGCTTGACTCTTTTGAAGGCCTGAATATCCTTTAACTGCTGAAAAATGCCTTTATCAAGATATGGCTTTACATCAAAGCGCCTGATCTCATCATTTGTGAACAGGATATCCAAGGTGAAATCATCGTTTGCCTGGACATCCTTCACTCTTGGATTCATCCTCAATACTCCGTATACTCATCACTCCTGCCCCGCACCAGATCCGCCGGATACTTCTGTGCATTCTTTTCAATTTTGTCCTTTGCCGCCTGCACCGGATCGATGCCTATCCTTTGGCTAAAGAGCAGAAGATAGATAAGGATATCAGCCACTTCCTCGGCCATTTTATCGCGCTTGTCCGACGAAATGTTCTGGTCTTCGGTGGTCCACTGGAAGTGTTCCAGAAGCTCGGCCGCCTCCAGGGAGATGGACAGGGCCAGGTTCTTGGGGGTCTGGAACTGGGCCCAGTCCCGTTCGTCGCGGAAACGGATGAGCTTATCCAGTATGATTTGCAGATTTTGATCCATTTTCAATCATCTCCACCGGCACCAGGCAGCCCCAGACGCAGGACAGACACTTGGCGTTGTAGGTCTTCTTGTCCAGCCGGCGATGCTCCCGCTCCCGGTAGGTCTCGTCTCCAAGTCCGGAGGCTGACCCTGGCAGGGAGGCGGGGCCTCGATATGCTCCACCGGGCGTTTCAGGACCTGAAGGCCGCTGGCCTTGTACAGCTCCACCGGCTCCATTCGCTGGTCCTGCACAAAAGCGGCCTGTCCGCTGCTCTGGTCCCCAACCTGGAATCCGTGCCTGCACTGGACAGCCTTGCCCACTCGCACGGAGAAGTCCCTCTCCTCAAGGTTGCCGTCCTGCCCGGCTTTATCTTTCTGTCGCATGAGGCCTGCTGCTCGCAATATCCGGAAAGCCGGTCAGCATGATCATCTCCTGAGTATGGACTACATAGGCCTCGAAGATGTACTCGTTCCAATAATTCCGGCTCAAGCCGTACTTCATCAGCTTATGGTAGGCCTGAGCCCTGCTCTCAGCCCTGATCTTGCTCAGGGTCCTGTCAAAGTATGCCTCCCAGCCCGGCTCATCTCCCATGACATTGAATTTTTTGAACAGCTGGCCCGTGGGCTTGCAGATCACGTAAGGGGTGGTAAAGACAATGGAGTAGTCAAAACCAGACTCCGGCACAGGAGGCGCCAGAACCCTGGCCAGCCACAGCTCGCCCTGATATCCCTTGTGACCGCTGGGCACCTTGGCCTTATGTCTTTGCCCGGTCACAAGCTCACGCAAAAAGACAAAATCCTCGGACAGGCCTTCATGGATATACAGTCCCATCCTGGACATATTCATGGCCTCAAAAAGGCTGATGAGCCCTGGGTCGGCCTGCAGCTCCCGGCAGACCTCGGTGGCCACATAGCCGAAGGTTTCCTTGTGAATGCCCACGTTCAGATCAAAAAGGGCCCAGCAGGTAAAGTAGGATAGAGTCAGTGGGCTCATGGGCGGGCCTTGCGGCATGTATTCGTCCTGGGCATCTGCATAAAGGTTGTTCAGCTTTATGAGTGCCGGCAGCTCGGCTAGCTGCTCCACCAGGACGCTCATCTTGTTCTGAGCAAAGCAATAGACTGCATGCAAAGGATCAAGCTGATCCATTTGCTCTTTCTTGATGATGGAGGCATCCAGCCCATCGGCCCTGACCTTTGCATCTCTGACTGCCTGGAGGTTCACTACCTTTGCCTTGCTTGCCTTGCGCAGCTGGCTGATGACCTTAGCGGCCAAAGGGGGCTTTCTGGAGCCTGAGGCCTTGACCCTTTTCGTCTTTCTGGAGCTCATTTCTTTTCCCTGCTTGGCTTAAAAATACTTTCTGCAGATCACAGTCAAGTTTCAGTACTTTTATCCAGCCAGCAGTCCTCGCCTGACGTTCGCTGCATGAGATAGGTGCCGGGCAGGCGCAGACTCGCTCAAGACGCAAAGACCGCCAAGGTTAGGACGCGAGAAGTTGTATTTTTCAGAACCGGGTAACGGTTTTGGAAAAGGCAGCCTTTTCTTTTGCCGATTGCCCGGCAAAAGAAAAATGACTCCAGCCTTAGCGTATCCTGCTTTGCGTACTTTGGGCCTTTGCGGTTGAAAAATCTGGGGCTGAACGGATACCCACTCACGAGCACGGGCAAGATAGACAAGGCGGCGCTGCGCAAGCAGGTCCACGAGAAGGGAGCAGGGGGCATGATGCGTCTGCAAGAAGCCATTTTGCAGCCGCCTCACGGTTGCAGCTTGCGGGACAGGCAAAAAGCAGTCTAATCTGCGCAGGAAATGCAGAATTCAGACTCCGGCAGGGCTTTGAGGCGCTTAATGTTGATTTCTTCCCCACAGCTTTTGCAGTACCCGAAATCAGGGTCATCGATGAACTGCAGGGCTCTTTGCAGAGCAGCAAGCCTGGTTTTGGATTTTGAGATGCTGGATAGGACGATACCCTGATTGGTCAAAGAGTCGATCCTCGAGAGTCTGCCAATAGGCTGATCCAAATCAACAGTTCCTGAACGCTCTTCAAGCTCGGATAGACTCTTTTCCAAGCTCACGATTTGCTCTTGTACTATCTGACGAATTTCGTTCTTAACGCTTGCATCCATGACGACTTCCTGAGTTAAAAAGTTGAAGTTAACTGTAAATTCGGAAAAGCTTGCGGTCAAGAAATCAAGCGCTTCAATCTTCAATAAAGTCGCTCGCTTGAAACTCCAATCTCCAACCCCTCACCCGGCACTCAGTTTAATTGGACCATTCGACGGTTTGATACGCGCCATCCCAAGTTCGGTTCCTTCTTCAGGTCCGAGCTTCAAGCTGGAAACTGAGTGCCGGGAGCTCCCCTTGGGAAGGGGAGCAGCCCATAAGGAGTTTCTTCCATGATCAACCCGGCACTCAGGTTCGGGATGGATAGCTGGAGCTTATGCCATAAATCCATTATATGCTTCCATGGAGATCCTGAGATAGCTCCTTCAAAACTGAGTGCCGGGTCAACCCGGCCATAGCGAAGTGCGACATATATACCGTAAAATCAATCAGCTGGATTCTTTTTGATCAACCCCATTAAGTCAGCGTGGCCAGAGGCTGCGCTGACTTATGAGTTTGTTCTGAGCCATTTGGTTAAGTGTTGACTTAATCAATCAAAACAATTATTGTTCACATTGAACATTTCGTAAATGGTTCAGCTATGCCCGATGAAGACATCCTGCCCGCATTGAAGGCCCTGGCCCACGAGACCCGCTTGCGCATGATCGAGCTGCTTCAGGCGCATAGCCTCTGCGTCGGCGCGCTCGCTTCGCACCTGGGGATATCCGAGGCGGCGGCATCCCAGCATCTGCAGATTCTCCGAAAGGCGGGCCTGGTCAAGGGCGAGAAGCAAGGCTACTGGACGCATTACGCAGTCCAGGCCGAGGCGCTGACCCGGCTCGGCGAGCGGCTCGCCCGATTGGGCGAGCCCAAGGACGCCTTGCTTGATCTCAATATTCATCTTTGCTCGAAAAACCCATCAAATCCGCAAGAAGGAGGTGAGTAGCCATGTGCCAGAACTGCTGCGAGCACCCGGAAAAGCTCAAGGACAAGCCGGAAAACTGCACTCCCGAGCAGATCAAGGAGTGCCACGGCGAGGACGGAGATCATCCCTGCACCAAGAGCGAGGACTCCTGAGCCTTGAGCAAGAAAAAGCCCCCATTGCTGCCAATGGGGGCTTTCTTCGTCTGAAAGGCCGCTGGATTCTGCCCCATACTCACTGATCCTCAAGGAGCCCTATGCTGTTCAGCGCAGCCCTTCTCCTCGGCATCTTTCTCATCGCCATGACCCTGACCATGGTCGGGCTCGGCGGCGGCCTGCTCTTCTCGCCGCTGTTCGCCCTGCTCGGCTTCGAGAAGTCCATGGTCGCCTCCACCTCGCTCTTCCTGAACCTGGTCGGGGCGGCCTCAGCTGCGGGCATCTACATGCGCCGCGGCATGATCGACTTCAGCGTGGCCCTGCCCCTGCTCGCCGCAGCCCTGAGCGCGCCCCTCGGCGCCTTGACCACGCAGCGAGTCGATACCGAGACCTTCATCACCGTTCTGGCCGTTATCGTGGCCTTCGGGGCCGTCCGAATGTTCATCGCCCCGAAGGGGGAGGCCGGGCCGGAGCGGACAGGCAAAGCGACAAAGGCTGTCGGCAGCGCTGTCATCGGGCTGGCCGTCGGCTTCATGGCCGGTCTTGTCGGCATAGGCGGCGGCGTCTTCATCGTGCCGCTGCTCATTTACGTTCTCAAGGTCCCGACCAAGACGGCGGCAGCCTCCAATACCTTCATCGTCTGCTTCTCCTCGCTGACCGGCTTTGTCACGCACGCCTCGGTGAGCAGCATCGACTGGTCCTTCATCCTCCTCGCGGCCGTGTTCTCCTTTGCCGGAGGGCAGGCGGGGTCCCGGCTCATGGCCGGCAAGCTGCAGGGCCGGACCGTTCGGTACATCTTTGCCGGGGTGCTCCTAGTCATGAGCGGCAGGCTCCTGTCCAAGGTCCTGCTGTAGGCTCGTTTGGAAAGGCTGCGGCTGCAGGAGCACTCATCTCGAGGTACTCTTTCTAGCTGCTCCCCCGGCACTCAGTTTCGGGGGTTATTTCAAGATCCTGTATGTCTGCCGGCTTTTCCCAGAGTGTGTGCCATAGAATCAAACCTGGAAAGTGAGTGCCGGGTCGCTTTTCCTCAGCTGCGGCGGAAACCGTTACCGACCACGGACTATGCGCT